>JAYVLI010000037.1:0-37821 GCA_043759535.1 Betaproteobacteria bacterium | reverse complement strand
CGGGCGGCCACCAGCTTGGCCACGTTTTCACGCGTCGGCACCAGCACCTTGCCACCCATGTGGCCGCACTTCTTCACGCTGGCCAGCTGGTCTTCGAAGTGCACGCCCGCGGCGCCGGCTTCGATCATCGCCTTCATCAGCTCGAAGGCGTTCAGCACGCCGCCAAAGCCGGCTTCAGCGTCGGCCACGATGGGGGCGAAGAAATCGATGTCACCCTTGCCTTCGCTCCACTGGATCTGGTCGGCACGCTGAAACGTGGCGTTGATCTTCTTCACCACCTTGGGCACCGAGTCCACCGAGTACAGGCTCTGGTCGGGGTACATCTCGCCGTTGCTGTTGGCGTCGCCGGCGACTTGCCAGCCGCTCAGGTAGATGGCCTTCAGGCCGGCCTTCACCTGCTGCATGGCCTGGTTGCCGGTCAGCGCGCCCAGCGTATTGACGAAGGGCTCGGTGTTGACCAGGTTCCACAGCTTTTCAGCGCCACGCTTGGCCAGTGTGTGTTCGATGGGGATGCTGCCGCGCAGGCGCACGACATCGGCGGCGCTGTAGCCGCGCTTGATGCCCTTCCAGCGGGGGTTGGTGGCCCACTCTTTTTCGAGAGCGGCAATTTGTTCTTGGCGGGTGGGTTGGCTCATGGTGCTGGATCCTTGCGCTAGGGTTGGTTGATGCAGGAACTGTCGAAATGCAACACCTCCAGCGTATCGCTTACGGCCGGCCTGCGCAACACATGTGTCTTATATAAGACATAAGAATGACTTCAATGAAATCAAACACTTGCGCCACGTATTCATAATGTGGAATGGCGTTTTCCCATATGATGGAAGTTGCTGCGGCGCAGCAGGGCAAATTTCCATGTAGTGAAATGCATGCTGCATTGCGATAAAGTGCATTGCCTTCACCTGCGCGCCAGGGGCGGTGTCAGCAAGCCCAGCAAGAGCCCCAGCCCCTGCCGCCGCCCACGCTTCTGAGCAAAACCGCCGGTCCGCGGCGGCTACGATCCGCCGAGTCTTGCCACTGCGCCATGACCTTCCTCCGGGCCCAACCGAATCCTTGCCAGTGCGCAAATGGGCCCATAGCTCACCCGAGCCACGCCCTCGATGTCACCCCGCGAGACCTGATGAATCGCCACCACGCTGCCCACGCGCCACTACCCGAACCCGCCGCCGTGCCAACGGGCCGCACAGCTTGCCGCCCCGGCGCCCTGTCTGGCCGACGCGCATGACCGAAGCTCAGCACGGCGTGGTGCACGCACAGCCGCCCTGGGGCGCCTACGCCTGCCTGGCGGCCAGCATGGCGTTGGTGGGCAGTTACGTGGGCTTGTCCAAGCTGCTGGTGGCGGTCTTTCCGGTGATGTTGCTGGCCTGGTTGCGCTTCGGCATTGCCGCCGTCGCGATGGCACGTTGGGTGGCCCGCGGCCCGGGAGACCCGGTGCTGAACGCACACGATCGCAAGTTGCTGTTCTGGGAAAGCTTTCTGGGCAACTTTCTCTTCAGCATCTGCATGCTTTACGGCGTGGCGCTGACCTCTGCCATTGCCGCCGGTGTCACGATGGCCGCGATACCGGCCGCGGTGGCGCTGTTGTCTCGCTTCTTCCTGGGCGAGCGCATCAGGCCGCGCGTGGCCTGGGCCATCGTCTGTGCCATGGCCGGCATTGCGCTGCTGGCACTGGCGCGTGCACAGCCGGGCGCGCCACCTGCAGTGGGCGCAGCTGCGGCGGGCGGCGAAAGCCTGCTGGGCTACGTGCTGCTGCTGGGCGCGGTGTTGTGCGAGGCCAGCTATGTGGTCATCGGCAAGCGGCTGTCGGGCCGCATCTCGCCGCGGCGCATCAGTGCGCTCATCAACCTGTGGGGGCTGGCGCTGGTCACACCGTTTGGCCTGTGGCAGGCGTTGCAGTTCGACTTTTCTGCGGTCAGCCTCCCCACCTGGGCCTTGCTGGTCTTCTACGCCATCGCCGCCAGCGTGGTCACCGTCTGGCTGTGGATGCGCGGCCTGCAGCGCGTGCCCTCGGCGCGGGCGGGCGTGTTCACGGTGATGCTGCCGCTGAGTGCGGCGGTGGTGGGCGTGCTGGTGCTGGGCGAGTCCTTTGGCAGCGCCCATGTGGCGGCGCTGGTGCTGTCGCTCGCCGGCCTGACGCTGGCGACCTGGCCTGAGCGCCAGGCCATCGCGGCGGCAGGCCCTCAGTCGGCCCGGGCCGACTTGCCGTAGCTACGAAAGCGCTCGATCACCTCGGCCATCTCGGCGGCCGACAGCAGCATCGGTTCACCCACCGCCAGCGCCTGCAGATACACCTGGCAGAGGGACTCCACCTCCTGCGCCACCTTTAGGGCCTGCGCCAGCGTGCTGCCGGCCGCCACCAGCCCATGGTTGGCCAGCAGGCAGGCGTTGCGCTGTTGCAGTGCAGCGGCCACGCCCTGGCTCAGGGCTTCGGTGCCGAACAGGTGGTAGGGCACCAGCGGCACGTCGCTGCCACCGGCCACTGCCACCATGTAATGAAACGACGGCAGCGGCCGGCGCAGGCAGGCCAAGGAGGTGGCGTGGACGGAATGCGTGTGCACCACGGCATACAGGTCGGGCCGGGCACGGTAGATGGCCTGGTGGAAATGCCATTCCGACGACGGCCGCCAGTTCCCCACGCAGTGGCCGTCGAAGCCCAGCCACACCAGATCCTGCGGGCGCAATTCGGCAGCGCCCATGCCGGTGGGCGTGATCAGCATGCCGGGCCGACCCTGCCATGGCAGGCGCAGGCTGAGATTGCCGGTGCTGCCGCGGTTCATGCCCAGGCTGTCCAGGCGCTGCATCGCTGTGACGGCCGTCTGGCGCAGCACTTCTTCGTCGTCGGGCGGGGTCATGGCTTACTGGTCTGGGCAGCGGCTGCGCCCAATGCACGCAGTGCTGCTTCGTCGGCCGGCACCACACCCATTTCGGTGATGAAGGCTGTGACCAGCCGCGCCGGTGTCACGTCGAAGGCCGGGTTGGCAGCGCCGCTGCCGTCGGGCGTGAGCTGCACCTCCACCAGCTCACCGCCCGCAGCGCGGCCAGTGATGTGGGTCACTTCGCGTGCGCTGCGTTCTTCGATGGGCACTTCGCGCAGGCCGTCGCTCAAGGCCAGGTCCAGCGTGGAGGTCGGCATCGCCACGTAGAAGGGCACGCCGTTGTCGCGCGCCGCCAAGGCCTTGAGGTAGGTGCCGATCTTGTTGCAGGCATCGCCTCGCGCGGTGACACGGTCGCAGCCGACGATGACGATGTCCACCTGCCCGTGCTGCATCAGATGGCCCCCCGCGTTGTCGGCCACCACCGTGTGTGGCACGCCGGCCTGCCCCAGTTCCCAAGCGGTGAGACTGGCGCCCTGGTTGCGCGGCCGGGTTTCGTCCACCCACACATGCACCGCCAGGCCCGCCGCGTGGGCCTGGTAGATGGGCGCGGTGGCGGTTCCCCAGTCCACCGTGGCCAGCCAGCCGGCGTTGCAGTGGGTGAGCACGTTCACCGGCCCGGCCGCGCCCTTGCACAGCGCCAGTGCCTGCAGCAGCGCCAGCCCATGGCGGCCGATGGCGGCGTTCACTGCCACGTCGGCCTCGGCCAGCGCCGCTGCGGCAGACCATGCCAGCTCGGCGCGTTGTGCTACGGGCACTGCCAGCAGCTGTGCCATCAAGCGGTTCAGCGCCCAGGCCAGGTTCACCGCGGTCGGGCGGCTGCTGCGCAACAACTGGGCGCTGTTGTGCAGCGCCTCGTCACGGGCATCGCGCCGCGCCTGCAGCGCCAGGCCGTAGGTGGCCACGGCGCCGATCAGCGGCGCACCGCGCACCCACATCTCGCGGATGGCAATGAACACGTCGCGGGCGCTCTTCAGCGTCCTTTCCTGAAGGCGGTGCGGCAACTGCCGCTGGTCGATGACGATCAGCGCGTCACCGCCCGGCGCGGGGCGCAGCGTGCGCATGGGCTGGCCGTTGACCTGCACGGCCCGTTCAGCCCAGCACGCGGCCGGCCACGCAGCGCAGGCGCTGCACCACGGCGGGGTCGCGCGCCTCGGGCGCGGTGATGAGCGCAAACGACAGCGCATGGCGGCAGGCACAGGCAGGCGCCACCGCGTCGGCTGAGATGCGCCCGGCCAGGCTGGCCAGCAGCGTGCGCGCGGTGGCGGCGTTGCCCAGCAGCATCTTGATGACGGCGTCCACCGTCACCGCGTCGTGCCCAGGGTGCCAGCAGTCGAAGTCGGTGACCATGCCCACGCTGGCAAAACACAGCTCGGTTTCGCGCGCGAGCTTGGCTTCGGGCATGTTGGTCATGCCGATGACGCTGCAGTTCCAGCTGCGGTACAGCGCCGACTCGGCCTTGCTGGAGAACTGCGGCCCTTCCATCGCCAGATAGGTGCCACCCAGCACATGGGGCACGCCCTGGGCCTGCAGCGTGGCTTGCAGGTGCCGGCCCAGCCGGCTGCACGTGGGGTCGGCCATCGACACGTGTGCCACCAGCCCGGTGCCGAAGAAGCTGCTGGTGCGGCCCACGGTGCGGTCGATGAACTGGTCGACGATGACGAAGGTGCCTGGCGGCAGGTCGGCGCGCAGACCGCCCACGGCCGACAACGACAGCACGTCGGTGGCGCCCAGCATCTTCAGCGCCGCGATGTTGGCGCGGTAGTTCACCTCGCCCGGCGGGATGCGGTGGCCACGGCCGTGGCGCGGCAGGAAGGCGAGCTGCGTGTCGCCGAGCCGGCCGCGGAAGATCTGGTCGGACGGCGCACCCCAGGGTGTGTCCACCGTCACCCAGGCGGTGTCGGTAAGGCCCGGCAGGTCATAGAGGCCGCTGCCGCCGATGATGGCCAGCAAGGGTGTTTGGCCCGAAGCTGGCTGGGACGGGGCGGTGGTGGTGCTGGATGGGCTGCTCAAGGTGGGCTCGTGGGTTCAGGTTGGGGTTGATGGTGTACGGCCTGCGCGCGCCGTGGCGGCCCTGGGTCGCTTGATGGCGACTGAACCTTCCGGCGCATCGGCGGCATGGTTCGCGGCCACGCGCCGCGGCGCCAGGGCCCGCACGGCAGCGTCGAGCAGCGCGCGCAACACCGTCGCATCCACGTCGGCCAGGTGCTTCAGGTACAGGCAGCACTTGCCCGTCTTGTGCCTGCCCAGCCGGGCCATCAGATCGGCGAAGGGCTCGAAGCCCGACATGATGTAGATGCTGAAGTCGTTCTTGCGCGGCGAGAAGGCCAACAGCGGCCAATCGCCGGTGTGGCCGGCGGCATAGGTTTGGCGGTAGGCGCCGAAGCCGATGATGGCGCTGCCCCACAGCACCGGCGTCTCGCCCGTGGCGGCCTGCATCATGGCCGAAAGCGCCTGGCAGTCTGCGCGCCGCTGCGCATCGGCCATGGCATCGATGAAAACCGCCACTGAAGCGGTGGTCGGCACGGTCTTGGGACTGTTCGCCATGGCTCGGCTCCGGTCGAATTCGTCGTGGGCCGCATCAACTGGAAGCCAGCGGAACCGGGGACACTGCAGGCTGCGCAGCCCCGGTCTGCCGCGGCACTGCAGGCCGGGGTGCCGCGCCCTCGTGGCCGCCGCCCAGGGCCTGGCGGGCGATCAGCGAGGTGCCGGCGGGCGTGGCTGCGCGCAGGCCCGGGTCGCTCCACACCTGGCGCCAGCGCCGCGCGCCGGCCTGCCCATGCCGCAGGCCCACCAGATGGCGGCTGGCGTGGCTCCAGCCCCGGCTGCTGTCGGCTGCCACGCGCGTCAGGTAGGCCACGTAGGCGGCTTCGACGTCGTCGCGCTGCGGGGGCGCGGCCGTGCCGCCCAGGAAGCGCGTGTCCCAGCTCGCCATCAGCCACGGCTCGTGATAGGCCTGCCGGCCCACCATCACGCCGTCCACGTGCTGCAGGTGTTCGGCGATCTGCTCGTTGGTGGTGACGCCGCCGTTGAGCACGATGGTGAACTGCGGAAAGTCGGCCTTCAGCCGGTACACCGTGTCGTAGCGCAGCGGTGGCACTTCGCGGTTTTCCTTCGGGCTCAGGCCCTTGAGCCAGGCGTTGCGTGCGTGCACCATGAACACCGTGCAGCCGCCCCGCCGGTTCACGGTGCCGACGAAGTCGCGCACGAAGTCGTAGCTCTCCTGCTGATCGATGCCGATGCGGTGTTTCACGGTCACCGGCACGTTGCAGGCCTGGCGCATGGCGTCCACGCAGTCGCCCACCAGTTCGGCCTCGTTCATCAGGCAGGCGCCAAAGGCACCGCGCTGCACCCGTTCGCTGGGGCAGCCGCAGTTCAGGTTCACCTCGTCGTACGCCCACTGCTGCGCGAGCCGCGCACAGACTGCCAGGTCGGCCGGCTCGCTGCCCCCGAGTTGCAGCGCCACCGGGTGTTCTTCGGGGTTGAAATCCAGATGGCGCGGCACGTCGCCATGCAGCAGCGCACCGGTGGTCACCATCTCGGTGTACAGCCGCGTATGCCGCGTGATCAGGCGGTGCAGCGTGCGGCAATGGCGGTCGGTCCAGTCCATCATCGGCGCGACGGACAGGCGCCAGGGGTTCAGTGGTTGATCTGATTGCACCGAATTCTTCTGTTTGCGACCAAGGTGGTGGTGCGTCCGGCGACACGGCTGCGTGGCCCTGCAAGGACACCTTGGTGCATGGTAATCAATGGACCGGGCCTGCCGGCCGGCCCTCGATCTTTGCCGGCGCAGGCCCAAAGTGGCTTGTAGTGGCAGAAACCTCATGGCCCGCGCTCGACCAGCCGCTTTTGCGGGCAGCTACTACCCCGGCGAGCCACGTGTGCGGTGCAGCAGCGTCATCACCGCGCGCTGCACTTCGGCGTCATGCCCCACCAGCAGATGGCCGCCGTGGTCGAAGCCGACGAAGCGGGCACCGGCGATGTGGTTGGCGAAGGCCCACGTGCACAGCTGCGCGTAGGATCAGGCCAACCAGGCGCTGGACGACTTGCACAGCGCCCGGTTAGCCGGCGCCGCGTGGCTGCTGACCGGTCGCCCCTCGCTCAGCGGCATCAGCCGCCGAGCAGCCCCTTCTTCAGCGCAGCGTCAGCCGGCTTGTCGCCCAGCCAGATGCGCAGCAGCGCGGTCAGGAAGTCCTCGCCCGGCATCGCCGTGCCGCGCGGTTGGCCGTTCAGCAGCACGCGGGTGCCGGCCTCGGGCGTGAACTCGATCTGGATCACGTCGCCCTTGCGCGCTTCGCCCGCGGCCTTCAGGCTGGCATTCAGGGTTTCGATCTGCGTCTTCCAGCCGGCCAGCTGCGCTTCGCTGTGGTTGGCCTTCAAACCGTCGTTCAGAGCACCCGACAGCGAATCGGCGTCGATGTTGCGCAGCATCGTCAATGTGATGCGGCGCGGGCCTTTTTGCGCCAGCAGCGCGGCCGCGTCGGCACTTTTCTGCGGCACGTACAGCGCTGCCACGTAGACCTTGAAGAAAGCGCGCGTGCGCAGGCCTGCGCCGTTGAGCTGCAGCGCGGCAGCGCCCACCTGCGCCGAGGGCTCGAGCTTCACGCCCTCCAGTTCCGCTGGCTGGGCAGCCGCGCCCAGCGTGGCCGTCATCAGCAGCGTGGCGGCCAGCAGCCGCAGTTTGTTGTAGTTCATGGTCAGTCTCCAGCAGGGATGTGGGGTTGTCGGGCCGCGTCAGTGTCACCGATCCAGGCACCGCGCTACGAATGCGGTGCTGCAGCGGTGCTTGCCTGAACGCCCGGCAGACCCGAAGCGATGACAGGGGTGCCGGCAGGGCCCCCGCGTCATCTTCGTCTGGTAGGGTCAAGGGCCCGGGGGGTCTGTGCACGCCAACATCCAGTGCGACTGCCCCGCTGCACGCGCCACCAAGACTGCACCATCGAGCCACGAGTTTTCGCCATGAACGCCCCCGACGACCTGATCGAGAACATCACCTACGACGAACTGCAACCCGGCCAGCGCGCGCAGATGTCGCGCACGCTGACGATGACCGACATCCAGGCGTTTGCGCTGGCGTCGGGCGACTTCAACCCGTCGCACGTCGACACCGATTACGCCGAAGGCACGCGTTTTCATGGCGTGGTGGCGCACGGCATGTGGGCCGGTGCGCTCATCTCGAGCCTGCTGGGCACCGAGTTCCCCGGCCCCGGCACCGTCTACATCGAGCAGAACCTGCGCTTCCACGGCCCGGTGCGTCTGGGCGACACGCTCAGCGTCAGCGTCACCGTGGTCGACAAGAACGATTCCACCGGCAACGTGCGCATGGACTGCGAGGTGCTGAACCAGCGCGGTGAGCAGGTGGTCAGCGGGCAGGCGCTGGTGCGTGCGCCGACGCGCAAGGTCACGCGCCCGCGCGCCACGCTGCCCACGATGCGCCTGTTCGACCCGCAGGCGCGGCTCGACGCCTGGGTGCGGGCCCACCGCGGCAACCCGCCCGTGAGCTGCGCCGTGGTGCACCCTTGTGATGAAGGCTCGCTGCGCGGTGCCCTGGAATCCTGGCAGCAAGGCTTGATCGTGCCGGTGCTGGTGGGGCCGGCTGCGCGCATCCGCGCGCTGGCGGCGAGCCTGAATCTGTCCCTCGCCGACGTGCAACTGCGTGACGTGCCGCACAGCCACAGTGCCGCCGCCGAAGGCGCCGCGATGGCCGCACGCGGCGAGGTGGGCATGCTGATGAAGGGCAGCCTGCACACCGACGAACTGATGCAGGCGGTGCTGGCCGAGCCGCGGCTGCGCACCGGCCGGCGCATGTCGCATGTCTTCCGTTTCGAGGTGCCGGCCTATCCGAAACCGCTGCTGGTGACGGATGCCGCCATCAACATCGCCCCCACGCTGGAAGAAAAGGCCGACATCGTGCGCAACGCGGTGGACCTGGCCCATGCGCTGGGCGTGACGCTGCCGCGCGTGGCCATCCTGTCGGCCATCGAGACGGTGACGCCCCGCATCGCGTCCACGCTGGACGCCGCCGCGTTGTGCAAGATGGCCGACCGTGGCCAGATCGTGGGCGCGCTGCTCGACGGGCCGCTGGCCTTCGACAACGCCATCTCGGCCGAAGCGGCGCGGCTCAAGGGCATCGACTCGCCGGTGTCGGGGCAGGCCGACGTTCTGGTGGTGCCCGATCTCGAGTCCGGCAACATGTTGGCCAAGCAACTGGACTACCTGGCCGGTGCCTCCAGCTGTGGCGTCGTGCTGGGCGCGCGGGTGCCCATCGCGCTGACCAGCCGGGCCGACAGCGCCACCGCCCGCGTGGCCTCGGCGGCCTTGGCGGCCATCGTGGCACGCGACCTGGCGCGGCGGGCTGCACTGCCGGCACTGGCAGGCTGACAGCATCAAGCGCGGGCATGCCAAGAATGCCGACCCGAGCGAAATCCGGCATGCCACAGCGCCGCCCACGCACCCTGTTCTGGCGCTTCCTGCACCGCCGCGGTGTCACCCGCCGTTGCCGGGGTTGTAATTCGCCGCCTTGCCGCTGCTGCTGCTGGGCTGCATGGCGCTGGTGCAGTTGATGAAAGGCTGGTGGCGCCGGCACCATGGGTGGTGGTGAAGCGCCGCCCGGTGGGGCCGCCTGACCCCGGCGTGCACCACGGCTGCTGAGCGAGATGGGTGGTTTGCCGGCGACTTACGGCCTCACCAAGGCCGCACCCGCCGCGTATGCTCGCAGCGCTTCTGAACCTGAGCTGGAGCGTTGCCATGAAGATCGCGCTGTTGGGTGCCGGCCACATCGGCCAGACCATCGCCCGCCTGCTGCATGCCAGCGGCGACTACGAGGTCACGGTGTTCGACAAGAACGCACGCTACCTGGCGGCGCTGGCCGCCGGGGACATACAGACGCTTGTCGTCGACACCGCCGACGCATCGGCCTTGCGGGCCCGGCTCAGCGGCATGGACACCGTGGTCAACGCCCTGCCCTACCACCTGGCCATCACTGCAGCCACGGCTGCACGTGACGGCGGATGCCATTACTTCGACCTGACCGAAGACGTGGCCGCCACCAAAGCCATCAAGGGCCTGGCCGACGGCGCGCGCACGGCCTTCATGCCGCAATGCGGACTGGCGCCGGGTTTCATCGGCATCGTGGCGCACCACCTGGCGCGGCAGTTCGACGAAGTGCGCGACGTGCAGATGCGCGTCGGTGCGCTGCCCGCGTTTCCGACCAACCAGCTGAAGTACAACCTGACCTGGTCGGTGGACGGCCTGATCAACGAGTACTGCCACCCCTGCGAGGCCATCCATGGCGGGCAGCTTATTTCCGCGCTGCCGCTGGAAGGGCTGGAGCACTTCAGCCTGGACGGCACCGAATACGAAGCCTTCAACACCTCTGGTGGCCTGGGCACGCTGTGTGAAACCTGGGTCGGCAAGGTGCTGAACCTGGACTACAAGACGGTGCGCTACCCCGGGCACCGCGACCTGATGAAGTTTCTGCTTGAAGACCTGGCGCTGGCCGCCGACCAGGAACTGCTGAAGGACATCATGCGCAAGAGCATGCCGGCCACGATGCAGGACGTGGTGCTGGTGTTCGTCACCGTCAGCGGCATGAAGAACGGCGTGCTGCTGCAAGAGGTGTTTGCGCGCAAGATCTTTGCCGAAAGGGACGCCACAGCACCGTTGTCGGCGATCCAGATCACCACCGCAGCCGGCATCTGTGCCGCGGTCGACCTGTTCCGCGAAGGCCGCCTGCCGCAGCGCGGCTTCGTGCGCCAGGAAGAGGTGGCGCTGCCCGACTTCCTGGCCAACCGGTTTGGCAAGGCCTACCAGCAGAGCCGGCAGGTGGAAAGCATCGCCTGACCGGGCTCGGCCGCCGGGCCGCCGCGACTCTGTGCCCGATCGGAATGGGCGCAGCCCATGCCACACTCTTGGGCAATCGCCACCAGCCCACCCGCAAGTCCATGCGCATCGAGCTCGACGACCTCACCCGCCCGCAGGTTCATGCGCTGCTCAGCGAGCACCTGGCCAACATGGTCGAGCTGTCGCCACCCGAGCAGGTGTTTGCGCTGGACCTGAACAAGCTGCGCTCGCCCGACATCAGCTTCTTCAGCGTCTGGGACGGTGAACAGCTGCTCGGCTGTGGCGCGTTGAAAGAACTGTCGGCCACCGAAGGCGAGGTGAAGTCGATGCGCACGCCCAAGGACTTGCGGCGGCGAGGCGCCGGGCGCGCGGTGCTCGACCACATCATCGGCCTGGCCCGCCAGCGCGGCTATCGCTTGCTGAGCCTGGAAACGGGTTCACATGCCGACTTTCAACCCGCGCAACGGCTGTACGCCAGCCGTGGCTTCGAGCCCAGCGGCCCGTTTGGAAGCTACCGCGAAGACCCGCACAGCGTGTTCATGCAGCTGCGGCTGGGTTGACGGGCGCACATCGCGGGCGGGTCTGCGCCGGCGTCCAGCGGACAGGCCGAGAAACGTGTTGCGGCGCCATGACGGGCACCCAGGGCAAGAGGCTAGATGTCCAGCCGCACCAGTGCGTCGACCAGCAGGTCCATCTCTGCCGCCGTGTTGTAGGCCTGCACACTGACCCGCACGAAGGTCTGCCCGCCATGCTGCGTCACCGGCACCTCGATGCGGTGCTGCTCGAAGAGGTGCTGGCGCAGCGCTTCGGCCTGCGTGGTGCGCACGGGTATCGGCACCATCTGGCCGTAAGCGCTGTCGGGCGCAACGGCCTGCAGGCCGTTGCGTGCCAGCACGCGGTGCAGCGTGGCGCAGGCCAGGGCGTGGCAGCGCTCGCGCAGCGCCGGCCAGGCATGGCGCTGCTGGAAGTCGATGGCGGCAGGCACGGTCAAGAAGGCGGCGAGGTCGCGTGTGCCCTGCCATTGCAGCCGGCGCTCCAGCAGGCTGCGGCCGGTGTAGGCGTCGAAGCCCGTGTGCCCGCCGTCACCCGCCACATAGCCCCAGCTCACCACGCCGGCGTGCAGCCGGCTGTGCCATTCGGGCCGCACGTGCAGGAAGGCCGAACCCTTGGGTGCACACATCCATTTGTGGCAGTTGCCGGTGTAGAAGTCGGCGCCCAGCGCGTTCAGGTTCAGCGGCACCTGGCCCGGCGCGTGTGCGCCATCGATGACGGTGGTGATGCCCTGCTGTCGGGCTGCAGCGCACAACTGCTCGAGCGGAAACCGCAGCGCCGTGGTGGACGTGATGTGGCTGGTGAAGATGACCCGCGTGCGCGGCGTCGCGGCGGCCATCACACGGTCGGCAAAGCCGGCCTCGTCAAAGGGCAAGGGCACCGGCAGGAGACGGTAGTTGGCCCCGGCAGCATCGCAGAGGTGCTGCCAGGTGGCGTCGCAAGCACCATATTCATGGTCGGTGGCCAGCACCTCGTCGCCGGGCTCCAGCAGCGCCGCCAGTGATCGGGCAACGGTATTGACCGCCGTGGTGGCGTTGGGCACGAAGGCCAGGTCGTCCGCGCGCGCCCCCAGGTAGGCGCCCAGTTGCGAACGCGCCTGGGCCAGCAGCGTGCCCGAGCGCCGGCCGAGAAATTCCACCGGGTTGCGCTCCATCTCCAGCTGCCAGCGTTGAAAGGTGTCGAACACCTCGCGCGGGCAGGCGCCATAGGAGCCGTGGTTCAGGAAGACCAGTCCGGGTTCGAGCAGAAACAGTTCACGCATGCAGACCCTGGCATCAGGTGCCGCAGAAGGTCTGGAAACAGGCGCTCTGTGCCGCGGGTGCCGGCTGGGTGTACGCCTGCAGCGTGGCAACGTCAGCGGGCTGCACGTAGGGTTGCTGAAGCAGCGCCAGCAAGCGCTTGAAAGGCTCCAGGTCACCGTCTTGCGAAGCCACGGTCAGCGCCTCTTCGACGCGCTGGTTGCGCGGAATGATCCACGGGTTGACGCCGCGCATGGCCGCGGCGCTGGCCTGCGGGCTGTCCGACTGCGCCAGGCGCAGTTGCCAGCGCGGCAACCACGCGTCCAGCGCAGCGCTGTCGGCAAACAGCTGGCGCAGTCCAGTGGCGTCGCTGGTTTCGGCCACGTCGGCCAGTTGCCTGAACGCCAGCGTGAAGTCCACGCCCTGCCCTTGCAGGTTGGCGAGGAACTCCCGCGCCAGCGCAGCGTCGGCAGCGGCCTGAGGCTCGCCGGCAAGACCGGCCGGGCTGTCGGCCCGCAGTCCCAGCTTGGCCTGCATCACCGCCAGCCAGTGCGCTTCGTAGCGCAGCGGGAAGTCGTCGATGACCCGCGTGGCGGCATCCACCGCCTGCTGCGGGTCTTCGTGCAGCAGCGGCAGCAGCGACTCGGCCAGCCGGGCCAGGTTCCAGCGTGCAATCGTTGGCTGGTTGGCATAGGCATAGCGCCCGTGGTGGTCGATGGAGCTGAACACGGTGGCCGGGTCGTAGCGGTCCATGAAGGCGCAGGGCCCGTAGTCGATGGTTTCGCCCGACAGCGTCATGTTGTCGGTGTTCATCACGCCGTGGATGAAGCCCACCTGCATCCACTGGGCAATCAAGCTGGCCTGGCGCCCGGCCACGGCGCGCAGCAGCGCCAACATGCGGCCCAGTTTGTCCACCAACGCCGGGTCATGGCGGTGGATGGTGTATTCAGCCAACTGGCGCAGTTTGTCGGTTTCGCCCCGGGCGGCAAAAAACTGGAAGGTGCCCACCCGCAGATGGCTGGCCGCCACCCGGGTGAGGATGGCACCAGGAAACGCCGCTTCACGGCGCACCAGTTCACCGGTGGCCACCACCGCCAATGCGCGGGTGCTGGGGATGCCCAGCGCATGCATGGCCTCACCGATCAGCACCTCTCGCAACATCGGGCCAACAGCCGCCTTGCCGTCACCACCGCGTGAATACGGCGTGCGGCCAGAGCCTTTGAAGGCGATGTCGCGGCGCCGGCCCAGCGTGTCCACCACCTCACCCAGCAGCAGCGCACGGCCGTCACCCAGCTGGGGTGAAAAGCCTCCAAACTGGTGGCCGGCATAGGCCTGGGCCAGCGGCTCAGCGCCTGCTGGCAGCACATTGCCGGCCAACAGGGCGGTGCCGGCGGGGCTGTCCAGCGCGCTGGCGTCCAGGCCCAGCTCAGCGGCCAGGGCATGGTTCAAATACAGCAGGGCAGGGGCTGGTGCGGTGGCCGGCTTGGTGGCGGTGTACAGGCCAGGCAACTGGCGTGCGTAGGTGTTGTCGAAGGGGATGTGCAGCATGGTGGCCCGGTGAGTGTTGGGCCGGAGTGTGCCGTGTGCTGGGTGGTGTTGCGCGACACGGCAGCATGGCCGCAGCAGCTGATTGCCTCAACCCACCCGGATCAGCTTCTTGTTGACAAACTCCTGGATGCCGGCGCTTGACAGTTCACGGCCGTAGCCGGAGTTCTTGACCCCACCAAACGGCAGCTCGGGTGACGACACCGCGCTGCTGTTGATGAAGACCATGCCGGTGTCGATGCGGCGCGCCACACGTTTGCCCCGTTCGGTGTCTTGGGTGAACACCGAGCCGCCCAGCCCAAACGGTGAATCATTGGCCAGGGCCACCGCTGCGTCTTCATCGGCGACGCGGAAAAACAGCGCCACCGGACCAAAAAACTCTTGCTTGAAGGCCGGGTTGCTGGCCGTGATGCCGGCCAGGATGGTGGGCTGCATAAACGCCCCGGCTTCTGCCGCGATGCGCTGGCCGCCGATCAACACCTGGGCGCCACCGGCCACTGCCTCGTCCACCTGGCCCAGCAGTGTTTTGAGCGCCTGGGCTGACGACATGGGGCCCAGTGTGGTGCGCTCGTCCATCGGGTCACCGGGCGAAAAGGCCAACATCGCTGCCTGGAATTTTTGCAAAAACGCATCGGCAACGGCGTCGACCACGATGATGCGTTTGGACGCCGTACAGGCTTGGCCGGTATTGCCCATGCGGCCGGTCACGGCATGTTTGACTGCTTTGTCCAGGTCAGCGTCGTCCAGCACGATGAAGGCATCACTGCCGCCCAATTCCATGGTGGACTTTTTCAGGTTCTTGCCTGCGCGTGCCGCCACGGCGGCGCCAGCACCTTCACTGCCGGTCAGCGCCACGGCACGTACGCGGTGGTCGTCGATCACTGCCGACACCTGGTCTTTGGAGATGAACAGGTTGGTGTAAGCGCCATCCGGTGCGCCGGCATCACGCAGCAGTTGCTCAAACGCCAGCGCGCACTGCGGCACGTTGGACGCATGTTTGACCAGCACCACATTGCCCGCCATCAGGTTGGGCGCGGCAAAACGGGCGATCTGGTAGTAGGGGTAGTTCCAGGGCTCCACACCAAACAACACGCCGATGGGCGCACTTTCCACCACCGCCTCACCTTTGCTGGTGGGCAGTTGCTGTGGTGCCAAAAACGCCTCGGCGTGTTCAGCGTAGTAGTCCAGGATGGCCGCGCTGAGTGCCACCTCGCCCGCACTTTGCTGGATGAGCTTGCCCATCTCCAATGTGATCAATGCGGCCAGTTCAGGTGCGCGTTGGCGCATCAGCCCGGCAGCACGCTGCAGCACCGCCTTGCGCTGGGCAAAGGGTTGGTGGCGCCAGTCGGTTTGGAAGCAGGCTTCAGCCGCTGCCAGCTTGCTCTCCAGCTGGGCCGCACTGAGTTCATCAAATGACGCCACAAACTGTCCGGTGTAGGGGTTGGTCGTCTGGTAGCCCATGGGGGTGTCTCCAATGCAGGGTGGATGGATGTGCTGGTGTGTCTTAAGCCTAGGGTTGCGGGCGCAGTGACAACAGGTGGGGCCGGCCCGTCCGCGTGTCAGACAAGGCGACGACTTGCGGGCCAGCGGTATGGGCTGTGCTGGCTGTGCCCTGGCGGCTTGCGCCACCGGACAATGTGGTTCACCTGTTTTGAATGCACCGCATGCCCCATGCCATCCAAGCCCCTCACGCTGTCTCCCGCCTGCGCGCGAGCCGCCTGGCGCGCAGTGCCAAACCCTTTCTTGCCCGTGGCGGCTTCAAGCGTGAGCGGTGTGCCGGTTGCCGGCTATTGCCCAGCCATTGCTTGTGTGCCCTGCGCCCGGTGGTGGCCACACGCGCCGGTGTGTGCTTGTTGATGGCCGACATTGAATCCCTCAAGCCCACCAACACCGGTTGGCTGATTGCCGATGTGGTGGCCGACACCTTTGCCTTCAGCTGGGCCCGCACGGTGGTCGACCCGGCGCTGCTGGCCCTGCTGGCCGACCCGCAGTGGCAGCCGTATGTGGTGTTTCCGGGTGAATACGTGGCGCCTGAGCGGGTGGTGTACAGCGTTGCGCCGCCCGGCAGCGGCGTGGGTGTGCATGTCCAGACAAGCGCGCAACGCCCACTCTTCATCCTGCTGGACGCCACCTGGTCCGAGGCCCGCAAGATGTTCCGCCGCAGCCCGTATCTGGACCACCTGCCGGTGCTCAGCCTGCAGCCCGAGCAGTTGTCGCAATACCAGCTACGCCGGTCGCACCGCGACGATCACTTTTGCACCAGCGAGGTGGCCGCCTTGTGCCTGAACCTGGCCGGTGAAGTGCTGGCCGAGCAGACGCTGGAGGCGTATCTGGACGTGTTCACCCACCACTATCTGCGGGCCAAAAACCAGTTGCCGGTGGCGTGGGACAGTGCGGCACACCAGCGCTTGCTGCAGTTGAGCGTTGCAAGCAGCGCAGGCACTGCGCCAAGCACGCCGCCCTTGCCTCAACCGGCCGCCCCCGGCGTGTTCTGAGCCGCCACGGCGCGCCGTGCATGCTTGCTCAGGGTCTCGATGGCGCGGGCGCGTGGTGAGGCGCGCAGCCACACCATGCCAAAGCGCCGCACCTCGGTGGGCTGGGGCAGTGGCAGGCGCAACACAAGCCAGTGTGGCCACCAGTCGGTGGTGGCATCGGGCGCGATGGGCACGCCCAGGCCACGCGCCACCAGCATGGCAATGGCCGCCAATGAGCTGACCTCAAACCGCTCGATGGGCGTGATGCCGGCGCGCTGCAAGTAGCGCTCAGCTGCCTGGCCACCGCCCAGGCGGCAGTCGTCGCGGATCAGCGGCCCGCCGCGCAGCAGCGCATGCGGGTCACGCCCGGCCCAGGCGGTGGGGCACAGCACCACCAGGCCTTCTTCGCACAGCGGCGCCCAATGCACGGTCTTGGGCAGTACAAACGGTGGCAGCAGGCAGATGGCCACGTCCAGCTCTTGGCGCAGCACACCGGCGTACAGCGCATTGGTCAGGCCAGACCGCACCACCACCCACGCAGCCGGCAGCGCCTGCACCAGGCTGGCCAGCACTGTGGACACCAGGCCGTGCAGCATGGTGTTGATGGTGACCACCACCAGGTCCAGGTCCTGCTCGGGGTCGGCCACCACGGCGCTGGGCTGGGCATCATCCCGCAGCAGCGCGCGTGCCTTGTCCAGCAGCCGGTGGCCGGCCTCGGTGGGGTGGACGGTGCGTCCGGCGCGGCGCAGCAGCGGTGCGCCCAGTGCTTGCTACAGCACCCGCAGTTGCTGGGCCACGGCGGTGGGTGTGATGTCCAGCCGGCGTGCGGCCTCCAACATCGAGCCCGCCTCCACCACCCAGACAAAGGTGCGCAGGTAGTTGGTCTCCACAAAGCAAGATTCTCTTGTATCTGATCCAACTGACCTGGGCTCTTTCTGGCATCTCAAGCCGGCCACACCGGGCCCCATGCGCAGCAAATTGTTTGTACCGGGCACTCGGCCGGAACTGTTCTCCAAGGCCTTGGCCGGTGACGCCGATGCCTTGTCATTTGACCTGCAGGACGCGGTCAGCCCGGCTCGCAGGGCGGAGGCACGCAATGCTGTGCAGGCCATGCTGGCCACACCCGCCGCAGCGGCGGCCATGGCCACCGGCAAGACCCTGATCGTGCGTGTCAATCTGTTGGGCTCACCGCACTTTGCTGCCGATCTGGCTGCCGTGGTGCAGCCCGGCCTGCAGCTGCTCAACCTGCCCAAACCCGATTTGGCCCCGTCTGCCGGCAGCGGCTGCGAGCCCGGCACCGCCAGCCACCGACGCAGCAGATGGCGTTTACGGTCAGCCTCGGCATGGTCCTCAAACGGCGTGCGTGAATGCACGATCACCTCGTTGTTGACCAATTGCATGTCGCCCTGCTCCAGTTGCATGCGATGGCCCTACTGCGGGTCGGCCATCAACTGCTCCAGCAGGTCCAATGCGTCCCACTGCTGCGGCGTGACACGCGGCAGCGCAGGAAAGTCGTTTTGCGCCGCCACGATGTTCTTGCGGTTCACCCGCATGGTGACGTGCAGCGGGTCACTGCTGATGATGGGGCAGGCGCAGTAGGGCGGCTGCAGCGGGTTGCCCGAGCCCGGGTAGTGGTGGAAAAACGGCTGCTGCAACACCGCCAGCACATCGGGCCGACGCCGGCCCAGTGCTTGTGCCAAGGCCATGGTGCTGGCCACCAGGCGCTCAACGCCGGCCTGGGCTGTGCGGCGGCACAGCAGGCCCACCACGTCGGCGGAGTCCGTGTGAAAGTCCAGCCCGGCATTGGTGTTGTCGCCGCTGCTGTTTTTGCCTTTGTAGACCGCGCCTTCATCCCGCACATCGTTCATGTACTGGCTGGCCGGGTTTTGGGTGCGTGCCACGCCCAGGTGCAGGGCCATGCCCCAGTAGGCCAGCTTGCTGTCGGCCTCGGTCCAGCGGCCCATCGGAAAGCCCTTGACTAGGCACAGGCAAGCCCTTGGCCAGGCACAGGCCCCAGCGGCCTTGCGTGGTGGCCATGGCGCGTTGCAGCGCGTTTTTTGCGGCAGGGTTGAGTGGAAAGTTTTTCGCCGTCATCGCCAGCCAGGGCTTGTCCAGCGCCTTGGCATGCGCCAGTGCGGCGTCAAAACCGGCCACCTCGGCGTCGCTCAAGCGTTGAACCCAGCGGGGGTCCTGGCGGGCATCGTCGGCGGTCCAGGCGCAGGGTGTGGTCATGGTGGGGGTCTCCGGCGGCCGAGATGCACCTCACCACCAGCGCCGTCAGCATGCAGATGAAGCAGCTGGCGCTGTACCTTGGCCAGCCGCTGTTTGACCGCTCAGGCCACCAGGTGCGGCCCACTGCGCTGGCGCACGATGTGGCGTCGGCCGTGCGTGACGGGCTGCAGCGCCTGCAGTCCCTGCGCCGCCACGCGCCGCTGGCGGTGGAGGGTGTGGTGCAACTGGGCGTGATCGAGTCCATGCTGCCAGTGTTGCT
The DNA here is from genome assembly GCA_043759535.1 of Betaproteobacteria bacterium. Lineage (GTDB taxonomy): Bacteria > Pseudomonadota > Gammaproteobacteria > Burkholderiales > Burkholderiaceae_C > Pseudaquabacterium. The sequence continues at coordinate 18,809 of JAYVLI010000037.1, read as the reverse complement.
GACGGGCACGCTGGCTGCGCTGAAAGCCCGCCACCTGCGGCTGGAGTTGCGCCCGGTACACGGGCGCAGCGCCGGCCTGACGGATGCGGTGAAGGCCGGCCAACTGGACGTTGCGGTGGTGGTCGAGCCCGCGCAGGGCGGCTCAGCACGGTTGCTGTGGCACCCGCTGTTCCGGCGCGCCATGCAATTGATCGCGCCGCCGGCGGCAGTAGAAACCTCGGTGGCCGCGCTGTTCAAGCAGCATGACTGGATCCGCTGCGACCGCCAGACCATCTCGGGCGCACTGGCGGCGCGTTATGTGGCCAGTCATGCCCACAGCAAACGCGGCACGCTGGCGCTGGACAGCATGCCGGCCATCGTGGCCCTGGTCAGCGCCGGGCTGGGCGTGGCGGTGGTGCATCTGGTGGACGCCGGCATCTGCCAGACCCACCCGGTGCGGTTTGTGCGGCTGGGGCGCGGCGCACCAGCGGTGCAGATGTCGCTGTTCACCCGCAAGGCCGACCCCGACAGCCGCCTGCTGCTGGTGCTGCGCGAGGCCATGGCCAGCCCGCTGGCCGGCACCTTGCGCCAGCGCACGCTGGCCGGCTTGTAGCCGTCAGCAAGGTGGCCTGCCACGCGGCCAGCAAAGCAAGCAGCACAGCGCCTATCCCGCCGTCATGCCGCCGTCCACGCTGTAGCGCCCGCCGGTGCAATAACGGCTGTCGTCACTGGCCAAAAACAGCGCCGTGCGGGCCACTTCATCGGCCGTGCCGTAGCGGCCGGCGGGAATGCGGCTGCTGATCATCTGCCGGGCTGCAGCCTCGGCGCCCGGGGCGCGGCCGTGCTCGATGGCACGCATCATGCGAGTGTCAATCGGCGCCGGGTGGATGGTGTTGATGCGCACACCTGAGGCACCCGTCTCCAGCACGGCCGAGCGCATCAGCCCCACCACCGCGTGTTTGCTGGCCGAATAAGCCGCCAGGTGAGCGGCACCCTTGAAGCCGGCCACCGACGAGGTGATCAGGATGCTGCCACTGCCCTGCTGCTGCATCAGCGGCAGCGCATGTTTGAGGCCCAAAAACACACCCCGCACATTGACCGCCATCACCCTGTCAAACTGGTCCAGCGGGGTGTTGATGATGGGCGTGACCACGCCCTCAACCCCGGCGTTGCAGAACAGCACATCGAGCCGGCCATGCTGCTGCATGGTGGTTTGCAGCAAGTCGCGCATTTGCGCTTCGTCAGTGACATCGGCCACAACGGCGCTGACGGCAGCATGGCCGGTCTGGCCGATTTGGTCGATTGCCTGGACTGCGGCCTGCAGGCCGGCGGGGTCAATATCCACCAGCACCACCCGCGCGCCATGCGCCACAAACAGTGCTGCCGTGGCCTGGCCGATGCCACCGCTGCCACCGGTGATCACCGCCACCTTGCCGCTCAATCTGTGCATGCCTGCCTCTGGGTGTTGTGACACCGGGCCAGTGCCAAAAGGCAGTCTGGCACGCCCTGGTGGCAGACCGGGTCACACTGGCTACAGCCACGACAGCAGGGTGATTGCACCCAGGGCTTGCGATGAAAACTGTATGCATGTACAGTCTTTTCACCAGGAGGCTTTGCCATGCAACACACACTGCGCCAACACTACCAACCCACCACCAGCCGTCTGCCCGAGTGGCTGCGTCGCGTCTGGTTGTGGTGCTGACCCCACTGCACTGACCCCATCGCAAACAGCGCCGGCTCAGGCCGTTGGCGCCTGCAGCAACGCCGTCATGGTGGCGGCAAAGTGTTGCAGCGTGCGCTCTGCGTGCCAGGTGGGGTGGGCACGGCTGGTATCGGCCAGCTCAGCGTCACGCGCGGCCAGCACACCGCCCAAGTAGGCACCCATGAACACAAAGCGCTGGTTTTGCTGGGCTGTGGGCATGGCCGGTATCAGCCGGCGCAAATGGGCCAGGCAACGCAGGTAGCCGGCATTCCAGCGGCCGTCCAGCGCAGCCATGAAGTCGGCCCGGTGTGTCATGCCCAGCAGCACCACAAAACGGTTGTAGTGATCGGGCTGGCCTGGCGGGCCCAGCTGGATGCCGGCCTGGATCAACACTTCCACCACCTCCCGCACGCTGTACGGCCCACCGCCAGCCTCCAGCGCGTCCAGCCAGGTGTTGCGGCGCTGGTCGATCAGCATGGCGCCGTCTTGCACCACGGCCCGTACCAGCGCCTCTTTTGACCCGAAGTGGTAGCCCACCGCTGCGTGGTTTTTCTGCCCTGCAGCGTCCGCAATCTGGCGCACGGTGACACCGTCCACTCCGCGCTCGGCAAACAGCCGGCCGGCCACCCGCAGCAACTGGGCGGCGGCGTCACTGCGGGGTTCGGGTGCTGTGTCTTGCGGGTTGTTGGGCATGGCGTCGTCGCTTGGTGTTTGCACCCGCTTGTCTTGCAGGCGACTGCCCGCCAGCGCGTGGCTGAAGATTATCCAACCGTCTTAATTTTTTGGAGGCGGTATGGGCGACACAGATTTCACCGGCGAGCGGGTGTTGGTGGTGGGCGGGTCCAGCGGCATCGGCAACGGCATCGCCCACGCGTTTTTGGCGCATGGTGCCGAGGTGCATGTCTGGGGCACGCGGGCGCAGGCGGCCGACTACGCCGGTTTGGCCGGCTCTGACCTGATCGGCTTGCACTACACCGGTGTGGACGTGGGCGACCCGGACGCGATTGCCGCTGCGCCATTCCCCAGCCCAGCCGGCACCGCAGGTGAGGAGCAGCTGGACGTGCTGGTGCTGTGCCAGGGCACCGTGGTCTACCGGCGTGGTGAGTTTGAGCGGCCCGGCTGGGACCGGGTGATGGCCGTCAACCTGGGCAGCCTGATGCACTGCTGCCGCCGCTTCAAACCGGCGTTGGCAGCGCAGGCCAACAAGCAGCCCGGCCGCATCATCATCGTCAGCTCGGTGGCCGGCCTGGGCGCCAACAAGGGCAACCCGGCCTATGCCGCGTCCAAGGCCGGTGCCATGAGTTTGACCCGCACCCTGGGCCAGGCCTGGGCGCCAGACGGCATCCGCGTCAACGGCCTGGCGCCCGGCCTGGTGGACACCAAGCTGACGCAAGTCACCACCCAGCACCCGCAGCGCCTGGCCGGTGCGCTGGCCAGCATCCCCGCCGGGCGCATGGGCACACCGGCCGACATGGCAGGCGCTGCGCTGTTTTTGGCCTCGCCGCTGGCGGCGTATGTCAACGGCCAGACCCTGGTGGTGGACGGTGGCCTGAGCTTGTGATGGCTGCCACCCGTCCCGTCCCAACCCTCCACCACAACACGCCATGAACTTCGAGCATTCCGCCAAAGTGCAAACACTGCTGGCCAGGCTGCAAGCCTTCATGGACCAGCACATCTACCCCAACGAGCGCACACACGATGACTGGGTGCATGACCCGACCAAGCTGTGGCCATACTGGCCCGGGCTGGACGCGCTGAAGGCCGAGGCCCGCGCCCAAGGCTTGTGGAATCTGTTTTTGCCACATGACTACGGCACATTCAGCCCGGGCTTGAGCAACCTGGAATACGCCCCGCTGGCCGAGATGATAGGCCGCGTACCTTGGGCGCCAGAAATGTTCAACTGCTCGGCACCCGACACCGGCAACATGGAGGTGCTGGCGCGTTACGGCACCCCGGCGCAGCAGGCGCAGTGGTTGCAGCCGCTGCTGGCCGGCAGCATCCGCTCGGCCTATGTGATGACCGAGCCGCAAGTGGCGTCGTCTGACGCCACCAACATCGAGACCAGCATCCTGCCCGACGGGGACGACCATGTGATCAACGGCCGCAAGTGGTGGACCCGCGCTGCACCCTGTTGCTGGTGATGGGCAAGACCTTGGGCCACAACCCGCGCCACCAGCAGCAAGCACCATCATCGTGCCGCGCAACGCCCCGGCCTGCGCATCGTGCGCAACCAGACGGTGTTTGGCCGCATGCATTCCCCCGGTGGTGAGGCCGAGTTGCAGTTTGACAACCTGCGTGTGCCCAAAGCCAACATCCTGCTGGGCGAGGGGCGCGGTTTTGAGATTGCCCAGGGCCGGCTGGGGCCGGGCCGCATCCACCACTGCATGCGCTCCGTCGGCCAGGCCCAGCGGGCGCTGGAAACCATGTGCCGGCGGGTGGACAACCGGGTGGCGTTTGGACGCAAGCTGGCCGATCAAGGCAGCATCTGGCAAGACGTGGCCAAGTCGTTTTGCGAGATCGAGCAAGCCCGCTTGTTGACCCTCAACGCGGCCGACATGATGGACCGCAACGGCAACAAGGTGGCCGAGGATTTGATTGCCGCCATCAAGGTGGTGGTGCCACAAATGGCGCAGGCGGTGACCGACCTCGCCATCCAGGCCCACGGCGGCATGGGCGTGAGCGACGACACCGAGATTGCCTACTTTTTTGCCCTCAACCGCTTTTTGCGCCTGGCCGATGGGCCGGATGAAGTGCATGTGGCGCAGCTGGGCAAGCAGAAGATCCGCGAGTACAGCGCGCTGCCGGCGCAGGGCGTGTCGGTGGGGCGTCAGAGCCCGCTGCGGCCGGCCGGTGGCCGCTGTGCATCAGCGGCTGGCGGCTGTTTTGCGCCGTTTGGCTGGTGGTGTCGTGGCTGTTGCCACCGCAGCGGGTGGGCCACTATCTGCGCCCGGCCCAACCAACTGCCCCACCACCAGCCGCACGCTGGCCTGCAGCGCCGCAATCGCCTGCACGCCACCCGACAAGTGGCGCTGCAGGGCTTGCTGGAACAGGCCGTCAAACATCGCATAAGCCACCGCGCTGGGCAGCCGCACCGGCGTGCCGTTGATCTGCGCAAAGCGTGACAGCACACGCCAGATCATGGCCTCCAGGCTGTTGTCGATCTCGGCCACATCGGCGCGAAACGCTTCTTCAAACAGCGACTGCGCCCGCAGGTCGCACCACAGCCGGTGCAGCGGCGCCTCTTGGCGCAGCGTGTCGCCCAGTTCGGCCACAAAACCGTCCAGCAGCGCAGCGTGGGTGCTGGCGGTGGTGGTGACCTGGTCATACCGCGTCACGCAGCGGGCCTTGGACTGGCGCACGCTGCACAAGATCAGGTCCAGCTTGTCGGTGAAGTAGCAGTGCAGCACGCCGTGTGAGAGGGCGGAGTTCTGCGCAATCTCACGCAGGCTGGTGCGGGCACAGCCCAGTGCGGTCAGGGTCTGCAGCGCGGCTTCACCCAGCTCGGCGCGGCGCTCGGCAAACTTGTGATCACGCAGTGGCGGGGGTGGGACCGCAGGCCAATTGTAGGGAGGCAAGCCCGTCTGGCTGCCCCGTGCAGCGGCGTTTCTTGACACCCGTCCAAACCCGTTTTGACAGTTGTCCAGACCACTTCTAGGATCAATTTCGATCTTTGACGAGTGTCCAAAACGGATGTCCAAAACGGGTGTTTGAGACGGATGTCCAAAACAGGTTTTCGCCACACAGGTCAAGACATCAACCCAACCACAACGGAGACCAGCATGAACAAGTTCGATCTGACGGGCCGCAAAGCCCTGGTGACTGGCGGCGCGCGTGGCCTGGGTGAGGGCATGGCGCAGGCGCTGGTGGCGGCAGGAGCCTCGGTGATGATTGGTGATGTGCTCACCGCGCTGGGCCGCAACACGGCCGGCAAGCTGGCCGCCGGTGGCGCCAAAACCGGTTTTGTGCCCTTGGACGTGACCAAAGAAGACGACTGGATCGCCGCCGTGCAAGCCACCGTGGACACCCTGGGCGGCTTTGACATCCTGATCAACAACGCCGGCATTGAGGTCACTGCGCTGGTGGCTGACATCGATGCCGCAGCACTGCGCAGCATGCTGGATGTCAATATTGTGGGCACCGCGCTGGGCCTCAAACACGCCTTCCGCGCCATGCGCCCGGGGGGTGTGGCGGGCAAGGGCGGGGCGGTGGTCAATATCTCATCCGTCGCGGCCACGATTGCCTTCCCGGCCATCGCCGGTTATTCAGCCACCAAGTCAGCGGTGGACAGGCTCACCCGTGTGGCGGCCATGGAATCGGGCAAGCTGGGTTACGGCGTGCGGGTCAACTGCATCTACCCGGGCCTGGTGCCCACCGAGATGGGCATGAAACTGGCCGCTGACGTGGTGGCGGTGGGTCTGTTTGCGTCGCCCGAAGCGGCAGTGGGCGCCATCATCGAGCAGACCCCTGCCGGCCGCCTGGGCGAGGTGGCCGACATGGCCGACGCGGTGGTGTTTTTGTGTTCTGACGCGGCCCGCTTCATCACCGGCGCTGGCCTGCCGGTGGACGGCGGCATGGGCATGTGAGGGGCATCACCATGCGCAATCCCAACAACCTGAGCGCTAAAAAACCCGTCGTCGTTTACGGCGCGTCGGGTCACACCGGCCGGCTGGTATGTGAATACCTGCGTGAATACGGCATTCCCTTCATCGCCGCCGGCCGCAGCGCTGACAAATTGGCCGGCCGATGCCGGGCTGTACAGCCTGGCCATCCCCGGCCAGCATGAAGCGGCGCTGGCCTTGCGCTGGGGTGGCACGTCCCACCCGGTGTGGTTCAAACGCGACCCGCAGGTGGCCAATGTCAAGGTGCTGGGCGGCGTGTTCAGCCGGCCCTTGATGCTGGCGGTGCCGCAAATTGTGGCTGCGGCGATGGAGGCGACTGAGGGCCTGAACGATGACGACCGCTATGCCGCGCTGGCCAAAACCGCCGCCGGGTTGATGAACAGCATGCCGCCGCGAGAGAACTCCCGGCTCAACAAGTCGGTGGATTCTGTGCATGCCTCCGGCCCGCTGGCGCGTGCGCACTGCGTCATCTACGGCAACTGCAACTACAAGCAGACCGGTTTGCTGCAGGCTTTTGCCGCTGCATCCCTGCTGCAGCAAGCGCCAAAACGGCTGGGCTTTGCCTCAGGCTGCCAGGCCTTTGGTCACCATGAACCGCTGGGTGCCTTGCGCAGTTTTGGCCTGGTGCAAACCCCGGTGATGAGCGTCTGCAACTAGGCTTGAGCGGCCGGTGGGCAACCGCTGGGTCACCGGCGGGCAGTCGCTGGGCAGTTGCTGATCAGTCGCCTTTGAAGCCGGTGGCCTTGACCACCGCAGCCCAGCGGCTGGCCTCGGCTTTGAGCATGCGTTCGGTGTCCGCCCGGGGGTTGCCCAGCACGCTGAAACCTGCTGCCAGCAGCTTGGCCCGGGTGTCCGGTGCCTGCACGGCGGCCACCAGCTTGCGGTTCAGCAGGTCCAGCACCGCCGCTGGTGTGCCGGCGGGTGCAAACACCGCAAACCAGGCTGAAAAATCAATCTTGGGCAGGCCAGCCCCGGTGAAGGTGGGCACGTCGGGCAGCACGGTGGAGCGTTGTGCGGCGGTGGTGGCCAGCGCCCGCATCTTGCCGCCCTCGATCTGCGCCGCGCCCAGAGCGGTGGACACAAACGCTGCCGCCATAGCACCGGCCACGATGGCCGTCACCGCATCCCCGGTGGCGCGGTAGTGGATGGGCTCGATCTTGAAGCCCCCCGCCTCGGCCAGCAGCTCGGCGCCAAAGTGGCCCGGTGTGCCCGCGCCAAAGGTGGCAAAGTTGGTTTTGTCAGCACGCGCCTTGGCGGCCTTCACCAGATCAGCCACGGTTTTGTGCGGCGATGTGGCAGGCTCCACCAGCAAAAAATCAGCCCGCACCACCTCGCTGATGTCCACCAGCTCACGCGACGGGTCATACGGCAGCTTGCTGAAGGCCGGCGGCGCAATGCCGATGGACCCCACCTCGCCCAGCAGCAGGCTGTAGCCGTCGGCCGGGCTTTTGGCCACACCCTGGGCGGCAATCTGGCCACCAGCGCCGGGTTTGTTGTCCACCACCACTTGCTGCTTCAGCAACTCAGCCAACTTTTGGCCCAACAGCCTGGCCACCACATCCGGCCCGGTGCCGGGTGGAAAGCCCACCGCCAGCCGCCGTGCTTTGTCGGGCAAGGTGTCAGCCCGCAGCGGCAGCGGCAGCGGTGCCAGGGCCAGGGCGCTGGCGGCAGCAAGCAGGTGGCGGCGGGTGGGGTGGGTCATGGGTGGGTCTGCTGCGGGCATGGTGCTGCGCAGTGTCGCGGCAGGCTGCAGCCGGGCTGTCATCTGAAAGTGCGACAGGACCGTGCGACAGGACCGTGCGACAGTCCGTGCAGCAAGCGCGGGCAGCATGCACGGGCGACCGGCCACAGCGCCACCACTGCACCACGGCATCACGGCGGCGGGCTTGCCACCGCTGCGGTCCACACCCAGTTGCGGATCTCCGGCAAGTCCTCACCATGTGCGTCAATGTGCAGGGTGTGCTGGATGAGTTTTTGGCGTGTGGTCTGCAGCAGATAGCTGCCCACGCTGCCCAACTGTGGCAGGCAGGCCACCACTTTTTGCACCAGGTGGAAACGGTCGAGGCCGTTTTGCACCCGCATGTCAAACGGCGTGGTGATGGTGCCCTCTTCTTTGTAGCCATGCACATGCACATTGCGGTTGGCGCGCCGGTAGATCAGCCGATGCACCAGCGACGGGTAACCGTGGAAGGCAAACACCACCGGTGTGCTGGTGGTGAACAGCGCATCAAAATCCGCGTCGCTCAGGCCGTGTGGGTGTTCATTGGCCGATTGCAACCGCATCAAGTCCACCACATTGACCACCCGCACTTTGACGCCGGGTGCGTGCTGGCGCAGCAGGGTGACGGCGGCCAGCACCTCCAGCGTGGGTGTCTCGCCGCAGCAGGCCAGCACCACGTCGGGTGTGCTGCCCTGGTCATTGCTGGCCCAGCCCCAGATGCCGATGCCCTGGGTGCAATGCACCACTGCGTCGTCCATCGCCAGCCACTGTGGCCGGGCGTGTTTGCTGGCCACCACCACGTTGACCAAGTTGCGGCTGCGCAGGCAGTGGTCCATCACCGACAGCAGGCAGTTGGCGTCCGGCGGCAAATACACCCGCACCGTGTCGGCCTTTTTGTTGACCACATGGTCAATGAAGCCGGGGTCTTGGTGGGTGAAGCCGTTGTGGTCTTGTTGCCAGACATGCGACGCCAACAGGTAGTTGAGTGACGCGATCGGCCGGCGCCAGGGCAGCTCACGGGTCACTTTCAGCCACTTGGCATGCTGGCTGAACATCGAATCAACGATGCGGATGAAGGCCTCGTAGCTGTTGAACAGGCCGTGCCGGCCGGTCAGCAGGTAGCCCTCCAGCCAGCCCTGGCACTGGTGCTCGCTGAGCATCGAATCAACCACCCGCCCGGCTGGTGCCAGGTGCTCATCAGTTGCCACGGTGTCGGCGTCCCATTGCCGATCAGTCACTTCAAACACCGCGCCCAGCAGGTTGGACTGGGTTTCGTCCGGCCCGAAGATGCGGAAGTTGCGGTGGGCCTGATTGGCCAGCACCACATCCCGCAAAAACCGGCCCAGCACCAGCGTGTCTTGCGCCTGCACAGCGCCCGGCGCCGGCAGCGCCAGCGCGTGCTGGCGAAAGTCGGGCATCTGCAGCTCGCGCAACAGCAGGCCGCCATTGGCGTGTGGGTTGGCGCCCATGCGCCGCTCACCCTTGGGTGCCAGGGCCGCCAGGCCGGGCAGCAGGCGGCCATCGGCAGTGAACAGTTCCTCCGGCCGGTAGCTTTGCAACCAGGCCTCCAGTGGCTGCACATGTTGCGGGTGGGCGGCGTCCACCACGATGGGCACCTGGTGTGCGCGGTAGGTGTTGGTGTTGGGCACACCGTCCACTTCGGCTGGGCCGGTCCAGCCTTTGGGCGAGCGCAGCACGATCATCGGCCAGCGTGGGCGGCCTGGTTTTTCGGTGGTCTGCGGCCGACGGGCGGCATCCTGAAACTGCTGGATCTGCTGGACGGCCTGGTCCACTGCGGCGGCCATCAGCTGGTGCATGGCGGCGGGCTGGTCACCTTCCACAAACAAGGGCGCCCAGCCGCAGCCGCGCAGGTACTGCGCCAATTCGTCATGGCTGATGCGGGCCAGCAGCGTGGGGTTGCTGATCTTGAAACCGTTGAGGTGCAGGATGGGTAGCACGGCGCCATCGGTGGCCGCGTCCAGCAGCTTGTTGCCATGCCAGGCGGCGGCCAGCGGGCCGGTCTCGGCCTCACCGTCGCCCACCACGCAGGCGACGATCAGGCTGGGGTTGTCAAACACCGCGCCAAACGCATGGCTCAGTGAATAACCCAGCTCACCACCCTCGTGGATGGACCCGGGTGTGCTGGGCGCCACGTGGCTGGAGATGCCACCCGGAAACGAGAACTGCTTGAACAGCTTTTGCAGGCCTGCGGTGTCTTGCGTGACGCTGGGGTAGACATCGCTCCAGCTGCCCTCCAGGTAGACCTGGCTGACCACCGCCGCACCGCCGTGGCCGGGGCCGGACAGGTACAACATGTTCAGGTCGTATTGCTTGATGGCCCGGTTGAGGTGGGTGTAGATGAAGGTTTGCCCCGGCACCGTGCCCCAGTGGCCCACCACCAGCGGTTTGATGTGCGCCTGGGTCAGCGGCTGGCGCAGCAACGGGTTGGCGTAGAGGTAAATCTGGCCCACGGACAGGTAGTTGGCGGCGCGCCAGTAAGCGTCCATCTTGGCCAGCAGGTCGGGTGACAGGGGGGTGGTGGTCATGGTGGTTGCTGGCTTTGTTGCGGAGGTGGGGTGGGTGAGGTGGGTGTGCCGCACAGCACCCAGGTCTGGCGCGCAATCTGCGCGTCTTCTTTGGACGGCAGCACCTGCAGCTGGCAGCGAGAGCCATCGCTGCTGACCAGACCGCCCTGGCCCTGGCCGTGGCTGGCATTGCGTGCCGGGTCGATGGCAACACCCAGCCAGGCCAGGTGGGCGCCGATGGTGGCGCGCACCAGCGCGTCATGCTCACCAATGCCGCCGGTGAAGACGATCAAATCCACCCCGCCCAGCGCCACGCACTGGGCGGCCAGGGTTTTGGCGGCGCTGTAGCAAAACAGGGCCACGGCCAGCGCGGCGTCGCGGTTGGCAGGCTGGCCAGCCGCTGCAGCATGCAAGGTGCGCATGTCGCTGCTGAGGCCGGAGATGCCAAGCAACCCACTCTGCTGGTTGACCAGGTCTTGCAGCGCATCGGCGTTCAGCGCCAGGCTGCGCACCAGGTAGGCCAGCACGCCCGGGTCCAGGTCACCACTGCGGCTGCCCATCACCAGCCCGCCGGTGGGCGTCAGGCCCATGCTGGTGTCCACTGACTGGCCCGCCAGCACGGCAGTGACGCTGGCGCCATTGCCCAGGTGGGCAATCAGCAGCCGGCGCGGCAGTGTTGGCCCCAGTTGCTGCACGATGGACGCACACGACAAACCATGAAACCCGTAGCGTTGTAGGCCCTGCGCACGCAGCACCCGCGGCAGTGCCAGCACCCGCGCCACATCGGGCAGGCCGGCATGGAAACAGGTGTCCAGGCAGGCCACCTGAGGCAGTGCCGGGTCGTGCTGCAGCGCGGCCCGCATCAGCGCCAACGTGGCGGGCATGTGCAGCGGGGCAAATGGCGTGGCTGCCGCCAACTGCTGCAGCACAGCCGGCGTGATGCGCACATGCTGGCGCAAATTTGGGCCGCCATGCACCACCCGGTGGCCGATGGCTTGGACGGCCGGCAACGGCAGGGCGCTGAGCAGTGCGCTGATGCGGCGCACCAGGTCGTGCGGGCTGGTTTGGCTGCCGTCGTTGGGCTCGGCGGGGCAGGGCAGGGGTTGGCTGTGCGCGTCGCTGGCCTGCAGCGTGCCGGCAGCAGGGCCGGTGGTTTGTACGGCACCGTCCAGCAGGCAGGTGGTGTGGCTGTGCTCCAGTTGGTAGAGGCCAAACTTCAGCGACGACGAGCCGCTGTTGAGCGCCAGCACTGTGGCGGTTTGCGCCAAGTGGGTGGGGGCGGTGTAGGCCATTGCGGTGGAGACCCAGGCTGCAGTCAGCCCACTCTAGTGCTGGCCCTGGTGTTTGTTGGTTCGGTGTCGCACCCAAGGCCCGGCGCCCAGCGCCGAACAGGCATGACCAACGGCCCAACACCGTTCTGGCGCGGCGTTTGGCTGTCACCCCTGGTACTGGCGCCAGGCCAGTGGCTGCCGATGATGGTGTGTTGACCCACGTCCACCCCACCACACAACACCGCAGGAGACAGGCCCATGGGAACACTGCAGCACACGCCGCCGCACACGCCGCCGCACACACAGCAGCGCACCTACCGAAGGCTGGCCGGCAAACTGGCCATCGTCACCGGCGCGGCATCCGGCATCGGCCAGGCCACGGCGCAACTGTTCGCCGATGAAGGTGCCACGGTGCTGGCGGTGGACAGGCCGGGCAGCGCCATCCTCACGGTGTTTGCGGGCTGCAGCAGCGTTGTGGCGCTGGCGCAAGATGTGACGGACGACGCTGCGCCCGAGCGCATCGTGGCCGCCGCATTGCAGGCCGGTGCTGGCGCTGGGCTTGGGCTGGACATCTTGTTCAACAACGCCGGTGTGGCCGCCAACGCGCTGGGTGAGGCCACCACTGACACGCAGTGGGACCAGACTTTTGCCGTCAACGCCCGTGCCGTGTTCCGGCTGTGCCGGGCGGCAATTCCTGCGCTGCAGGCCCGCGCCGCCGTCACCGGTCGGGCCCGCATCATCAACACCGCGTCGGTGATGGCCGAGCGCACTGACTACGGCTTGTCGGCCTACGCCGCGTCCAAACATGCGGTGGCGGGCTTGAGCAAAACGCTGGCGCTGGAGCTGGGCAAGTGGGGCATCACGGTGAATTACCTGCTGCCCGGCGCCATCCAGACCGGCATGACCAAGGCCAGTTTTGAGCAAGCCCACATCCGCCAGGTGTGGGAGAAAAAAGCCGCCCTGCGCCGCCTGGGCCAACCCATGGACATGGCGCGTGCGGTGTTGCTGCTGGCCAGTGACGAGGCTGATTTCATCACCGGCCACGGCCTGGTGGCGGATGGGGGCCTGACCTTGCGGACGTGACCTTGCGGACGTGATCTTGCGGACGTGATGGCCCACACCAGCGGCCCAGGCCCGCAAGCTCAGTGCAAGCCGGCGCGCTGCAGGCTGGCGCGCAGGCGCTGGATCTCGTCCAGCAAGTCCAGCACCAGCGCGGTGCCGGCCAGGCCCAGTTGCAGATCAACTGACAGGCGCAGGGCGGTGCGGGCGGTGCGCAGCGCGCTGCCCTCGAACACCCAGTCCGCCGGGCCCTGGCCTTGTGGTTGCAGAATGCCCTCGTCCACCAGCGCCAGCAACTGGCTGTGGCTGCCGCTGCAAGCCTGGCACAAGGCGCTGAAGCTGAAGCTGAGTGTTTGTTCCACCACGGTGGGCTCAAACGCGGGCAGGCTGGGCTGGGTCATGGTTGTGCTGCCTGGTGTTGGGGTGGGGGTGGGGTTGTTATTGGGCCGGCTGGATTGGCCGCTGTCTTGCGGCCATCCCTCGCGCGTGCGTCAAACCCGGCAAAGGCCAACGCCATTGCGCTGTAGGCAGTGCGTGCCGCGTCACTGTCGGCCGCCGGCAAGCTGATCTGCAGCACGGCATACAAATCACCGGCGGTATTGCCGGGCAGGCCTTTGCCTTTGAGGCGCAGTTTGCGGCCGGCGCCAGACCCGGCCGGCACTGCCAGTTGCACTGCGCCGTCCGGTGTGGGCACGGTGACAGACGCGCCCAGCGCTGCCTCCCACGGCGCCACGGGCAGGTCCACCCACACGTCGGCGCCGTCCACCCGGAAGCGCGCCTGTGGCCGCAAGGCGATCTCTAAATACAGGTCACCCGCCGGCGCTGCACCGTGGCCGGTGTCGCCCATGCCGGCCAGGCGCAGGTGCTGGCCTGGCCGCACACCTTTGGGGATATTGACCTCCACCTGCCGCGCTTGCAGATTGGCCTGGCCATTCTGTCCATTGGCGCCCGGCACCGACCGCCGCAGCGTGATGGTGCGGCGTGCGCCTTGGTACAGGTCAAGCAGGTCAATCTCGATGCGGGCGTGGTGGTCGGCGCCCTGGGCGTCCGGCCTGGCGTGGCGGTTGTTGTTGGTGTGGCCGGCCTGACCAAACAAGGACTCAAAAAAATCACTGAAATCGGCGTCACTTGCGGCGTTGGATGACCTGCCGGACGGCTCACGCTGCGGCCTGCCGCTGAATTCGTAGCCGCTGTCCCAGCCTGGCGGTGGTTCGAAGCCCTCGCCCCGGGCATGGCGCTGTGCCAGGTCGTCGTAGGCAGCGCGGCGCTCGGGGTCGATCAGCGCTTCATGCGCTTCGGCCACCTCCTTGAAGCGGTTTTCGGCGTTGGGCTCTTTGCTCACATCGGGGTGGTATTTGCGCGCCAGCTTGCGGTAAGCACGCTTGATCACCTCGGGGCTGGCGTCTCTGGCCACGCCCAGCGTGTTGTAGTAGTCCCTGAAGTCCATCGTGCGCTCCGCCGTGTTTGGTTGTTGCTTAGCAAGCACGCAGTGTGGGCGGCTGCAGCCCGTTGCGTCTGTGCGCTGCGCAGCACAGGCCCAAGCCCAGGCTGGCCGCCTTGGGCCGCAGCCTGGCTGGCTGGCAGCGTGCCGCAAGTGTTCCGCATGCGTGCCGCTCGCACGGCGCAAGTCTGTTCGCTGCCGTACAAACTCACGCACGCTGGCTGCCTATGATGACGTTGTTTGGTCAGGCCGGCACGCCCTGGCGCGCCACCCACGCTGTTCATCCGCGCAGTTCACCCACCCAATCAACCGCGTTGTTGCACCCGCTCCATTTTTCAAAACAACCATGGCAGCCCAAACCGACCCGCGTCAAAACCACCTGCTGGCCGCGCTGCCACACGCTGAATGGCAGCGTTGGCAGCCGCTGCTGGAATGGGTGGACATGCTGCTGGGCCAGGTGATGTATGAGTCGGGCCGCACCTTGAGCCATGTGTACTTTCCCACCACGGCCATCGTGTCGCTGCTGTATGTGATGGAGGACGGCGCGTCGGCCGAGATTGCGGTGGTGGGCAATGAGGGGCTGGTGGGCATCTCGCTGTTCATGGGCGGTGAATCCACCCCCAGCCGGGCGGTGGTGCAAAGCGCGGGTGAGGGCTGGCGCCTGCGCGCGCGTGCCGTCAAAGATGAATTTGAGCGGCCCGGCCCGGTCATGCACTTGCTGCTGCGCTACACCCAGGCGCTGATCACCCAAATGGCGCAAACCGCGGTGTGCAACCGCCACCACTCGCTGGACCAGCAACTGTGCCGCTGGCTGCTGCTCAGCCTGGACCGGCTGCAAGGCAATGAACTGGTGATGACCCAAGAGTTGATTGCCAACATGCTGGGCGTGCGCCGTGAGGGTGTGACCGAGGGCGCTTTGCGGCTGCAAAAAATGGGCCTGATCCGCTATGCCCGTGGCCGCATCACCGTGCTGGACCGGCCTGGCCTGGAGGGCCGCACTTGCGAGTGTTATGCAGTGGTCAAGAAGGAATACGACCGCCTGCTGCCCGCGCGCCAGGCGACCTGAGGGCTTCACGCTGAAGCCAATGTTCGCTGCAGCACCGACACACCACCGCATCGCCAGCAAACTGGGCCACAGATGTACCGGAGCGCCAGTTGAGCCCTGCCAAGAACGCCCTGATTGAGCAACTGCCCAGCCGCGACCGCAGCCGCCTGTTGGCCGTGTGCCAGCCGGCAGCGCTGGTGTTGAGTGAGGTGCTGTGTGAGGCCGGCGCGCCCACCCAGCATGTTTATTTCCCCACCCAGGGCTTTATCTCGCTGGTGGCGCAGGTGGACACACACCCTGGCCTGGAGGTGGGCATGGTGGGCAGCGAGGGCATGGTGGGTGCGCAACTGGCACTGGGGGTGGCCACCTCGCCACTGCGGGCCTTGGTGCAGGGGCAGGGCCTGTGCTGGCGTATCAGCGCGGCAGATTTCAAACGTGTGCTGGCCCAAAGCCCAGCGCTGCAGCGGCAGTTGGGGCGCTATGTGTATGTGCTGATGGCGCAGATGGTGGCCTCTGCCGGTTGCCTGCGGTTCCACCTGATCGGCCAGCGCCTGGCGCGCTGGCTGCTGATGAGCCAAGACCGGGCGCAGGCCGCCAACTTCCATGTCACGCATGAGTTTCTGGCCTACATGCTGGGTGTACGGCGGGTGGGCGTGACCGTGGCAGCTGGTGAGTTGCAACAGCGCGGCCTGATCACCTACCGGCGTGGTGAACTGACCGTGCTGGACCGGCACGGCCTGGAGGCCGCTGCTTGCAGCTGTTACGCCACCAACCTGCGGGACTACGCTGCGCAGATGGGTTAGCAGCGCGGGTTGACCTGACAGGCGGCGCGTCTCAACGCGTCATCCATCGCCGCAGCCCGTGGCTCAGCACATCCACCAGCGTGACCAGGGCCAGCATGGCGATCAGCACGGTGGCGGTTTTACCCATGTGGAACAAGCCCATGTGGAAGGCCAGCAACTGCCCCAGCCCACCAGCGCCCACCACGCCCAACACCGCCGCCGCGCGGATGTTGTTTTCCCAGCGGTACAGGGTGTAGCTGAGCAGTTGCGGCAGCACCTGGGGCAAGGTGGCGTACAGCAGCACCCGGGCACTGCCCACACCCTGGGCGCGCAGCGCGTCGGCCGGGCCACTGGGAGCGTTTTCCAGGCTTTCAGCAAACAGCCGGCCCAACACGCCGGTGGTGTGGGCGGCCAGGGCCAGGGTGCCGGCAAACGGCCCCAGGCCGGCGGCGATCAGCAGCAGACTGGCCCACACCAGCTCGGGCACCGCGCGCAGCGTGTTCAGCAGCAGGCGGGTGGGCAGGCGGCTGCGGGCGGCATCCCCCCGGTACAGCCGGCTGGCGGGCAGGGCCAGCAGCAGGCCGGCGGTAGCCGCCAGCACGGTGCCCAGCGCCGACATGGCCAGCGTTTCCCAGGTGGCCACCAGCACCTTGTGCAGGTAGGCCGGCGCCACGTCGGGTGGCACAAATTCAGCCAGGAAACGGCCCATGCTGCGCGCTGCGTCCAGCGACGCAAATTGCGCCCACTGCAAGTCCAGTGACCAGAAGCTGGCCAGCACCAGGGCCAGCAGGCCGGCGCCAAACCAGCAGCCACGGCAGCCGGTGGCGGGTGGGGTTGGGGTCAGGCTGGACGGACGCATCGGGCGCATCAACAGCCCATCACCCAAGCGCCCGGCGCAGCCCGGCGCTGATGCGGTCGGCCAGCGCCACCAGGGCAAAAAACACCAGCAGCATGCTCAGCACCTCACCGCCGGCAAACATCTTCATCGAGCCGTCCATCAACTGGCCCAGGCCACCGGCGCCGACAAAACCCAACACCACGGTGGAGCGGATGGCGCACTCCCACCGGTACACGGTGTAAGACGTGAGCTCGGCCGCGTTTTGCGGCAGCAGGCCGTAGAAAAATGCCTGCAATCGCCCACTGCCGTTGCGCAGCAAGGCCTGGGTGGCGTGGTTGTCGCCGCTTTCCAGAATTTCACCGTAGACCTTGCCCAGCATGCCGCCGTAGGTCAGTGCGATGGCCAGCACACCGGCGGTGGGGCCCAAGCCCACCACCCGCACAAAAATCAGCGCCCACACCAGCTCGGGCAGGCTGCGCAGCACGATCAACAGGCCACGCACCGCCTGGCGCAGCCACGCCGGCCCAAGCGCCATGCGGCCGCGCAAGGCGGAGATGGACAACACCCGGGTGGACAGCAGCGTGAGCGGCAGCGCCAGCAGCAGCGCCAGCGTCATGCCGGCGGTGGCAATGGCCACGGTGCGCCAGGTTTCACGCGCCACCAGCCACAAAAAATCGGGTGTGGTGGCGGGCGGCAAAAAGCTGGCCAGGAAGCTGCCGGTGACGGCCAGGCTGCGGGCATCCAAAAAGGCCCAGGGCTTGAATTCGGTGGCCTGCAGCAGCGGCCACAGCAGCACCAGCGCAGCAGCGGCCCAGGTCAGGCGGGCCAGCGCTGCGGGGTCTCGCTGGGCCGGGTTGGCTGGTCTGCCCGGCGTGGTTGGCGGGACGGACACCGGTGTGGCGCTACTCATCGGCAATGCACCACCGTGGCCGGGCGGGGTGGTTCAGGCAGGTCAGGCAGCGGTGCGGCGGCGCCGTGCAGCTCATCCTCTTTTTGGGCGTACAGCGCTTGCAGGCGGGCGGGGGTAACGGCGGTGGTGGGCAGATCAAATACCAAGCGGCCATCGCGCAGACCCAGGATGCGGGGAAACTGCGCCAGCGCAATGTCCACCTGGTGCAGCGTGACGATGAGGGTGATGCCACGTACACGGGCGCCTTCGGTCAGGGTGTGCAGGGCCTGGCTGGCGCGGGTGGGGTCCAGCGACGACAGCGGTTCGTCCACCAGCCACAGCCGTGCCGGGGCCAGCAGCGCACGCGCCAGCCCCACCCGCTGGCGCTCACCGCCGGACAGGCGGTCGACCCGCTCGAACAGCTTGTCAGCCAAGTCAAACCGGGCCAGCGCGGCGGCGGCGGCCGGGATGTCACTGGGGTAGGCCAGTGAGCGCAGGCTGGCCAGCAAACTCATGCCGGGCAGCTTGCCGGCCAGCACGGCGGTGACCACCCGTTGGCGCGGCGGCAGCGGTGGGGTTTGCGGCGCCAAAAACAACTGGCCACGCAGGCGCTGCAAATCCCGGGTAGGCAGTAGCCAGGGGGCTTGGCCGTCCAATGTGATCTCACCGGACAGCGGCGCCAGCGCACAGGCCAGCACTTGCAGCAAAGTGGTTTTGCCAGCACCGGACGGGCCGATGACGGCCAGTTGCGCACCCGCAGCCACCTGCAGATCCAGCGGCTGCAGTGCTGCCACCGCACCGGGCCGGGCGGCGGGGTGGCGGGCGGACAGCGCGGTCAGTTGCAGTTGCACGCGGTGGGCTCTTGTTGGGGCTGCGGTGTCATGGGGCGGTTTGTGCTGCACGGGGTGCTGCAAATGATGTGGGTGCAGCCAACGCGGC
>JAYVLI010000036.1:0-12477 GCA_043759535.1 Betaproteobacteria bacterium | reverse complement strand
CCAGCCGCCGGGCACGGTGAACGGCCAGATCCGGCTCACCGAGCAGGGTGAGGTGATCGGCAGCAAATACGCCAACCCCGAGATCGGCCGGCGCAACCTCGAAACCCTGGTGGCCGCCACGCTGGAGGCCACGCTGCTAAGCGGCAATGCCGGCCCCAAAGCGGGCGCGCCGAAGGCGTTTCTGGATGCCGCCGAGCAGATCAGCAACGCCAGTTTTGCCGCCTACCGCAAGCTGGTGTACGAGACGCCGGGCTTTACCGACTACTTTTTTTCGGCCACGCCGATCCGCGAGATCGCTGAGCTGAATATCGGTTCACGCCCGGCGGTGCGTCCCAAAGACGGCAAAGCCAGCCAGGCGATTGAGGATTTGCGCGCCATCCCCTGGGGTTTCAGTTGGGGCCAGTGCCGGGTGGCGCTGCCCGGCTGGTGCGGTTTTGGCTCGGCCATCGAGGCCTTTTTGGGCGATGCGGCGGGCCGGCCGGCCAAGCTGGCGCTGCTGCAGAAAATGCACAAGCAGTGGCCGATCTTCCGCACCCTGCTGTCCAACCTGGACATGGTGCTGGCCAAAAGCGATTTGCGCATTGCCGCGCGCTATGTAGAGCTGGTGGAGGACAAACGCATGGCCAAGCGCATTTTTGCCGCCATCCGCGCCGAGTGGGACAGCACACACGAGGCGCTGTCGCTGATCACCGGGGAGGCCGAGCGGCTGCAAAGCAACCCGGCGCTGGCACGGTCCATCGAGCACCGCTTCCCTTATCTTGACCCGCTCAACCACCTGCAGGTGGAGCTGATGCGGCGCTACCGCAGCCGCAAAGAGGGCGATCCGGCCAATGAGCGGCTGCAGCGTGGCATCCACCTGTCCATCAACGGCGTGGCGGCAGGGCTGCGCAACACCGGTTGAGCTGCGCTTTGCTCGGAAAACACCCCCGATTCGCGGGGGTTTGCAAGGGGATTGAAGGGCTTGCTGCCCTGGAAAGCGTGAAAGACTGCATCCAGCAGCATTGGTTGGCGTAGGGCCTGTCAAGCCCATTGATCCCGACCGGCCAAGCCAGGTTTGTCCTGGCCGGGTCAGCAATGCGCCTGGTTCAACACATTGCCCTATTTTTTGGAGATCCGCATGCACTTCAGCACCCGCACCACCGTTGCCGGCGCCGCGCTGGCCCTGACCACGCTGGCCGCCCCGGCCGTCACCCTGGTGGGCATCACCAGCCAGAACCAGATCACCCGAATCGACACCGCCAACATCAGCGCCGCCAGCACCGTGGCCATCACCGGCCTGGCCACCGGTGACCGGTTTGTGGGCATTGATTTGCGGCCCAAAGACAACAAGATTTACGGCGTCACCCTGAGCAACCAGATCTACACGGTGGACGAGCTGACCGGCGCCACCAGCCTGGTGGCGGCTTTGTCCAGTGCGGTGATCAACCCGTCGCTGGGTTACGGCATTGACTTCAACCCGGTGGCTGACTTTGGCACCGGGCCATCACTGCG
Source organism: Betaproteobacteria bacterium (assembly GCA_043759535.1). Classification (GTDB taxonomy): domain Bacteria; phylum Pseudomonadota; class Gammaproteobacteria; order Burkholderiales; family Burkholderiaceae_C; genus Pseudaquabacterium. The sequence continues at coordinate 10,986 of JAYVLI010000036.1, read as the reverse complement.
GCTGCTCAGCACGGCCGGCGCCAACCTGGCCATCAACGCCAGCACCGGCCTGGTGGGCAATGCGGCCAACACCATCGCCAGCGGCTTCAGCGGTGCGGCTTACAGCAACAGCAGCCCGCTGCCCACAGCCGCACCGGCCAGCACCGCGCTGTACTACATCAACAGCAACAGCGACACGCTGCAGATGGCCAGCAGCGCCTTCAATACACCCACCATCACCACCGTGGGCGCGCTGGGTGTGGATGTGCTCAAAGCCAGTGGGTTTGAACTGCTGGCTGATGGCAGCGCGTTTGCTGCCCTGAATGTGGACGACGGCAGCTCGCTGCTGTCGGGCATTTACAGCATCAACCTGGGCACCGGTGCAGCCACGCTACTGGGCAGCTACAACGGCACCTTGTCGGGCTTGACGGTGAGCGCGGTGCCTGAGCCGCAAACCTGGGCGCTGCTGGCCGGCGGCTTGTTGGCCCTGGGCTTTGTGGCGCGGCGAAAGAAGGCGTGACGTCGGCGTGATGTCGGCGTGATGTCGGCGTGATAGCCGGCCCGGCCCAAACCTTGGGCTGGGCTTATCCACCAGCCATGGCCAGCGCCGCCCGCACCGCCGGCAACAAGCGTCGCGACACCGCCAGCCAGTGGCCGTTGGACAACTGCAGCTGCCAGCTGTCGTCAGCCTCAGCAGGGTTGCTGTCAGCACTGTGCGGCATGTTGTGCCCACCCCGCGCCAGCGCCCGCACCGCCGCCACGGCCACCACCGCATTGCGGTGGACCCGCAAGAACCCTGGGCCCAGGCGCAGCTCCAGGTCGGCCAGGGGCTCATCCAGCAGCCAGGTGCCGTGTTGGCTGCAGAGGGTGACATATTTCAGTTCGGCCTTGAGGTAGACCACCTCGGCCACCGGCACCCGCAGCACCCGGCCCCGGTCACTGACCACAATCACCGGGCCGGCTGCGGCCAGTGCTGGCGCTTGTGCGCGGCGCTGCGCCACCCGCATCAAGGCCGCTTGCAAGCGCTCCCGCCGCACCGGCTTGGTCAGGTAATCGGCAGCGTCGACCTCAAAAGCCCGCAAGGCATGCTCGCTGTGGGCGCTGACGATCACCACCTGGGGTGGGCTGGCCAGGCGGCGTATCTCGTCGGCCAGCTTCAGGCCGTTGCCACCGGGCATCACGATGTCTAACAGCACCAGGTCACAGGCGCTGCTGTGCAGCAAGCGCAAGGCCTGGGCCGGGTCAGCGGCCTCACCCACCACCACGGCACGCGGGGCCAGGCAGGCCTCGACCAGGGTGCGCAAGCGCAGGCGAGCCAAGGGCTCGTCATCCACGATCAGCACGGCCAGTGGCGCGACGGGGTGAGGCATCAGCATCACAGCGCCACCATCACAGCGGCACCACGATGCGGGCCTTGAACTCGTTGCCCTCGATGCCGGTGTGCAGTGACGCCGCCACATCGTGCAACAGGCGCAGCCGCTCGGCCACGTTGGCCAAGGCCATGCCGTTGCCGGGCCGGCTGGGCTGGTCTTGCGCTGTAGGCAAGGTGTTGCTGACCACCACCTCCGCCATGCCCCGCTGCACCCGTGTGCGCACCACGATGCAGCCGCCGGCCAACGCTGGCTCAATGCCGTGGCGCACCGCGTTTTCCACCAGCGGCTGCAGCACCAGCGGTGGCAGTGGTGCGGTGGCTGCGGCGCTGTCCAGATCCCACACCACCTGCAGGCGCGGCCCAAAACGCTGCTGCTCAATCGCCAGGTAACGCTGGGCCAAGTCAATCTCCTCGTCCAGCGTGACCGCTGCGCCGGTATCGGCCAGCGCCACACGGAACAGCTGCGCCAAATCCTCCAACACCGTTTCAGCCTGTTGCGGCGCCACCTGCACCAAGGCCAGCGCGGTGTTGAGGGCGTTGAACAAAAAATGCGGGCGGATGCGCGATTGCAGCTCGGCCAGCCGCGCACTGGCCTCCACCGGCTGGGCCGCCGCCGCCCGCAGGCCCAGCCAAAACCACACCAACAACGACAAGGCCGCACCCGCCAGCCCACTGCCCAGCCCGGCCGCCAAGCGCTGCGGCAGCAAACCCAGCCCCGCCAAACCAGCCCAGGCCAGGGTGGCAGCGGCAGCACCCAGCGTGGCCAGCAGCAGCAAACGGCGGCCGTCGCCCAGCCGCACCAGCGTGGGCCGCAGGGCGCAGGTGGTGGGCAGCCACAACAAGCCACCGGCCAAGGCAGCAAACGCCATCACCGCCGCGCGGCTGGTGGCGTCCAGCAGGCCTTGGGCCAGTGGCAGCGCAGCCAGGCCCAGCACCAACTGCAAGAACAACAACACCCGCAAGCCCAGCGCTGGCCGGCAGAGGTCAAAGCGGGCCGCCAGGCGGCGCTGCGTACCGGCTTTTTGCTCGGCCAGCGGGTCAAATCGGCTGGCCTCAAACAGTGAGGTGGCGCTGCCCGCCCGCAGGTGGCCGGTATCGGGCCACAGGCTGGATGCCGGGCTGGCGTCCGGGGTGGCAGGCGCAGCCGGCGGGCGGGAGGTGGGTGGGGGGCTGTTGTTGGCCATGGGGGCGGCAAAGCGGGCCAGATAATACGGTCGCTGCGCTGCAAGCCGTGCGCCAAAACACCCTCCACACAAGCACATACACCACCATGTCCGGCAACCAGTTCGACAAAAAATCCCAAGCCTGGTCGGCCCTGTTCTCTGAGCCGATGAGCGAGCTGGTCAAGCGCTACACCGCCAGTGTGGACTTCGATAAACGCCTGTGGCGGGCCGATATTGCCGGCAGCCTGGCCCATGCACGCATGTTGAGCGGCCAGGGCATCATCGGCACGCAAGACCTGGCCGACATTGAGCGTGGCCTGGCGGAAATAACGCAAGAGATCAGCGACGGCCACTTTGTGTGGAAGCTGGAGCTGGAAGATGTGCACCTCAACATTGAGGCCGCGCTGACCCAGCGGGTGGGTGATGCCGGCAAACGCCTGCACACCGGCCGCAGCCGCAATGACCAAGTGGCCACCGATGTGCGGCTGTGGCTGCGGGGTGAGATGGACGCGCTGGCGCTGCTGCTGGTGGATTTGCAGCGCGCCCTGGTGGACGTGGCCAGCCGCCACACCGAGACGGTGATGCCCGGCTTCACCCACCTGCAAGTGGCCCAGCCGGTGAGCTTTGCCCACCACCTGCTGGCGTATGTGGAGATGTTTGCGCGCGATGCCGAGCGCCTGGCCGACGTACGCAAACGCACCAACCGCCTGCCCCTGGGTGCGGCCGCGCTGGCCGGCACCAGCTATCCGCTGGACCGCGACGCCGTGGCACGTGAGCTGGGCTTTGACGCGCTGTGCGAAAACAGCCTGGACGCGGTCAGCGACCGGGACTTTGCGATTGAGTTCTTGGCGTTTTCCACCATCACCATGGTGCATGTGTCACGCATGGCCGAAGAGCTGGTGTTGTGGATGAGCCAGAACTTCGGCTTCATCGACCTGGCCGACCGGTATTGCACCGGCTCATCCATCATGCCGCAGAAGCGCAACCCCGACGTGGCCGAGCTGGCGCGTGGCAAAAGCGGCAGAGTGGTGGGCCATTTGATGGGCCTGATCACCTTGATGAAAGGCCAGCCGCTGGCCTACAACAAGGACAACCAGGAGGACAAGGAGCCGCTGTTTGACACGGTGGACACGCTGGCCGGCACCTTGCGCATCCTCACCGAGATGGTGGCCGGTATTCAGGTCAAACCCGCCGCAATGGAGGCCGCTGCACGGCGTGGTTATGCCACCGCCACTGACCTGGCCGATTACCTGGTCAAACGCGGTTTGCCGTTTCGGGATGCGCACGAGGTGGTGGCCCATGCCGTGAAGCTGGGCCTGCAGCGCGGGCTGGATTTGGCCGAGCTGCCGCTGGCCGATCTGCAAGCCCTGCATCCGCTGATTGGCGATGACGCGCCGGGCGTGCTGACGCTGCGTGGCGCACTGGACGCCCGCAATGTGCGCGGTGGCACCGCGCCGGTGCAGGTGCTGGCCCAGGTGGTGCGGCACCGGGCGCGGCTGGGCTGAGGGGCGACGCCGGTGCGCGACGCCGGTGCGCAACACCGGTACGCAACACCGGTGCGCAACACTGGTCCATGAGGCCCGCCACTGCAGCTTGAGCTGCCGCGCGCTGACCACCGCGCCGCGCGGCAACGCACCTGCCAAACACAGGCCACCCACCCCACCCGGCCGCCATCAACACCCGTTTCAACCCACTGTTCCCGCCTTTGCCCACCCCCCCTGCATGACAGGATGGTGGCACTCACCAATGGGGAATCTGGGTGTTTGGACTATCTCGCGGATCACTGCTGCCTGGCTGGATTGGATGTGCGCCCAATGGCGAGCACATGGCATTGGCCTTGGTGCAGCGCCCGGCGCAGGGCCTGCCGGCCATCCGTTGGACGGCTGATGCCGCCTGGGACCAGCCAACCCGGGCGCTGCAAGGCTTGCGCCGCAGCCGGGCGCTGCACCGCCATCAACGTGTGGCACTGCTGCAGCGCAGCCAATACCGCTGCGTGGCGATGGACGCGCCGGCCGATGTGCCACGTGCCGATTGGGCCGCCGCTGCGCGTTGGCAATTGCGCGACACGGTGGATTTTCCGGTGGACAGTGCCGCTGTAGACGTGCTGGCCGTGCCCGACGGCACCAGTTACCGGGCCCAGGCCCAGCTGATTGCGGTGGCTGCGGCCGCCGACCAGGTGCGCCCGCTGGTGGAGCAGGCGGCCGACGCCGGCACGCCTTGGCAGGCCATTGACATCACGGAGACCGCGCTGCGCAACTTGAGCGCCCTGGTCGAGCCCGATGGCCGCGCCCAGGCCCTGCTGCACTGTGAAGCGCAACACGCCACGCTGGTGGTCACCTACGGCGGTGAGCTGCTGTCCACCCGCCAGATGGAGCTGAGCCTGGCCTTGCCCGACAACGCCAGCCCGGCTGAACGTGAACGTGCTTACGACCAGGCTGGCCTGGAGCTGCAGCGCACGCTGGACGGCATTGAGCGCGCGTTTGGCCAGGTCACGCTGGCGCGGCTGCTGATCAGCCCCATGCCGGGTGTGCAAGCCCTGTGTGACCACCTGGGCCCACTGCTGTATGTGCCGGTGCTGCCGCTGCTGCTGGCTGAGGTGCTGGACTTCAGTGCCGTGCCCGGCCTGCTGACTGACGCCGCGCTGCTGAACCGCCACCTGTGCGCCATTGGTGCGGCACTGCGTGAAGACTGAGCGCAGCACAACACAACACCCGCACCGCCAAACCACTGCCCCCACATGGCCCAGCAACTGAATCTTTTTGACGCCCGCTTTGCACCGCAGGGGCTGCGCTTTTCGGCCCAGCACGGCATGGTGGCGGTGTTGGCGCTGCTGGTGTTGACAGCCGGCAGTGCGCAGGGCCTGAAGTGGGCCGCCGCCCGCGCCACCGGCCAGGCCGGGCAGCTGGAGGTGTTGACCGCGCCGCTGCAAGCCCGCCAGCAGGCGCTGACGGGGCCGGGGGGTGGCAACGGCAGCAGCAGCGCCAACAACATCGCCAGTGAGATCACCCAACTGCGCACCCTGGAGGCCGGCCAGCGCCGCATCAGCCAGGCCCTGAACGCCGGCCTGGCCGGGGCGCGTGAGGGTCCGTCTGACTACCTGGTGGCACTGGCCCGGCGTGCCTCGGGGGCGCTGTGGATCACCGGTTTTACGGTGGACGACGGCGGCACCATTGCCCTGGAGGGCCGCATGACCGACAGCGCCGTGTTGACCGACTACCTCAAAAGCCTGAACAACGAACCCCGCTTCAAAGGCCGGCCGTTTGCCCAGCTCAGCCTGCAGGCCTTGGACGCCGCTGGTGTGGCCACGCCCTACACCGAGTTCACGCTGCGCTCCGCCGCTGGCGGCCCCGCTGGCAGCCTGGCCGGTACGGCGGCGGCCACCACCCCGGGCTGGCCAGGCAATTTCATGAGCCCGGGCAACCGGCCGGACAGCAACAACCCCCTCAGCAACGCCGTGGCGTCGGCCACCGGGCTGCTGGCCAGCCAGGTGGGCAACCCGATAGGCAACCCAACACACGGGGGCACACCATGAAATTGCGCTGGCCCTTTGGCCCACGCCTGCCAGCCAACAACGCTGGCGCGCTGGCGGCTGCTGCCGGGCCGCTGGCCCAAAAGGCGTCGGATGCCGGCAGCCGGGGCGCCGCCCAGCCCACCGCGCTGTTGGCCACGCTGGCGCAATCGCCGCTGGCCGCACGCTGGCGTGGCCTGCAGCGCCAGTTTGACCAACGCACCCAACGTGAGCGGCTGCTGCTGGTCGGCGCTGTCACCGCAGCCGCGCTGATGCTGGGTGACGCGCTGTGGCTGGGCCCTGCGCTGGCGCAGTACCGCACGGCGCAGGCTCGCCTCAAAACCGCCCAGCGCGACCTGGCCAGCCTGCAGACCGCATCACGCACCCACCAGGATGTGGGCAGCCAACAAGCACGCCAGCAGCAGGCCGAGCTGGTGATGTGGCGCCAGCGCGTGCGTGAGGGTGAGACCCAGCTGCGCAGCCATGAAGAAACGCTGGTGGGCCCAGACCGCATGGTTGCCCTGCTGGAGCAACTGCTGGCCCGCCACGGCACGGTCAAGGTGCGCACCCTGCGCTCACTGGGCCGCAGTGATTTGTTGGGCGGTGCTGCTGCTGCAGAGCCGTCCAAAACCGGCGCCAGCGCGGCCGTGGCCAGCACAGCAGCCAGCAACGCCACACCCCAGACCAGCCAGGGCGCCAACCCCACGCTGTACCGGCATGGGGTAGAGCTGGTGCTGGAGGGCAGTTTTGCTGACGTGCTGCAGTACCTGCGCGATGTGGAGGCCCTGCCCCAACGGGTGCTGTGGGGCAGCGTCAGCCTCAAGGTTGAGCAACACCCGCGCTGCGTGCTGACGCTGCGCGCCTACACCATCAGCCGCGACCGCCATTGGTTGGAGATCTGAATTGGCTGGAGATCTGAGCATGCACACCCCCCCAGCACACCGCACTCTTGGGCTTGGCCTGATGGGCGTGATCAGCCGGATTGGCTTGATTGGAATGTTGGGCTTGATTGGAATGTTCGGCCCGTTCTGCCCCAGCAGTCAGGCCGGCAGCGCCCAGCCCGGCCCACTGCTTGACCCAACCCGGCCGCCCGGTGCGGCGCCCGCCGCAGCAGCCACCGGCAACCGGCCAGCGCGCACCGGCAGCACCAAGCCCGACAACGCCACCCCAAACCCTGAGCCCAGCGTGGCGCTGCACAGCGTGCTGCTGCAGGGCATCCAGACCTCCAGCCGTCACCCACCATCGGCCATGGTGGACGGCCAACTGATCAAGGTGGGTGACAGCGTGGCCGGCCGCACTGTGCTGGCCATTGACAGCCAAGGCCTGCTGCTGCGCGGCCCGGCCGGCCATGAGCGGCTGTGGCTGCTGACCGACAGCCCCAAGCAGACGGCCGGCAGCATCACCACCACCCGCAGCGCTGTCTACCAACCAGCGCCTGGTGGGCCGGACGGCGCAGCGGAGGCTGACGCGGTGCAGCGTGCAGGCCGCACGACAGACCGCACGGCAGACCGCAACACCGACCGCAGCCCCGAGCGCAACCCAAGTCGCAGCCCCAACACCGCCATCCCAGCCGGCAATGCCGCTGCCCTGTCACTGGTCGGAAGGACCACACCATGAACCGTGCGCTCAAGGCCACCTGCCTGCGCCACAGCCTGTCGCTGGCGCTGGCCGCACCACTGCTGTGGCCCACCACCACCCATGCCGGCGCAGACGACGGCAGCGCACCACGCGCCAGCAGCGTGCAACTGCAAGACCTGGGTGCCCTGCTGCGGCCACAACAGCGACGCAGCAGCAGCGGCCTGGGCAACCTGGCAGCAGCAGCGCCAGCGCACAGCGACACCGCGCCCACGCTGGTCGCCGCCCTGGCCCCGGCCCAGGTGGCCGCCCTGGCACCGACGCAGATGGCCGCACCGGCCCCGGCACCAATACCGGCACCAACACCGGCATGGACACCGGCACCGACACCTGCACCGACCGCCACACCGGCGCCAACACCGCTGCCGACCGCCACGGCCCAGCCGCTGCCAGCACCCATGCTGGTGCTGGCCGCAGCACCTGCCCCCCGGCCGGCAGTGCCGGTGGCCACGCTGCCCATCGACCTGCCGGTGCTGCACGCCGCTGCCCAGCCCATCACGGCCCAACGCCAGATTGCAGCGGCACCCGTTGCCGCAGCCATTGCGGCATCCACTGCCGCACCCACGGCCGCACCCACGGCCGCACCGCAGCTGCTGGCCGCCGCACCCACACGCCCAGCAGCCCCCACCGCAGCGCCAGAACCACGGTTTGATCTGGCCATCAACAACGCCCCAGCCGCCCAGGTCTACCTGCAGTTGGCCAATGGCACGCACTACAACATGCTGGTCTCGCCCGACGTCAGTGGCAGCCTGTCCATCACGCTGCGCGACACCACCGTGCCCGAGGCACTGGACACCCTGCGTGAGCTGTTCGGGTTTGAATACCGCATCACCGGCAACCGCATTTTTGTCTACCCCAACACGGTGCAGACGCGGCTGTACAAGGTCAACTACCTGCCCGGCCGGCGCCAGGGCGCCAGCGACATCCGCGTCACCAGCAGCGCCATTGCCCAAGGCGGTGGTGGTGGTGCTGGCGGCGTGGCGGGCAACCCCGCTGGCCTGAACGGTGGCAGCGCCGCCGGCAGCAGCCGCAGTGATGACAACGCCCATGTGCGCACCACGTCCGATGCCGACTTCTGGCGCGAAGTGCAAGCCTCACTGGCCGCGCTGGTGGGCAGTGCGGGCGGCCGCAGCGTAGTGCTCAACCCGGCGGCGGGTGTGGTGGTGGTCAAAGCCACACCGGCTGAGCTGCGCCAGGTGGAGAACTACCTCAAAGCGGTGCAGGTCAGCATTGAGCGCCAAGTGATGCTGGAAGCCAAGATTGTGGAGGTCAGCCTCAGCAAAGACGCCCAGACTGGCATCAACTGGGCCGGTTTTGGCAAGCTGGGCAATGGCCAGGCCACCATCGGCAGCGCCGCACCCGGCACGGTGTTGGCGCCCACAGGCCCGCTCACCAGTGCTGACGGCAACAGCATTGCCCCTGGCGCCAGCCTGGCCGCAGGCGCGTTGGGCCGGGGCTTTTATGGCCTGGCCTTCCAGGCCGCCAACTTTGGTGCGCTGCTCAATTTCCTGGAAACACAAGGCAATGTGCAAGTGCTGTCCAGCCCACGCATTGCCACGCTCAACAACCAAAAAGCCGTGCTCAAAGTGGGCAGCGACGAGCTGTATGTCACCGGCATCAGCAGCAGCACCACCACCAGCGGCACCAACGCCATCTCCACCCCCACGCTCACACTGCAGCCGTTTTTCTCGGGCATTTCGCTGGACGTGACACCACAGATTGACGATGCCGGCAATGTGATGCTGCACATCCACCCCACCATCAGCACGGTGAGCGAGAAAAACAAGAACATCGACCTCGGCTCCTTGGGTGCTTTCCGCCTGCCACTGGCGGCCAGCGCGGTGAACGAGACCGACTCCATCGTGCGGGTGCGTGACGGCCAGATCGTGGCCATCGGCGGCTTGATGAAGCATGAAATGCGGGACGAAAAAACCGGCCTGCCGGTGCTGCAAGACCTGCCCGGCGTGGGCGGTGCTTTCCGCCAGACCGGCGTGGTGCACACCAAGCGTGAGCTGGTGATCATGCTCAAGCCCACCATCATCCAAGACGGCGGCACCTGGCCTGACGCGCCCACCTTTGGCGGCCCGGCCGACCAGCCGGTGCGCACCAGCGCGGCCGGCGCGCAGCGCTAACAGCGCAGCGCCACGTCCACCAACAGCACTGCGCCCGCAACCGCAATGGCCCGCCCCGAACGCATCCGCCTTGGCGACCTGCTGATCCAGGAAACGCTGATCACCGCCGACCAGTTGGGTGACGCGCTGGTGGAGCAGAAAAAGAGTGGCCGCAAGCTGGGCCGCATCTTCATTGACCGGCAGTGGGTCACCGAGGTGCAAATTGCCAAAGCGGTGGCACGCCAGTTGCGCGCACCGTTCATTGACCTGGCCAACCGCAACCTGCGGCCCGAGGTGGCCGCACTGCTGCCCGAGATGCATGCCCGGCGCCTGCGCGCCATGCCGATTGACGACAGCGGTGGCAGCGCCCTGCGGGTGGCCATGGCCGACCCGACCGACATCAACGCCTACGACGAAGTGGCACGCCTGACCAAACGCGAAATCGATTTGGTGGTGGTGGCTGAATCGCAATTGCTGGCCGCACTGGACCGGGTCTACCGGGGCGGTGACGAGATTGCCGGCCTGGCGCGAGAGCTGACGGCCGACATCACCACGGTGCAAGACGAGATTGGTGATTTGCTGGGTTTGGGCAACGTCACCACCGAAGACGCACCCGTGGTGCGGCTGCTCAGCTCGATGTTTGAGCAAGCGCTGCGCAGCCGGGCGTCTGACATCCACATCGAGCCACAAGAGCGCAACCTGCGCATCCGCTTCCGCATCGACGGTGTGCTGCACGTGCAAACCGAGGCCGACGCCAAGATTGCCGGCGCGGTGGCACTGCGCCTGAAATTGATGAGCGGGCTGGACATCAGCGAGAAGCGCCTGCCGCAAGATGGCCGCTTCCATGTCAAGCTAAAAAACAGCGCCATCGATGTGCGCATCTCCACCCTGCCCACCCAGCACGGTGAATCGGTGGTGATGCGCTTGTTGAATCAAAGCGCGGGCTTGTTGTCACTCGACAACCTGGGCCTGCCCGACCCGGTGGCCGCAGCACTGGCCCGCACTTTGAAGCGCCCCAGCGGCATGGTGGTGGTCACCGGCCCCACCGGCAGCGGCAAGACCACCACGCTGTATGCCGCGCTCAACGCGCTGAACGACACCGAACGCAAGATCATCACAGTTGAAGACCCGATCGAGTACCGCCTGCCCGGCCTGAACCAGGTGCAGGTGATGGAAAAGATCGATCTGAGCTTTGCCCGGGTGCTGCGGGCCGCGCTG
>JAYVLI010000035.1:0-23502 GCA_043759535.1 Betaproteobacteria bacterium | reverse complement strand
TTTGAGCTGAGCGACGCCAGCGCCGAGCGCAGCGCTGCCGGTTGCACCGTCAAGTTGAACCCCGCACCGGTCAAGGAGTACCTCACCAGCAACGTGGTGCTGATGAAAAACATGATCGCCGACGGCTACCTGGACAAGCGCACGTTGGAGCGCCGCATCCAGGCGGTGGAAGCCTGGCTGGCCAACCCCAACTTGCTGGAAGCCGACAAGGATGCCGAATACGCCCACGTCATCGAGATCGACCTGGCCGAGCTGACCGAACCGGTGCTGTGTTGCCCGAACGATCCGGACGACGCCAAGCTGCTGTCGGCCGTGGCCGGCGTCAAGATCGATGAGGTCTTCATCGGCTCGTGCATGACCAACATCGGCCACTTCCGCGCTGCCAGCAAGCTGCTGGAAGGCAAGCGTGACATCCCCGTCAAGCTGTGGATCGCCCCGCCCACCAAGATGGACGCCCACCAGCTGAGTGAAGAAGGCCACTACGGCGTGTTTGGCACCGCCGGTGCGCGCACCGAGATGCCCGGCTGCAGCCTGTGCATGGGCAACCAGGCGCAAGTGCGTGAGGGTGCCACGGTGGTGTCCACCAGCACCCGCAACTTCCCCAACCGGCTGGGCAAGAACACCAATGTCTACCTGGCTTCGGCTGAGCTAGCGGCCATCGCCAGCAAGATCGGCCGCATCCCCACTGTGGCCGAATACCAGGCCGACATGGGCGTGATCAACAAAGACAGCGGCAAGATCTACCAGTACCTCAACTTTGACCAGATTGAGGAATACGCCGAGACGGCCAAGGGTGTGACGGCCTGAGCATCAAGTCGCTTGTTTGACCAACAGCCCGCCAGGGCAACCTGGCGGGCTGTTGGCGTTTTGGAATCACGTGCAGTCGGTCACGTTGCACTTGCGGCAGTCCCAGATAATTGGGGGTTACCTAAACTGGCCACTCGTGTTTATTCAGCACAGCAGCATGTCGGCCAGAACATCGAACCGATCTAGCCCGCCAGAAGGATCCATCGTGCGTCTGCAACACCGTGTCACCTTGAGCTTGGCCGTGCTGGCCGCTGTTACCTTGGCGGGTTGCGGCAAAAAACAGATTGACCCGGAAAAGCGCAGCAAGGCCCAGGTCGAAAACGAAGAAGAGCAGGACAGAGGCAGCGCACGGCTCAAGCTCAAAAGCAAGGTGCAGGCGGAGCCCAAATCTGGCGAGGCACGCTACGCCTTGGGTGCCTACTTGCTGGCAGAGGGCGACGCTGCCGCCGCCGTGATTGAGCTGGAACGGGCGCTCGAATTCAAATACCCGGAGTCTCTGGTGGTACCCAAGCTGGCCGAGGCCTTGGTGCAGTCTGGCCAAAACCAGCGTGTGGCCGACAGCTACAACGATACCAAGCTGGCCGAGGCACCCGCCACGGCCAGCCTGTTGGCCACGGTGGCACAGGCCTGGATACAGGTTGGCAACGCCAAACGCGCTGGCGAGGTGATTGCCCGGGCACTGGCTGCTGACCCCACGTCAGGCCCTGCCCTGGTGATGAAAGCGCGGCTGGCAGGCATTGCCAACGACATCCCGGCCGCGCTGGCCATCCTGGACAAGCTGCTGGCCGCGCAGCCCGGCAATGATGAAGCCTGGTCGCTGAAGGGCGATTTCTTGCTGCGCACAGCCGACGGCAAAGCCGCCGCGATGGACGCTTTTGGCAAGGCTTTGCAGGCCAAGCCCGACCAGGTTTACGCCCACTCGGCGCTGCTGGCGCTGCAACTGTCACAAGGCAATTTGGACGCCGCCAAAAAACAGTTTGACGCGCTCGGCAAGGTGGCGCCCAAGAGCATGACCACCGCGCTGTACGAGTCGCACATCGCCTACGCCACCGGTGACTACGCCCGCGCACGCGAGATCCACCAACTGCTGCTGCGCGGACTGCCCGAGAACATCAACGTGCTACTGGCCGCCGGTGAAACCGAGATGGCGCTGGGCGGCTTTGCCCAAGCCGAATCGCTGTTTGCCAAGGCCAGCACGCTGGCGCCACGCAACGCCGTGGCGCGCCGGTTGCTGGGCCAAGCACAGCTGCGGCTGGGGCAGGCGCCCAAGGCCTTGCTCACGCTGGCACCGCTGGTGGACGATACCGACGCCGACCCTGAAGTGCTGGCACTGGCCGCCCAGGCGCGCCAGCTCAACGGCGAAACCAAGGTCGCTGATGCGTTGTTTGCCCGCATCGCCAAACAAAAACCCACTGACCCTCGACTGCGCACCATCGTGGCCACCGCCCGCTTTGGCAACGACCCCGACGCCGCTGTCTTCGCTGACCTGGCCGCCATTGCCAAAGCCGACACCGGCATCTCAGCCGACATGGCATTGATCAATGCACAACTGCTGCGAGGCCAATGGGATGCGGCATTGGCCTCAGTGGACGCCTTGCTGGCCAAGCGACCCAAAGAGGCAAACGGCCACCAGATCCGGGGCCAGATCCTGGCGCAGAAGCAAGACACCGCGAGCGCACGCAAGAGCTTTGAGAAGGCGCTGACGGTCGACGCCACCTATTTGCCGTCGGTCAGCGCGCTGGCGGCGCTGGACATCCAAGAAGGCAAACCCGACGCCGCGCGCCAGCGGCTGGACAACCTGGTCAAGGCCCAACCCAAAAATGCCCAGGCTCTGCTGGGCCTGGCTGAAGTGATGACCCGCCAGGGTGCCCCCCGGGCCGATGTGCTCAAGCAGATCGAAGCGGCTGTCAAAGCCGCTCCGCTGGATGGAAGCGCTCGGCTGGCCTTGATCTCGTCCCTGTTCAACGGCGGCAGCACCGACGCCGCCCTGACGGCTGCCACCGCTGCCACTGTGGCCATGCCCGAGAACCTGGACCTGCTGGAATTGCTGGGCCGCAGCCAACTGCGGGCCGGCCAGTCCAGCCAGGCAATTGCCACCTACGGCAAGATGATCAGCAAATTTCCCAAGTCGCCCCGTGGCCATATCGGCATGGCAAATGTGTACCTGGCCGGCAAGCAGTTGGACCAAGCCCGCAAGAGCATCAACCAAGCGCTGGACTTGGCACCCAACCTGCCCGAGGCCCAAGCGCAAGCAGTGGTTGTGGCCGTTCGCTCAGGCCAGCCTGCCCAGGCCCTGGACATCGCCCGCAAGATGCAAAGCCAGCGCAGCGGCGACGCTGCCGGTTTTCTGATCGAAGGCGAAATCGAGATGAGCCGCAACAATCTGGACGCTGCAGCCAGCGTGCTGCGCAAGGCCGTGGGCTTGGCATCACCGGGCGCTGCACCGTTCAAACTGCACCATGTGCTGACGCGCGCCGGTAAAACGACCGACGCCAATGCGTTTGCTGCCAGTTGGACAAAATCGCACCCACTGGACAGCAACTTTTGGTTCTACTTGGCTGACGCAGCGCAGCAGTCCGGCAATATTGAACAAGCTGACAGCCTCTACCAAAAGGTGCTGACCATCCAGCCCAGCCATACATTGGCCCTCAACAATCTGGCCATGCTGCACCTTCAACTGAAAAAACCTGACGCGGTGGGCCTGGCAGAACGCGCCGTGCAGGGTGCGCCGGACGATCCTGCCGTGCTGGACACTTTGGCCCATGCATTGGCCGGCAACGACAAGCTGAGCAAAGCGATCGAGATTCAGAAACGCGCAGTTGCACTGGCACCTAGCGAAGGCAGCTTGCGCTTGAGCTTGGCCAAACTACACCTGCAGGCCGGTGAAAAAGCCCTCGCCAAGGCAGAACTGGAGAAAATCAACAATCCGGAAAAACAGTCCGCGCAACAAGACCAGGTGAAACGGCTGTTGGGCACCCTCGGCAGCAGCTTGCCTGGCCGGTGAGCGTCGCAGCGGCGCTGGTCTGCCTGCTAGCGCGGGCTTGCCGTTGCGATGCACCCCAAGATTGTCGAGAGACTTTACGGTTTGTCGTCGGATGCAACCAAGAATCGATGCAAATCATTGATTAATATAGGAATTGCCTAGCTGGCACATCGATTGCTTCAGTTGACTGCGCACCCCGCAGTTCTCAGTCTCAATCAAGGATAAAACTCATGAAATCAATCGCAATCCTGCTGGCCGGCACTGCCCTCGCAGTTGCCTCCCAGGCTGCCACGGTTACCTTCAGCTTCGGCTCGCCGACACTGGCTCTGCAAACCACTGAAATCAACCAAACCGGCAATCTAGGTTTCTTTGACAACGCGCTGGGCACCTTGACCAGCGTCTCGCTGACCGTCTTCGGTGTCACCGACACCAAGTTGACGCTGACCAACAACGCCGCGCAATCGCAACTGATCCGCGTTCAGTCCAACTCCAGTCTGTTCTTCAGCTCGACGCTGGGTTCGCTGAATGGTCTGTTCAGCACGTTGAACCCACTGCTGTCGCTGCAATCTATCGATACCGGCTTCGTCAACCTGGCTGGCAATGGCGGCACGCAAACCTTTGACCCGGTTGCGGTCAGCGACAACCGCTCATTCAGCGCCCAACTGGACGGGTTCAAAGCCAGCTTCATCGGCGCCGGCAACTTCGCCGTTGGTTGCACCTCGCTGAACGGTGACACCACCACCGGTGGTGGGGGCAACGTCGTCAAGAGCCAAGACACAGTGGCCGGTTGTGGCGCATCAATCGTCTACACCTACAGCGCACGCCCAACCCAAGTGCCGGAACCCGGCGCCCTGGCCCTGGTCGGCATCGCGCTGGCTGGCCTGGCATTGGCTCGCCGCAAGGCCTGATCGGCCAAGTACCACGAACCCTGCGGGGTTCACAAAATGCCGGGGCTGATGCCCCGGCTTTTTTTTGCCTGCGCTCTGGATGAGGCTGTCGTCCGCTGTCTCGGTGATGCGTCAAACCAGTCGATTGAGCTGATAGTTTCAAATTTTGTCCAAAATGGATAAAAAGTTTTAGACATGCACCATGAGCCACATGACAGCCAGCCGCGCCAAGCAGAATTTCGGTGAGCTTCTTGAAGCCGTCATGCAGGGGCCTGTTGCCATCGAGCGCCACAAGTCGATCAAGGCGATCGTTTGCTCACCAGAAACCTTCCAAGAGACAGTGCAAGGGCATTCGTCTCCAGCACTGGCTTTGGAAGACCGTCGCGCCGCCCGGGCCGCTCAGCAACTCGTCGAAAAGAACCGCCTGATCAAGCATCAGAAACTGGCCATCGAGTTGCTGCTGATGCCCAGAGCCAGGCGCGAGGAACTCATCTTGTGTGCCCGCGCAGAAGTGCTGAGGTGGCGCCGAGATCGGCTGTGCAGCGCGGACTATGCCGATCGGTGGGATGACCTTCTTGGCCGCTCCATTGGGGATTTGACCCAAGCCATGTGCTCAGAGACGCTGGAGTGGGGCGCCGCTTTGCGACAAAACTCGCCCTGGCATCTCATCGAATTGACAAGCCCACGAAGCGCGACCATTTGTTCAAGCTGTTCCGCGAAGCACATCGCATCAGTGGGCACAAAGACTGTGTGGTGGTTGGCAGTCTCTCCATTCTTGGCACCCAAGACGAGGATGGGTTGCCGGCAGAGATGTCGATGTCCAACGCCATCGGCGCTTACACCAAAGCGGACCCGGGTCGAATCAACGACCTCAGCACAACCCTTGGTGAAGGCTCAGCGTTCCACAAGGACAATGGCTACTACCTCGACCCTGTCTCACCGAATCTGCCCACGCTTCCCGATGGCTGGCAACACCGGATGACCAGCATGAACCGTGGCAGCGTGACCTTGTGGTTACTTGACCCTGACGATGCGGCCATGTCGAAGTACGCCAGAAGTCAGCCCAAATGACTTGCGCTGGATTCGGGCCGGCATCCTCTGCGGTCTCGTCTCGCTGCCAGAGATCAAGCACCGGCTCGCTTCGACGACCTTTCTGGATGGTGATGAAGAGTCACGGGTGAGAAAACAAGTGGATGCGACCCTGGCCTGGTTCGAGATCGTCAAGCGTTCGAGCAACCAGTCACTTGACCCACCCGAGATTTGACCTGGCAGCCCTTGCCAGCAGGCCT
Organism: Betaproteobacteria bacterium; assembly: GCA_043759535.1. GTDB lineage: Bacteria > Pseudomonadota > Gammaproteobacteria > Burkholderiales > Burkholderiaceae_C > Pseudaquabacterium. The sequence continues at coordinate 17,536 of JAYVLI010000035.1, read as the reverse complement.
GCCCCACACCGCCACCGTACAGTTTGCGTTTTACCTGTGGCCAGCACCCTGGCCCTGCCCACCATGTGCCCTGCCACCCCGCGCCGCCTGCGCATGTTGTGCCTGCTGTTGTGTCTGCCCCTGGCCTGGGCCACGCCGGCCATCCAAGCCGTCGAGTTGAAGCTGCGCATCCTGGAGACTACCGATGTGCACATGAACCTGCTCAACTTTGACTACTACCAAGACAAAGTGACAGACGACTACGGCCTGGCCAAGACAGCCACGCTGATCAAGACAGCGCGGGCTGAAATGCCCAACAACCTGTTGTTCGACAACGGCGACCTGCTGCAAGGCAGCCCGTTGGGCGATTGGGTGGCGCGCATCCAGCCGCTGGGCGCCGGCCAGATTCACCCGGCTTACAAGGTACTGAATGCGCTGGGGGTGGATGCCGCCAACATCGGCAACCACGAGTTCAATTACGGCCTGCCGTTTTTACGCCTGGCCATCAGTGGCGCGGCGTTTCCGTATGTCAACGCCAATGTCTACCTGGACGGTGGTGACAAGAACCCCAAGCGCGGCCAGCACGCGTTCACGCCGTACGTGATCCTGGACCGCAGCTTCACCGACACCACCGGCCAGCGCCACCAGCTCAAGATCGGCGTGATCGGTTTTGTGCCGCCGCAAATTTTGCTGTGGGACAAACAAAGCCTGGACGGCCAGGTGACGGTGGCCGACATGCTGGAGACCGCCCAGCGCTATGTGCCGGAGATGCGTGCCAAGGGCGCTGACGTGGTGGTGGCCATTCCGCATTCCGGGTTCGAAAAGGGCGAGACCCCGCGTTTTGCCGAGAACTCAGTGGCCCGCCTGGCCGAGGTGCCCGGCATCGATGCGATCCTGTTTGGCCATTCCCACGGGGAGTTCCCCAGCGCGTTTTTTGCCAACCACCCCAAGGTGGACCTGACCAAAGGCACGATCAACGGTGTGGCCGCCGTGATGCCTGGCCGCTGGGGTGACCACCTGGGCGTGGTGGACCTGACACTGGACAACCGCACGGGCGCATGGCGGGTGACAAACAGCCGGGCCGAACTCCGGCCGATTTTTGACCGTGCCAACCGCAAGCCGCTGGTGGCAGCCGACCCGATGGTGGCCGCTCTGATTGCCGATGAACATGCCGCCACGCTGGCCTATGTGCGCGGCACGCTGGGCACCACCCGCACCCCCATCACCAGCTACTTTGCACAGGTGGCCGATGACCCGTCGGTGCAACTGGTGTCGCAGGCGCAACTGGCCTATGCCAGGCGCGCGTTGCAGGGCACCGAGTTTGAAGGCCTGCCGCTGCTCTCGGCCGCCGCGCCGTTCAAAGCCGGTGGCCGCTTGGGCTGGACCTACTTCACCGACATCCCCGCCGGCACCTTGAGTGTGCGCAACGTGGCTGACCTCTACATCTACCCCAACACCGTGAAAGCCGTGCGGTTGAGCGGCGCGCAGGTGCGTGAATGGCTGGAGATGTCGGCCGGCCAGTTCAACCAGATTGATGCCGCTGGCCCGGCCGAGCAAAACCTGGTGAACGACAACTTTGTGCCCTACAACTTTGACACCATCGATGGCGTCAGTTACCAGATTGACGTGACCCAACCCGCCCGTTACGACCCCAAGGGCAAGCTGGTGGCGCCCGGGGCGCAGCGCATTGTTGACTTGCGCTACCAGGGCCAGCCGGTGGACCCAAACGCCCGCTTCATCGTGGTGACCAACAACTACCGTGCCTCGGGTGGTGGTGGGTTTCCGGGCCTGGACGGCAAGAACATCGTGCTGGATTCACCCGACGAGAACCGCGAGGCGCTGGTGCGTTACCTGCGCAATGCCGGCACGCTAGACCCCAGCGCCGACAACAACTGGCGCATCCAGCCGGTGACTGGCATCAAGCTGCGATTTTTGTCGGGTACCGGCGCCGTGGCCCACCTGGCGCGCTACCCGCAAATCAAGCGCATCCAGGACAACGCGGACGGGTCCACGCTGTTTGAGCTGACGCCGTGATATGGCCGGGCTGGCACCGTGCAGGTGGGGGTCAATCCACCTCCGGCGTGATCTGCTCGGCGTAGTCGACCAGGGCGCCCAGAATGGCCTGGCCCCGCTCATCGGCTGTCTCGCTGAGGGTGTCGATGCGTTCCAGAAAATCGGCCACCGGGGTGACACCACCGGCACCGTCATGCAGCCGCTCACTGCAGTGCCGCTGCCAGCGCGCCAAGTCCTCTCCCACCAGCGTGGCCGGAAAGTTGCGCGCCCGGTAGCGGAAGAACAATTCCTCCAGTCGGGCGTCGGCAAACACCGGCCGCTGCGCTGCCAGTTTGTCAGCGCCCAGGCCCCGCAATTTGTCCAGCACGCGCCGGTCAGCGGGCTGCAAAAAGCCGCCGTACAGGTCTTCATCCACGTCCGGTGCCACCCCCGCGCCCACATCTGGCCGCTGGAACACTTGGCGCCAAGGCAAGACCTCCAGTGCGCGGGTGTTGGCGCGGGCCCAGTCGGCATGCGCCAGGCCGCGCTCCATGTCCAAACCCCAGCGCTGCGCCATGGCGGGTGACAGCGTCTTCAGGTTGGCGATGACCACCGGGCTTTTGTTGATGTGGATGGTCTTGACCGGCAGGCGGGTCAAACCCTCGGGCAGATCGGCCGACTTGCTGAACAGGCGCAGGCGCAGGGTGTCGGCGTCCAGCGCCAGCAGCTCGGCCGGGTCATGGGCCAGGTCCCAGACGATCAGCTCGTTTTTGTTGGTGGGGTGGCCGGCCAGTGGCCACACCAGGCCGATACAACCGCGCTCGGCCGGGTACATGCCGCTGATGTGCAGCAGCGGCCGGCGGGCGTCGCCCATCGGGCCGATTTCTTGCCAGACGGCGTCTTTCTTGTGCAGCTTGAGGCAAAAATCCCACAGCTTGGGCTGGGCGCTGCGCACCAGGCGGGCCAGGGCGACGGTGGCGCGCACGTCAGACAAGGCGTCGTGTGCAGCCTCGTGCAGCAGGCCGTTGGCGCGGGCCAGGTCTTCGAGCTTGAAGGACGGGCGGCCGGGGGTATTTGCAGGTGCATCGGCAGCCGGTGGGTGCAGCGGCCAGACCAGGCCCTCAGGCCGCAGCGCGTAGGCGCAGCGCACCACGTCCATCAAGTCCCAGCGGCCGCAGCCCATTTGCCACTCGCGGCCGTACGGGTCGATCAGGCAACGCCAGAACAGGTGGCGCGTCACCTCGTCATCAAACCGGATGGTGTTGTAGCCCACGCCCACGGTGCCGGGCTGGCCAAGGGCGGCCAGCACCGCATCGGCAAACTGGTGCTCGGGCACACCCTGGGCCAGGCAGATTTGCGGGGTGATGCCGGTGAGCAGGCAGCTTTCGGGGTCGGGCAGGGTGTCGGGCGCGGGCTGGCAGTACAGCATCAGCGGCTCGCCGATTTCATTGAGATTGGCATCGGTGCGCACACCGGCAAACTGGGCCGGCCGGTCACGCCGGGGCACACGCCCAAAGGTTTCGTAGTCGTGCCAGAAGAAGCTGAAGTCGGTCATGCGGAGGTCCGTCTGGAGGTTTGTGCGGTGCCGGGCTGCGGGTGCGGGTTTGCGGTGCGAAGCCGTGTCAGAGCGTGGGCGCCATGCGCAAGTAGCTGGCAAACCGGGGCACACCGCCCGCTGTGAAACCCCGGTGGGTGAAGGTGATGCGGCTGCCGATGGCCGGTGGCTGGGCCCGGTCAGCATCACTGAAACCGGTGCCGATGGCCAAGCCCACCGCATTGTCGGTGCGCACCTGCAGGGCGCCCAGTTGGCCGGCCAGCCGGCCCTGGCCGGGCAGATGGGCCAGCACCAGGGCTTCGGCGTCATGCAGCGGTTTGTGCTTGAACAACCAGCCGGTGCGGCCGGTGGCCTGGGGTGCGTCAGCGCGGTGCAGCACCAGGCCTTCACCACCGGCGGCCAGCACCGCGTCCAGCCGCTGCTGCAGTGCGTTAGCGCTGGTCACCGGTGTTTGTGGCGGGGCTTGCAGCGCGGCAACACCGGTGCGCCGGCACAGCGCCTGCAGGGCGGTGGCGCGGTCGGCAAACACACCAGCGGCAGCGGGCAGCTCAAACACCTGGTACTGCACGGCGCGCCAGGCGGCGTCGTCGGGCTGTTGGCGGCGCACCAGGCCGGACAGCGCCTCAAACTGGCCGCAGCCCAACCACAGCTCACCGTCTAGCGGCTGCTGGGGCAGACGGGCGGTGAACCAGGCGGGCGCGGCAATCAGCCTGCCGCTGCGGAAGCGCAACTGCCGGCCGTCCCACAGGGCCCGCACACCGTCCAGCTTTTCGCTCACCAGGTGGCCGGCGGGATCAGCCCCGGTGGGCCATTCACGCGCCAGCAGCAGGGCTGGGGCAGCGGCAGCGGTGGCAGGTACTGGGCTGCTGCTGCACCAGGCGGCCAGGCCAGCGCCCAGCAGACGGCGGCGCGACAGGTGGATGGTGGCGGGGCAAGCGGTGTGCGGCATGGTGGCCTCGGTCTGCGGTGTCAGTGATGACAGCGTAGGCCGGTGGCCCGCCGGCGGCGATCCCCCGGAGGGGTTGCTTGGGCACCACCAAATGGGGGAGGCGACCGCACAAGGCAGCGCCCGCCCTGCCCCGCCCTATTTCTTGGCCGCCGGCTTGGCCTTGGCCGCGCTGCCACCCTGGCGCAGCGCGTCTGACATGCCGATCAACACACCGCTGACCAGTGCGGTGTAGCTCTCGGCCAGGGTTTGGGCGGCGCGCAGGCTGGCGGCGCGGGTGTCGCGCAGGGCGCTGTGCATTTGCGCCATCTGGGCCATTTGGGCGGTGAGTTGCTCGGTGGCGCCGGCGGCCTTGGCGCCGGTCTGGGTGCCCGAGAGGTTGAACTTTTCCAGCACCTGGGCCCACGGGCCGGCCATCGGGTCACCAGCGGCTGCGGCTGATTTTTTGACCGTGCCCAGCAGCGCGTCCTCAAACTTGTCCATCTCGGCCAGGGCTTTTTTCAGCTGGGTTTCACGCAGGTCCACACCCTTGTCGACAAACTGCTGCAGCGCCATGCGGTTGGCCTCCACCGCCTTGAGCAACGCGTCATCCATGCCGGACACGGCGTTTTGCAGCATGGCCTCGGTGTCCACCGCGCCCAGCGGGTTTTTGGCGGCACCGGTGCCGGCGGCCTGGGCCACCGTGCCCAGCACGCTGCGGATGTTTTTCAGGCTCAGCTCGCGGCCCTGCAGCGCGCCCAACGTGGCGTTGAACACGCTGGTGCGCAAGTGCGCGGTTTGCTGGGCGCTGGCCTGGGCGAACTGGTCGATCAGGGCTTGTTGGTCGATGCCGGACTTCATCATGTGGGGTCTCCTGCGCTGCGGGTTGGAAGGGGGCAGCTGGGCTGCAATGTGCCACGCCGGACGGCCAGCCGGTGGCTTGATTCAGAACCGCCGCAACACCTCGTCTGCGTCCACCTGCAGCTTGATGAACAGCTCGTTGCTGCGCGAGACCGCCTGCACCCCGCTGCGGCTGCGCGCAGCACCCAGATACAACACGGTGCCGGCCGATTGGCGCCAGGCCCAGGTGAGTGAGCCGGTGGTGCCGGCGCTGTGCTGCGCACCCACCGCCGGCAGGCTGCTGCGGGCGGGCTCGGCACGCCGGTCCAGCGCGGTGTACTGCACGATGGCGCGCAAGGTTTGCTGCGGGCTGAAGTGCCAGCGCGCCAGCACCTGGTGGGCGGCCTCGGCATAGACCCGCTCGCCACCTGGCCGCAGCCAGGCGTAAAACAGGCTGGGCTCCAGCTCCAGCCTGGGCAAGGGCCGGGTGCTCAGCGTCAGGCTGGCCTTGCCACCGGGCCGCACCCGGTTGGCTGCCACATCGGCCAGGCGGCCAATCTGTAACTCGGTGTTGAGCAGCGGGGCCCAGCTGGCCGGGCTGACGATGAGGCCGGTCTTGAGGTAATGCTCACCCAGCAGCGGGCGGTCAGCGGCGGTGCTCAGGCCGGTGGTGCTGCCGGTGCTGCCTGTATTGCTGCCAGTACCACTGCCACCACCGTCACCACCGCCACCACCACTGCCGCCCAGCGGGAACCCATGCCAATAAGCCCAAGCCTCCAGGTTGTGCGCACCGGTCAGCCAGAAGCCGGGGCTCAGGTCTTGCGACACCGTGCGGCCGCTGCGCAGGTCCTGCACCCGCTCCCCCTCCACATTGAGCCAGAACTCGTTGAACGGGCCCAGCCCGTGCCAGCCGTAGCCCAGGCGGCCGGCCAGGCGGCGCACACCGTTTTGCACGGTAAAGCCACCGTCGTTGCGGTAGCCGGCGCTGGTCTCGGCCAGGCTGATGTCGCCCTCCACGTTGGGCGTCTGGTACCACAGCCTGGCGTGGGCCAGGTGGCCGCTGGTGGCAGCACCCCGCTGCAACTGGCCAGCCAGCGGCTGGGCAGTGGTGTGTGACACCAGGCCTTGCGCGCGCAGCCGCCAGGCGTCGCTGATCTGCCAGGCCACATCCGGCCCCAGCACGCTGTTGTCGCCCCGCTCACCCGCATAACGCCGGGCGCTGGCCAGACCGCCCCACTGCAGGTTGCCGTGGTCCATCCGGCCACGCGCCACCACGGCGCGGGACGCCGGCTGCTCGGCGCCGTCGGTGCCGTACGGGCCGGGCAGCAGGGTGGTGCCGCCGCCCCGGTCGTCGATGGCATAAGCGCTGCCGGCCAGTTGCGCACTGCGCCAGGTGCTGCGCAGGCCCCAGCGCGGCGCGGTGAAGCTGCGCGAATACAGCGCCTCGGTGGGGCTGCGCAGCAGGTCACTGGACTCGAAGAAAAACGGACGCTTTTCAGGGAAGGACAGCGCAAACCGGGTGTTGCCGGCCAGTTGTGGCACGTCCAGCGCCACTTGCGAAAAATCGGGGTTGAGGGTGGCATCCAGCACCAATTCGGCCAGCGGCCGCCACTTCAGGTCGAGTGTGGCGTCCAAGCGCTGGCTGCTGCTGGCGGGGCCACCGGCCGGCTGCGCCTGCTGACGGCGCCAGGTCAGGCTGGGCCGCAGACTGAGGAACTGGTGTTGCGCTGGCAACTGCACCCCCAGCAACGGCTGCAGCGTGGCAATAAAGCTGGGCGCATCCCGCGGGATCAGCACCGAGCTGTGCAAGTAAAACTGCGCCCGTGGCACCCGGCGCGCCACCATGATGCGCCAGGGCTGCGCTATGCCGGGTGCCGGCTGCAAGGCGTCCGATGCGGGCTTGTTGGAAGCAAAGCGCAGCGACGCAAACGGGATGCGCAGCACGGCGGTGTAGCCGGTGGCGGTGCGGGCGGTGGCGGCATCAAAGTCGAAGTCGGGCGCAAAGTCTTCACTGTCGTCACTGGCGGTGTGCATGCCGTCGCCCACGCTGCCCGCCGCATTGACCCGGAAAAACTGCGCCGACTGGCGGCTGCCGATGGCGTCGATGTAGACCACCACAAAATCTTGCGTGCGGATGACACCGTCATGGCGCACCAGCGGCGCGCGGATCTGCGCCGGGTCGGGGTCGATCGCGTCGATGCCCACATACAGCGCCTGGGTGTCAAACAGCACCCGCACCCGTGTCTCGTGCAGCGGGGCACTGCCGGTGGTGGGCGCCTTCTCCACAAAATCACGGTACACCGGCGCGCGCTGCCAGGCCGGGTGGGACAGCGTGCCGTCCAGCGGCAGGCGCTCACCTGCTGCCAGCGGCACGGCGGTGATGGGCCCGCCGGCGGTGGTTGGTTGGCTGCTTGTCGCGCTGCTTGTCACGCTGCTCGTCACGCTGCTTGGGGTGTTGCCAGGCTGGCTGGCGGCAGCAGATTGGCCCTGTGCCGCAGGCGCCAGCAGCGTGGCGGCGGCCACCGCCACGGCGGCCAACCCGAGGGGATGGCTCATGCGTGCAGGGCCGCGCCTGGGGGGTGGTCAGCGCTTGCCCGGCGCAGCCGCCACAACAAAAACAGCGCCACCGACAGGTTCAGCGCATTCCATGCCACGCCGTTGAGAAAAGCCGCGTGGTAGCTGCCAGTCAAGTCAAACACCTTGCCGCTCATCCAGCCGCCCAGGGCCATGCCAAACAAGGTACACATGATGACCGTGCCCACCCGGGCACCGGCCTCGGCGGGTGGAAAGTGTTCCCGCACGATGATGGCGTAGCTGGGCACGATGCCACCCTGAAACAAGCCAAACAAGGCCGACACCACATACAGCGAGGCCATGCTGTCGAATGGGATGAAGAGCAACAGCGCCACCCCTTGCAAAAAGCTGCCCAGCAGCAGGGTGCGCACACCGCCGATGCGGTCACAAATGGCACCCGACACCAGCCGGCTGACGATGCCGCTGGCCAGCATCAGGCTCAGCATCTCGGCACCACGTGCCGCACCAAAGCCCAGGTCACCGCAGTAGGCCACGATGTGGACTTGCGGCATGGCCATGGCCACGCAGCAGGCGGTGCCGGCCACGCACAACAGGCCTTGCGCGGCGCCTAAGCTCAGCCCGAACGGCCGGTTGGACGGTACCGGCCCCCCTGCCTTGACGGCCGCCACCTGCGGCGCCGGCGTCTTGGCGCGCATGGCCAGCGCCAGCAGCAGCATGGTCACGAACGTGAACAGCCCCAACCCGATGTAGGTGGGCCGCCAGCCCACGGTGGACACAAAGTGCTGCACCACCGGTGGCCAGATGGCGCCGGCCAGGTAGTTGCCACTGGCACACACCGCCACCGCAATGCCACGCCGTTTGACGAACCACAGCGAGGTGTCGGCCACCAGCGGCACAAAGGTAGCGCTGCTGCCCAACAAGCCCACCAGCAGGCCCTGCACGATGGCGTAACTGGTGACACTGCCCACCCAACCACAGGCGACAAACCCGGCGCCTAAGCAAAACGCACCCAGCACGATGACGGGCACGATGCCAAACCGGTCCGCCAGCTTGCCCATCAGCACACAGCCCAGGCCAAAACCGATCATCAGCAGCGTGTAGGGCAGTGAGGCCTCGGCCCGGCTGATGCCAAAGTCGGCCTGCACTGCCGGCAGCATGACCGACACCACATACATGCCGGCCGAGCCGATGGTCATCAACAACAGGGTGGCCAACAGGCGCCACCAGGCCTGAGGGGAATCGGGTTGCGGGGCTTTGCTCATCCGCTGATTGTGGTGCGGAGTGCTGGCAGCGGCCATCAACACCGGCCCGCATTGACAAGGCGGGTCAGGCGGCCATTTCAGACCGTCAGATCGGCCCGTTCGGCCCGTTCGGCCCATTCGGCCCATTCGGCCCATTCGGCCAGCAGGCTGGCCACGTTCCACACCGGCACCACATCCACATGCGCCGCCAGCGGGTAGCGGCGCGCCACCGGTGCCACCACCCAAGCCTGGCTGATCTGCAGGTCTTGCAGCGCCTGCCAAAAACCTTTCAGCGGCTTGGGCGCGGCTGAGAATTTGATCTCGATGCCCCGCTTGCGGCCTGCGTGCTCGACCACCACATCCAGCTCGGTGCCGGCAGCGGTGCGGTAAAAACCAATTTGCACGCCCGCCAGCAGGGCGGCGGCCACCTGCTCGACCACAAAACCCTCCCACGATGCACCGGCCACCGGGTGGCCCTGCAGGTCACGCACCGACGCCAGGCCCAGCAAGGCGTGCAGCAAGCCACTGTCCACCGGAGGCTGAACCCAGCAGCAAAAAACGGCCGGCGCGGCGGTCAGCATCAATCTCGGGCCGCAGGGCAGCAAACAGTTGCGGTGCGTGCTGCACTTCATCCAGCACCACCAGCCGGTCGCGCACACGGGGGAAAAACAGCCCAGGATGAGCAATTGCGGCGCGGTCGGATTCACGCTCCATGTCCAGCAGCAGCGCGCCGGGGTGCTGGGCGGCAATGGCCTGGGCCAGCGTGGTCTTGCCCACCTGGCGTGCGCCCAGCAGTGCCACTGCCGGGTAGTGGGCCAGGCGCTGGTTGATCAGGGGCTGCAGATGGCGCATCAACATCGTTCTGTTTCGATTGAGCCATGAACCAAATGCAATGATGAATACAGCTGCCTCCTGCGGATTTTTGCTGACCAGGGCTGCAGCACCTGAACCAGCCACAGGCCATCACCAGCGCCACGCATACTCAAGCCCATGCTGCCACCCACCCCTGCTGGCCCGCCGCTGCTGCACATCCAGCACGGCCGCGCCACCATCACCCTCAACCGGCCGGACCACCACAACCGGCTGCACACGCAAGACCTGCTGGTGTTGCAACAGCACTTCACGGCGCTGGCGGCTGACCCGACGCTGCGGCTGTTGGTGCTGACCGGCAACGGGCCCACGTTTTGCTCGGGGTTTCACATCGGCGAGCTGGGTGGCGCCGCAGCAGGCCAGCACGACACGCACGACCACCACGGTGCCGGGCCAACCGCCGGCCCAGCCCTGTTTGCGCAAACCGTGGACGCGCTGGAAGCCCTGCCGCTGCCCACCATCTGCCGGCTCAACGGCAGTGTGTACGGCGGCGCCACTGACCTGGCGCTGGCCTGTGATTTCCGCGTCGGCGTGGCCGGCATGGCCTTGCGCATGCCGGCGGCCCGGCTGGGCCTGCACTACTACCCCAGCGGCCTGCAGCGTTACGTCACACGCTTGGGGCTGGCTGCCGCCAAACGGCTGTTTTTACTGGCCGAAAACATGCCGGCCGAGCGCCTGCTGGCGCTGGGCTACCTGGACTGCCTGGCCGCGTCCGGGCAGCTGGATGCCGAAGTGCAAGCCATGGCCGACGCGCTGGCCGCCGGTGCGCCGCTGGCGCTGCGCGGCATGAAAACCTCCCTCAACGAGATTGCCCGGGCTGAGCTGAACCTGCCCGCGCTGCAGCAACGCGCTGCGCTGTGCGCCGCCAGCGATGACCTGCGTGAGGGCCAGGCCGCCTTTTCCGCCAAACGCAGCCCACGCTTCACCGGCGGTTGACCCTGCAGTGACCTGACTTGCCCGCCCCGCGCCGCACCCCCAACCCACTCCGCCTGCCCGGCCCGCCATGTCCGCCATGCCCGCCCACCTGAACCTTGCCCCCGACGCCTTGCCGAACCCGCCGCTCAACGCCCAGCAAAGTAACCCCGCGCTGCTGGGCTGGATGGTGGGCTCACCCCCGCCGGTCGACCGCATCATCCGCTTCGACGACGGCAGCGCCCAGCGCTTTCCACAACTGCGCTGGAGCTTGAGCAACCAGCGCCAACTGGTGCCCACCCGGGCGGTGGGCCGGGGCGTTGGGCCGGTCTGCGCCCTGCCACGTGCCGACCGCGACGACATCGACAGCCTGCAGTTCACCCCGCTGGGCAGTGACCAGCCGATGCGCTGGGACCAGGCACTGGCCACCAACTACACCGACGGCATCGTGGTGTTGCACCAGGGCCAAATCGTCCACGAGCGCTATTTCGGCGTGCTGCGGCCCGATGTGCCGCACCTGGCCATGAGCATCAGCAAAAGTGTGGTGGGCCTGCTGGGCGCCATGCTGGTGGACGAGGGCCGGCTGGACGCCCAAGCCCCGGTGGCGCGCTATGTGCCCGAGCTGCAACACAGTGGTTTTGGTGACGCCACCGTGCAGCAGCTGCTGGACATGAGCACCGGCCTGCAGCACTCAGAAGACTATGCCGACCCGCAGGCCGACATCTGGGCCCATGTGCGCGCCGGTGGTGTGCTGCCGCGTCTGGCCGGCAACACTGGTGGCGGTGACGACAGCGGCCCGGCCAGCTTTTATGCATCGCTGCAAACCGTGCGCAAACAAGGCGAGCACGGCCAGACCTTTGCCTACAAAACCGTCAACAGCGACGCACTGGGCTGGGTGCTGCGCCGCATCACCGGCAGCAGCCTGTGCGACACCGTGTCGCAGCAGCTGTGGCAGCGGCTGGGCGCTGAGCAAGACGCCTGCTACAGCGTGGACAGCAGCGGCACCGAATTTGCCGGTGGTGGCCTCAACACCTGCCTGCGTGACCTGGCCAGGCTGGGTGAGATGCTGCGGCTGGGCGGCTGGTTCAACGGCCAGCAAATCGTGGCCGAGGCGGTGGTGGACGGCCTACGCCGGGGTGGTGACCGGGCGCAGTTTGCGCAGGGTGGCTACCCCCTGCTGGCCGGCTGGAGCTACCACAACATGTGGTGGGTGTCGCACAACCCGCACGGTGCTTACATGGCGCGCGGGGTGCATGGCCAGTGTGTCTATATCGATCCGGCGGCCGACATGGTGGTGGCGCGTTATGCATCACACCCGGTGGCGGGCAATGCGGCCAATGACCCCACATCGCTGCCCGCCTGGCAGGCACTGGCCGAGCACTTGCTGCGCAGTTGATGGCTCAAGCCTGGTGGGCGCACAGGCGCACAGGCGCACACACACGCGCACACACGCGCACACACACGCACACACGCGCACACACACGCTCACACACGCACTACCATCGATCAACACACCCGGCCCAGCACCCGCCGCGCCGGCCCACCCTGACCGGACCCGCCATGCCCGCCACCCTCTCCCGCCGCCAGGCCGTGCTGGCCACCAGCGCTGCGCTGGCCCTGCCCGGCGCACTGCGCGCTCAAACCCAACGCCCGCTGCGGGTGGGCTCCAAAATCGACACCGAGGGCAGCTTGCTGGGCCAGTTGATGCTGCAGGTGCTGGCGCAGGCCGGCATCAAAACCGAGAACCGGCTGCAACTGGGCAACACCCAGATCGTGCGCGCCGCGCTGCTGGCCGGTGAGATTGACCTGTATCCCGAATACACCGGCAACGGCGCCTTCTTTTTCAACGACGAGAAGAACCCGGTCTGGAAAAACCTGCAAGCCGGCCATGCCCGCGTCAAAGCGCTGGACGCCGAGAAAAACAAGCTGGCCTGGCTCAGCCCCGCACCCGCCAACAACACCTGGGCCATTGCGCTGCGGCAAGACCTGGCGGGCAAATTCAAGCTCAAAACGCTGACTGACTTTGGCGCCTGGGTGGCCGGTGGTGGCACGGTCAAGCTGGCCGCGTCGGCCGAGTTCATCGAGCGGCCAGACGCGTTGCCGGCGTTCCAGGCGGCCTACGGCTTCAAGCTGCGGCAAGACCAATTGCTGCTGCTGGCCGGGGGTGACACGGCCACCACCATCAAGGCCGCCGCTGAGCAGACATCAGGCGTCAACGCGGCCATGGCCTACGGCACCGACGGCCCGGTGGCTGCACTGGGCCTGGTGATCCTGGACGACAACCGTGCGGTGCAGCCGGTCTACGCCCCTGCCCCGGTGTTGCGCGCCGAGGCGCTGGCCCAGCAGCCCCGCATCGCACCGCTGCTGGAGGCGCTGTTCAAGACCCTGGACGCGCCCACCCTGCAGCGCCTGAACGCGCAAATTGCGCTGGAAGGGCAAGACGCCAAACCGGTGGCTGCGGCCTATCTGAAAGCGCGTGGGCTGCTCAAGTAACCGCCTGTTGACCGGCCCATGCCCAGCGTGCCCGCCCTGTCCCCACCCACCCAGACCGCCCCAACGCAGGCCACGGGCATGACAGGCGTGGCCAGCGTGACCGCTGCCAGCCCACGCTGGCTGCACAACCCGGTGCTGTTGCTGCTGCTGGTGTTGGGGGCAGCCGCCGCAGCCACCGCCAGCTTTTTGAGCGTGGCCCCCAACCGGCTGCTCAGTGGCCAGGGCCTGCGCCTGGCCCAGCTGCAACTGGGCGGCTGGGCTGGCTGGCCGGGCTGGATTGCCGTGGCGCTGCCCACCGCCTTGCTGGTGCTGGCCGCTGTGCTGCCTGACCGCCGCCGTTACCACGCGCTGGCCGCGCTGGCCGCTGCCGCACTGCTGGTCGGCTTGCTGGCGCTGGCCGGTGCCCAAGCAAAAAGCCTGGCCAGCAGCCAGGGCGCGTTGACCCGGGTGGTACTGGGCGGTGGTTTTTGGTGCCTGGCCGCAATCGCCTGGCTGACCGCCACCAACGCCCTGCAGCGTTTGCGGCTGGGGCCCACCACCAGCGTGCTGGCCCAGATCGCGCTGTGGCTGCCGGTGGCCGTGCTGGTGTTGGTGCTGGGGCGCAGTGGCGGGTTGGACGCGCTGTCGCTGCTCAACGAGCTCAGCAACCGGCAGGATGTGTTCAGTGCTGCCTGCTTGCGCCACGGCCTGATCGTGCTGGCCGCGTTGGGGCCGGCGCTGCTGCTGGGCCTGCCGCTGGGCCTGGCCGCCGCCCGCAGGCCAGGGCTGGCGCGGCCGCTGCTGGCGCTGCTGGGCGCCGTGCAAACCGTGCCGTCCATCGCCCTGTTTGGCCTGCTGATTGCGCCGCTGGCCTGGGCTGGCAGCCGCTGGCCGGGCTGGGGCCTGCAGGGCATTGGCCTGCTGCCGGCGGCCATTGCGCTGGCGCTGTACGCACTGCTGCCCATCGTGCATGGTGTGCTGGCTGGCCTGCAGCAGGTGCCGGCCAATGTGCTGGACGCCGCCACCGGCTTGGGGCTGAGCCCGCGCCAGCGCTTCCGCCAGGTGCAGCTGCCGCTGGCGCTGCCGGTGTGGTTGTCGGCCCTGCGGGTGGCGTTGGTGCAGACCGTGGGCCTGGCCGTGGTGGCCGCGCTGATTGGCGCCGGTGGGCTGGGCGCACTGGTGTTTCAAGGCCTGGCCAGCAGTGCGCTGGATTTGGTGCTGCTGGGGGTGCTGCCGGTGGTGGCGCTGGCCCTGCTGCTGGACGCCACGCTGCGTGTCATCACCCACCTGGCCAACCAGGCGGCAGCTCCCAGCACCACCACCCCGCCAACCCCACCCGCCAAGCCATCACCATGATCACCCTGCAACGTGTCAGCAAGGCTTACGGCGCCAGCACCGCGCTGGACACCGTGTCGCTCACGGTGCCTGCTGGGCAAATCACCGCGCTGATCGGCGCGTCAGGCTCGGGCAAATCCACCCTGCTGCGCTTGATCAACCGGCTGGTGCTGCCGGACAGCGGCCAGGTGCTGCTCAAAGGCCAGGACATCAACACCTTGGCGCCTGAGGCCCTGCGCCGGCGCATGGGTTATGTGATCCAGTCGGGTGGGCTGTTTCCGCACTGGACGGTGGCGCGCAACATCGGCACCGTGCCGCATCTGCTGGGCTGGCCGGCAGAGCGCATCGATACCCGCATCGACGAATTGCTGGCGTTGCTGGGCATGGCGCCGTCGGTCTACCGCCAGCGCTACCCGCACCAGTTGTCAGGCGGCCAGCAACAGCGGGTGGGCGTGGCGCGGGCGCTGGCCGCACGGCCCGAGATCTTGCTGATGGACGAGCCGTTTGGCGCACTCGACCCACTCACCCGCAGCGCGCTGCAGGCTGCGTTGCTGCGCATCCAGCGCGCCTCCGGCCAGACCATCGTGCTGGTCACGCATGACATCGACGAGGCCTTGCACCTGGCCCACCAGGTGGTGCTGCTGGGCCACGGCCGGGTGCTGCAAGCCGGTCCGCCGGCCGCGTTGTTGGGCCAGCCCGCCAGCCCGGCGGTGGCTGACTTTTTGGGCCGGGCACACACTGGCCTGCGCCTGCTGGCGCTGCAGACGGCGGCTGACCGCTTGCGGCCTGGCGTGGCGGCCGAGGCCGCCGTGCAGGCGGCCAACGCGGCCAACGCGGCCAACACCGCCAACGCCACCAATAGTGCCAATGCCGCCATCAGCGCCAGCCTGAACCTGCGCGACGCCTTGTCACTGGCCCTGGCGCGCCAGGTGGACCAACTGCCCGTGATCGACGCCCACGGCCGGCCGCTGGGCATGCTGCACCTGGCTGACCTGCTGCGCCCTGCGCCATGACAGCGTCTGACCCGGCCCCAGACGCTGACCCGCCAGACGCGGCCCTGCCCGCTGCCGCAGCGCAAGCCACCCTGCCTGCCAACCTCCAGCCCAGCCACCCGCCCACCACCCCCTGGCTGCGCGACCCCCTGCCCTGGCTGGCCGCAGCGCTGCTGGCCCTGGCCTTTGGCATGCCGCTGCTGCGGCCGCTGTTTGCTGCCCTGTTCCCCACGCTGGACCGGCCGCTGTACCTGCAAGACAGCTTTGCCGCACTGCTGGGCGCCCACCTGCTGCTGGTGCTGTTGTCCAGCGTTGCAGCCGTCACCGTGGCGTTGGCCGCTGGCATCTTCGTCACCCGACCCGCCGGGCTGGCCTTTCGTCCGCTGGTTGAAACCGTGGTGGCCGCCGGCCAGACCGTGCCGCCAGTGGCGGTGCTGGCCATTGCCGCACCGCTGATCGGCTTTGGCATGGCGCCGGCCCTGATTGCACTGGCGCTGTATGGCCTGCTGCCGGTGTTGCGTGGCCTGCTGGCCGGGCTGGACAGCGTGCCGCCCGCTGTGCTGGACGCCGCCAGCGGCCAGGGCCTGACCCGCTGGCAGCGCCTGTGGCAGGCCGAGCTGCCACTGGCCGCACCGGTGCTGCTGGCGGGGGTGCGCACCTCGGTGGCCATCAACATCGGCACGGCCGCTATCGCGTCCACCGTGGGCGCCCGCAGCCTGGGCACACCCATCATCGTGGGCTTGTCCGGCTTCAACACCGCCTACGTGCTGCAGGGCGCGCTGGTGCTGGGGCTGCTGGCGTTGGTGGTGGACGCCGGCTTTGACCGGCTGGCGCGCCGGCTGGGCCGCTGGCGCAACACCAGCTGACGCGTCATGCAGCATGTCAAGCGCAGCCCGCCAAGGCCGGTCGTCTGACAGACAAACCGCCGCCAACCCGCCCACACTGCAAGCCACGCCACCCGGAGCCCACCGCCATGCCTGACGCCATGCCTGACGCACAACAGCCGCCGCTCGCCCAAGTGCAGGTCAGCACCCCGCTTGTCAACACCCCGTCAGCCAACCACCCCTTCGCCGCCACCCGCATTGATTTTGAGCCGGCGCCCGGCAAGACCGGCCAGCTTTATTCCCTGCCCGCCCTGGGCCGCCAATTGGGCTTGGACTTGTCGCGCCTGCCAGTGTCCATCCGTATCCTGCTGGAGTCGGTGCTGCGCCACTGTGACGGCAAGCTGGTGGCGCCCGAGCAGGTGTTGCAGTTGGCCAGTTGGCAGGCGGTGGCGCCGCGCAGCGCCGAGATCCCGTTTGTGGTGGCCCGGGTGGTGTTGCAAGACTTCACCGGTGTGCCGCTGCTGGCCGACCTGGCCGCCATGCGCAACATCGCCCAATCCCTGGGCCGGCCGGCCCGCTTGATCGAGCCGCTGGTGCCGGTGGACCTGGTGGTGGACCACTCGATCATGATCGACCACTACGGCAACCAGCAGGCGCTCGACCTGAACATGAAGCTGGAGTTCAAGCGCAACGAGGAACGCTACCGCTTCATGAAGTGGGGCATGCAGGCATTCGACACCTTTCGTGTCGTGCCGCCCGGCTTCGGGATCGTTCACCAGGTCAATCTGGAGTACCTGGCCCGTGGCGTTCACCGGGGCTCGGCCGCCGAGTCCCAGGGTGCGGTGCACTACCCCGACACGCTCGTGGGCACCGACAGCCACACCACCATGATCAACGGCATCGGGGTGGTGGCCTGGGGCTGCGGCGGGATCGAGGCCGAAGCCGCCATGCTCGGGCAGCCGGTGTATTTTCTGACCCCTGACGTGGTCGGCTTCGAGCTGACCGGCACGCTCCGTGCGGGCGTCACCGCGACCGACTTGGTGCTGCGCGTGACGGAGCAATTG
>JAYVLI010000034.1:0-5247 GCA_043759535.1 Betaproteobacteria bacterium | reverse complement strand
GGCTCGTCAGCCCGCCCTTCGTCGACCCGCATTTCCACATGGACGCGACGCTCAGCTACGGTCTGCCGCGGGTCAATGCGAGCGGCACGCTGCTCGAAGGCATCGCGCTGTGGGGCGAGCTCAAGCCGCAACTCACCGAGCAGGCCTTGATCGAGCGCGCGCTGGCCTACTGCGATTGGGCGGTGGCGCGCGGCCTGCTGGCGATCCGCTCGCACGTGGACGTGTGCGACCCGCGGCTGCTGGCGGTGGAGGCGCTGCTGCACGTGAAGCAGCAGGTGAAGCCCTGGCTCGACCTGCAGCTGGTCGCCTTCCCGCAGGACGGTGTGCTGCGCAGCCCGGGTGCACTGGCCAACCTGACACGTGCGCTGGACCTGGGTGTGGACGTGGTCGGCGGCATCCCTCACTTCGAACGCACTTCTGAACAGGGTGCCGAGAGCGTGCGCCTGCTGTGCGAGATTGCCGCCGAACGCGGCCTGCGCGTGGACATGCACTGCGACGAAAGCGACGACCCGCTGTCGCGTCACGTCGAAACGCTGGCGGCGCAGACGCAGCGCCTGGGGCTGCACGGGCGCGTCACGGGCTCGCACCTCACGTCCATGCACTCGATGGACAACTACTACGTGAGCAAGCTGATCCCGCTGATGGCCGAAGCCCAGCTGCAGGTGGTGGCCAACCCGCTGATCAACATCACGCTGCAGGGCCGGCACGACAGCTACCCCAAGCGGCGTGGTTTGACCCGTGTGCCCGAGCTGCTGGCCGGTGGTGTCAACGTGGCGTTTGGCCATGATTGCGTGATGGACCCCTGGTACAGCCTGGGCTCGGCCGACATGCTGGAGGTGGCACAAATGGGCCTGCATGTGGCGCAGATGACCAGCCAGGCGCAGATGCAGGCCTGTTTTGATGCGGTCACCGTCAACGCGGCCAAGGTGATGGGGCTGGACGGCTATGGCCTGGCTGTGGGCTGCCACGCTGACTGTGTGCTGCTGCAAGCCCGCTCGGTGGTAGAGGCGCTGCGCTTGCGCGCCACCCGGCTGCAGGTCATCCGGCGCGGCCAGGTGCTGGCCAGCACACCACTCGCCACCGCCACACTGGCGCTGCCCGGCCGGCCAGCAACGGTGGACTGGACTTTGCAACGTTGACGCCAACCCCCTGAACATGGCACCCGTCACCCCGCCAACCCGGGGGGCGATGGGTGTTGCGGCAGCCCGTGCCAACAGGCCGCCTGGCTAGAATCAAAGCGCCAGGGACATCCCGTTACAACGACAGCGCCATGAAACTCATCGGATCACTCACCAGTCCCTACGTGCGCAAAGTGCGCGTGGTGATGGCCGAGAAAAAGCTTGATTACCAACTGGTGATCGAAGACGTGTGGAGCAGCGACGCGATGCTCAAATCCAACCCGCTGGGCAAAGTGCCCTGCCTGGTGATGGAAGGTGGCGAGGCGGTGTTTGACTCGCGCGTGATCGTGGAATACGTCGATACCCTGTCGCCCGTGGGCAAGCTCATCCCACCCTCAGGCCGTGAGCGGGTAGAGGTGCGCACCTGGGAGGCGCTGGCCGACGGCACCTGCGACGCCCTGCTGCTGGCCCGCATGGAGCAAACCTGGGGCCCACGCGATGGCATGCGCTGCCAGGCCTGGATTGACCGCCAGATGAGCCGGGTCACCGCAGCACTCAAGGCCATGAGCCTGGGGCTGGGTGACAAGCCCTGGTGCAACGGCAACCACTTCACGCTGGCCGATGTGGCGGTGGGCTGCGCGTTGGCCTACCTTGATTTCCGCTTTGGCCACATCGATTGGCGTGCCGAGCACCCCAACCTGGCCAAGCTGGCCGAGAAGCTGGCGGCGCGCCAGAGCTTCATCGACACTGCGCCGCCCACGGCGTGATCGGTTGATGCCCGGCAGCGCCGGGTGGCCAACACAACCCTGCTCAGTTCAGCTGCAGGTCACCGGCGCGCAAGCCCCACTGCATCTTGCGGTGGATGCCGCGCAGGCGGGCAAAAATCTCCGGCGGGCGCACACCCTCGTGGCGCGCCAAGTCCACCAGCCGCTCACCCACCGCCAATTGGCGCAGCAGCAAGCGCTCGGCCGCCGTCAAGGCCAGTGGGTTGCTCATGTCCTCCACAGCGTCGCGGCGCATGGCATGGCTGCGGCTGCCGGCGCCGGCGCCAAAGTGGTCCAGCAAGCGGCGGGCAATCCAGGGGGCGATGTCGGTATCGCCGGCCAGCGTGTCACGCACCCGGGTGGCCAGCGCATCGGGTGGCGCGCCACTGGTCACAAAAAAGTTGTCGGCCCCGGCCTGCAGCGCTTCCAGCAACAGCGGCTCTGACTCTTGCGCGCACAGCACCAGCACCTGGGCCCGTGCCGCACCGTGGGCCGGGCGCAGCACCCCCACCATGTCCACCACCGTGCCGTCGCACAGGCACATGTCGGTCACCAGCATCGCGGTGGTGCGCAGCACCATGGACCGGCGCACGTCGGCAAAGCTGTGGACCGGGTCATGCAGATTCCACAAGCCCGTGGCGCTGAGCGCGGCATGCCAGACGGCAGCCTGGTTGCGGTCGTGTGTCGCCAACAAAAGGGATTGCATGGTGTCTGCTTTGTGCTTACGTTTCTTTCATTTTGGTGATTTTTTCAACATACCACCCCCCTACCTTGTGGGGACAGGCGCGGCACCGGGCCACCTGCAGGCGGCGCCGTGTGATGAAAGTCACGCCCCACCAGCCAACACGGCAGGTGAGCGTCCAACCGGCGTTGTGTCAGGCCAACACGGTGGCGTTGGATGCGGTGCTGGCCAACGCTGCTGGCGGCGCGCCGTGACGCTGCCGCACGGCCTGGCCGCTGTCGCCAGAGGTGATCTGCGCAACAGGCGCGCCGGGCTGTACCGGTTGGAAACTGTCGCTGCGCGCCAGTGGCCAATACAGGCTGAACACCTTGTGTGGCCAATCGGCCTGGCCACGCTGGACCGCCAACAAGGCGCCCGGCGCCACGGTGGTCAGCAGGGTGGACAGCAGACGCACCTCTTGGTCGGCAGTGCGCCGCACGATGTGGGCGGCGCTGATCTGGTTGGGGTGGCTCAGTCCGGCAGCCTGCACCAGCTCCTGCAGCGCTTCCAGGGTTTGGCGGTGGAAGTGTTGCACCCGCTGTGCTTTGTCAGGCACCACCAGCGCCTGCTGGCGGCGTGCGTCTTGCGTGGCCACACCAGTGGGGCAGGCGCCGGTGTGGCAGTGCTGGGCCTGGATGCAGCCCAGCGCAAACATGAAGCCGCGCGCCGAGTTGCACCAGTCCGCCCCCAGCGCCATGGCCCGGGCGATGTCAAACGCGCTGACGATCTTGCCGGCGCAGCCAATCCGGATACGGCTGCGCAAGCCCAGCCCCACTAGCGTGTTGTGGACCAGGCGCAAGCCCTCCTGCATCGGCGCGCCAACGTGGTCGGTAAATTCAAGTGGCGCGGCGCCGGTGCCACCCTCGCCGCCGTCCACCACGATGAAATCGGGCAGCAAATCGGTTTCCAGCATGGCCTTGGCCAGCGCAAACCATTCCCACGGGTGGCCGATGCACAGCTTGAAGCCCACCGGCTTGCCACCCGACAACTGGCGCAGCCTGTCCATGAACTGCAGCATCTCGATGGGTGTTGAAAACGCGCTGTGCGCTGACGGCGACACACAGTCCACCCCCACCGGCACACCGCGTGCCGCGGCAATCTCGGGGCTCACCTTGGGGCCGGGCAACACCCCGCCGTGGCCGGGCTTGGCGCCCTGGCTCAGCTTGAGCTCAATCAGCTTGACTTGGCCGTCACGCGCATTGACGCTGAACTTCTCGGCGTTGAAGTGGCCGGTGTCATCACGGCAACCAAAGTAGCCCGAGCCAATCTCCCAGATCAAATCGCCACCGTGCAGCCGGTGGTGGGCGCTGATCGACCCCTCGCCGGTGTCATGCGCAAAACCGCCCGCTTTGGCACCTTTGTTCAGCGCCATGATGGCGTTGGCGCTGAGCGCCCCAAAACTCATGGCCGAGATGTTGAACAGGCTGGCTGAATACGGCTGGCTGCAGCGGCTGCCACCAATGCTGATGCGGAAATCATGACCGGCCAGCACGCTGGGCTGCAGCGAGTGGTTGATCCACTCATAACCCGGTTCCATCACGGCCAGTTGGGTGCCAAACGGCCGCTTGTCCGACTCGCCCTTGCTGCGCTGGTACACCAGGCTGCGTTGTTGGCGTGAGAAGGGCACTGCCTCGCGGTCACTCTCCAAAAAATACTGGCGGATCTCGGGCCGGATCCATTCAAACAAAAAGCGCAGGTGGCCGATGACCGGGTAATTGCGCAGCAGCGCGTGGCGGGTCTGGCGCAAGTCCCGCAGGCCCAGTGCCAGCACCGCCGCACCGGCCAGCGCCCAGCCCAGGCCGGTGCCGTCCAACAACCAGCCCGCCAGCCCGGCCAGCAGCAACAGCGCGGCCGCAGCCAGGGTGAGAAAGCGCACGGGGAAGTGGCGGTCCAGGGCGATCAACCAAGCGGGCATGGCGGTCCTTGATGCGGCGGGCCTCACACGGTCCCCAGCCCGCATTACACCGTGACCGACCGCCGGGCAATCCAACGAGACGGACGGTTGACGGGGTGTTGTCTGTGGCTTGGCCGGGCCGCCTGCTGCGGCCTTCTCTCGGTGCCCCAGCGCGGCCATCTCCAGTGCCCCGGCCTGCTGGCTACACTGCCCAACCCCTCCAGCCGACCCCGCCGTCCCGCCATGCAAGGCCAACTTTTCACGCAGGACTTTTTACACCGGGGCATCCGCGACACACCGCCCTGGCTGGCCTTGAGCGACACCGCACTCGCCGCATTCAGCACCGCGCTGCATGCGCTGTACGCCCCCTACCGCAGCGACACCACACTGAACGAGGCGCAGACCGAGCAGTTGCTGATCGAGCGGGTGCTGGCCGAGTTGGGCTGGGGCGACGACACCCTGCCGCAGGTCAACCTCTCAGGCAAGCGGCGCGAAGACGTGCCCGACATGCTGCTGTTCCCGGACGCTGCGGCCAAGGCAACCGCCATCAACGAGCCCAAGGACGACCGGCGCTACCGCCACGGCCTGGCCATTCTGGAGGCCAAGCGCTGGCAGCGCGCACTCGACCGGGGTGACCCCACCGAGCCGCAAGACCCGGACGCGCCGTCGTCCCAAATGCTGCGCTACCTCAGCCGGGTGGACGTGGTGGCCGACCGCCGCATCAAGTGGGGCATCCTGACCAACGCCGGC
>JAYVLI010000033.1:0-8728 GCA_043759535.1 Betaproteobacteria bacterium | reverse complement strand
CGTCACTGATTGCGTCGGGCGCCACGGTCAAGACGCCGCGTGTGCGATTGCCGACGTCCACGTCAATGCGGCTCGTCGCTGCGATTTGAATTTCGCAGGGCCGACGATGTACCCGGTGGTCTTCTTTGACGCGCTGCGGGTCAAGATCCGCGAGGACGCGGTGGTGCGCAACAAGGCGATCTACCTGGCGCTGGGCATCCTGCCCGATGGCACCCGCGACATCCTGGGCCTGTGGATCGAGGGCACCGAGGGGGCGAAGTTCTGGATGAAGGTGTTCAACGACCTGAAGACCTGCGGCGTGGCTGACATCCTGATCGCCGTCACCGATGGCTTGAAGGGCATGGCCGAGGCGTTGGGCGCGGTGTTCCCGGCGACAACGCTGCAGACCTGCATCATGCACCTGATCCGCAACAGCGCAGGACTGAAGCCAGCTGGAAGGACCGCCGCGCGCTGGCCGTGACGCTCAAGGCGATCTACACCGCCCCCAGCGCCGAGGCCGCGCTGGGCGAACTGGACGCCTTTGAGCAAGGCGACTGGGGCCGGCGCTTCCCCACCGTGGTGGCCGCCTGGCGCCGGGCGTGGGACAAGGTGATCCCGTTCTTCGCGTTCCCGCCGGCCGTGCGCAAGGTGGTCTACACGACCAACGCCATCGAGAGCATCAACGCACGGCTGCGCAAGATCATCAAAACCCGCGGGCACCTCCCCAGCGACGACGCGGCGTCCAAGCTGATCTGGCTGGCGTTGCGCAACATCACCGCAGACTGGGGCAACGCCGCGCAGGACTGGAAGACGGCGATGAATCAGTTCGCGATACTCTACGAAGACCGATTCACCCGGGGCGCACATGGCGCCGGCTGATGGGAGGGTTGAACCATGTGTACATGGCTCAACCGGAGCGCCTCCGGCGGCCTGGCAGGGGCCTGAAGATCATCAAGAGATCAATTCAGCAAACCGCCTCACACACAGAAATCCGGACACTCCCCGGCCATGCGCTGCTGGCCCGCTTGGCGCATCGGCGCTTCCGGTGCGCGGCTGCGTGAACTATGTTCTGCAAAAATGTCTCGCCCGTCCCTCAATACGAGCGAGAGCACCCAATCGTGTGTGCCATCATCCTGCGTCAGCAGACGAAGCCGGGTGACGAGCGCTGCAGAGCCGCCTCGCCCCAGCGCAGCGCCGGGCATTGCGGCCCTTCAAATAGCAGTCTTGCAACTACGGAACGAGCCATGAAGCTTTTTTGTCACGTCAACGTGAATGTCATTTCCACGGCGGTATTGGTTGGGCTGTCAGCGGTGTTTTCTGGCTGCGCGCTGAGGCCAGTTGAGCACCCGCCAGCTCCTGCCAAAGTTGCCGCCACCGACGACTACACCTACCTGATTGGCGCCGGCGACGCGCTCAACATCATCGTTTGGCGCAACCCTGAATTGTCCATGGCAGTGCCGGTGCGGCCCGATGGCAAGCTGGCTGCTCCGCTTGTTGAAGAAATTGTTGCCCAGGGCAAGACATCTTCGCAGTTGGCGCGCGACGTGGAGAAGCAGCTTGGCAAGTACGTCCGCGATCCTGTCGTGACAGTTTTGGTCACCAGTTTTGTTGGCCCCTACAGCGAGCAGATTCGGGTGGTGGGCGAGGCGGCCAAGCCGCAGTTCCTGAGCTACAAAAAGAACATGACTTTGCTCGACGTGATGATCGCTGTCGGTGGCTTGACTGATTTTGCTGCGGGCAACAATGCATCTATTTTACGCACTGGCGATGGTAACAAGCAGTATTCAGTCCGCCTGAAGGATTTGATCAAGCGTGGTGATGTGTCCGCCAATGTTGAAATGAAGCCGGGTGACATCCTGGTGATTCCGCAGAGCCTCTTTTGACGGATCGTTTTCGGTCCAGTTCGCAGCAACAAACCAGGTATAGCCGACCACGATGGAAGAGTTAATCAGCCAAATATCCTCGATCGCCCGGGGGATGTGGAAATTCAGGTGGACAGGGTTGGTGGTGGCTTGGGTGGTCGGCGCCGTGGGCGCTGCGGTGGCCTTCAAGGTGCCCGACCGCTACGAAGCGATGGCCCGAATTTTTGTGGATACCCAATCGATCCTGAAGCCGCTGATGTCCGGCTTGGCAGTGCAGCCCAACGTCGACCAGCAGGTCACGATGCTCAGCCGCACGCTGATCAGCCGGCCCAACATTGAAAAGCTGGTGCGCATGGCCGACCTGGACTTGAAGAGCGAGTCAAAAGGCCAGCAGGAGGCTTTGATCGAAAGTCTGATGAAGACCGTCGAGATCAAGAGCGCCGGCCGCGATAACCTGTACTCGCTGGCGTTTGTCGATCCGGACCGTGAAAAAGCCAAGCGTGTAATTCAGTCCATGGTGTCGATCTTCGTCGAGTCCAGCCTTGGCGCCAGCCGCAAGGACACTGATTCGGCCAAGGTCTTCCTGGACGAGCAGATCAAGACCTATGAAGCCAAGCTGGAGGAGTCGGAGACCCGGTTGAAGGATTTCCGGCTGCGTAATCTTGACATGCAGACCGGTGATGGCAAGGACTCGGCGACCCGCCTTTCGACGATTGGGCAACAGCTAGAGACCGCCAAGCTTGAATTGCGTGAGGCTGAGAACTCACGCGATGCCGCCCGCAAGCAAGTTGATGCCGAGAAGGGGGCTGCGCCGGGCACGTCCACCAGCCAAAGCTTGCTCCGGGAATCGGCGATTTCTGTGGCCACGCCGGAGATTGATAGCCGGATCGATGCGCTAAAGCGCAACCTTGATCAGTTGCTGCAGCGCTTCACCGACCAGC
Organism: Betaproteobacteria bacterium; assembly: GCA_043759535.1. Lineage (GTDB taxonomy): Bacteria > Pseudomonadota > Gammaproteobacteria > Burkholderiales > Burkholderiaceae_C > Pseudaquabacterium. The sequence continues at coordinate 5,946 of JAYVLI010000033.1, read as the reverse complement.
ACCCCGATGTGATCAACGCCAGCCGTCTGTTGGTTGACCTGGAAGCACAGAAACGCAAAGAGGTTGCTGATCTGCGCAAGGCTGCAATGGCCGCTCCCCCAGCGGTTGCGGTGGGCAGTGGCAACAATTTGGCGATGCAGGAATTGGTGAAGTTGCAGGCTGCTGCCGAGGTGCAGGTGGCTGGCCTGAGCGCCCGGGTGGCCGAGTACACGACGCGTTACGCGCAGGCCCGAGCGCTGTCCCGCACCTCACCCCAGATTGAGGCCGAGGCCGCCCAACTGAACCGTGATTATGCGATCGTCAAGAAGAACTACGAAGACTTGGTGGCGCGGCGGCAGTCTGCGGTGATGTCTGGTGATCTTGATATGGCGTCCGGCGTGGTGGATTTCCGCTTGATTGACCCGCCGCGGGTTTCACCCCGGCCGGTGTGGCCCAACCGTTTGCTGCTGTTGTCCATCGCATTGGTGGTGGCCTTGGCCGCTGGTTTGTTCACGGCGTTTGCGGCAAGCCAGTTGCGGCCGGTCTACAACGATGCGCAGGAACTGCGGCTCAAGGCGGGTCTGCCACTATTGGGTGTTGTGTCGATGATTTTGAGCGATGTTGACAAAAAGGTTGAGCGCAACAACAAGTTGCGGTTTTTTGCCGGCACCGGGGGTCTGTTGGCGTCCTTTTTGGTGGCGATGGTCACGCTGTCGATTCTTGCCGCACGGCAAGTGGGTTGAAGACGATGAGTAGCTTGATCGAACAAGCCGCCGAGCGGTTGGCGCAGATCCGGGAAGCCGGTATAGCAGTGCCCGAGATCGATGGCCAGCCTGACACGGTCGCAGCATTTGCCGATGCGCAGCACGCAGCCGCCGTGCGGGCGGGTCCGGGCATGGCCAAGGCGCAGCCAGCGCAGGCGCCGGGTATGGCGCCGCCGGCATTGGTGCCGGCACCGTTGTCCAAATCCATTGAGCTGGATTTGCAGATGTTGTCTGCTGCGGGTTACCTGGTGCCCAGCGCGCCGCGCTCGCACATGGCGGACCAATACCGGGTGATCAAACGCCCCTTGATTTCCAATGCCATGGGCAAGGGTGCTGCCAAGGTCAACAACGGCAACTTGATCATGATGACCAGCGCCATGCCGGGTGAGGGCAAGAGCTTCACGTCGATCAACTTGGCGATGAGTATTGCCGCTGAGTTGGACCAAACCGTCATGCTGGTGGACGCTGACGTGGCGCGCCCGTCGGTGTTGAAGAAGCTGGGCCTGGGCGAAGCGCCAGGTTTGCTGGACCTGCTGGAAGGCAAGGCCGAGATGAGCGATGTGCTGATGCGCACCAACATCGACAAGCTCACCATCCTGCCCAGCGGCCGGCCACACCCCAAATCCACTGAATTGCTGGCCAGTGAGGCGATGCGCCAGTTGCTCAATGACATGGCGTCGCGATATGCCGACCGGATCATTATTTTTGACTCACCGCCGCTGCTGTTGACCACTGAATCGCGCGTGCTGGCCACCCAGATGGGTCAAGTGGTGGTGGTGGTGCATGCGGGCAAGACCTTGCAGGCCGACGTGATGCACGCGCTGTCAACCATTGACACCTGCCCGGTGCGCATGTTGTTGCTGAACAAGGCGCGCACCGATTCGCAAGGCGCTTACGGCTATGGCTACGGGTATGGCTACGGCTATGGTTATGGTTATGGCTACGGTGATACCGGGGCAGAGAAAGACGGCAAGGAAGGGCTGGCCAATGCGCCCAAGCCCACCTGACGGTTGTTGGATGAGCGCAACGCACAAGACGGTCCGATATCGCGTCTGCCAGCCGACAGAGCGGCAAGCGCTGGCGCACTGGTGTATTTCAATTCCTGTCGCGGCGTTGCTGCCTGTGGCTGCCGCCTTGGCGCAGTCTGACACTGCAGCCCGAACCGTGGCCATCCAGCCATCAGCGTCCATCACGCAGACCTTCAGCGACAACATCAATTTGGCGCCGGTGGGCGGCCAATCCGGTTCGATCACGCAGATGTCTGCGGGTGTTAGCTTGCGTGCCAGATCGGGTTTGGTGCAAGGGTATTTAGACTATTCTCTGACGCAGTTTCTGTATGCCGGTGGCGGCCAGAACACCTTGCAGAACACACTGAATGCCAAGCTTGACACTGATCTGATTGATGGCCGTGCCAAGTTGGGTGTGACATCCAGCATTGCGCAGAGCGCGGTGTCAGCGTTTGCAGCACAGCCCGGCCAGAGCGGTGGCCGCCAAAGCAATTCAACAGAGGTGCGTAACCTGCGGTTGAACCCGTCGTTTCGAGGCCCGATCGGCGCTGGTCTGCGTTACAGCAGCGAATGGAGTTACGCCGTTTCTGACGCCAAAAATACCAGCGTTGGTGATGGCAGCACGGCATCGGCAGCGGTGCATATTGAACCGGCAACATTGGCTTATCTGGGCTGGAGCCTGGACATGTCGCATACGCGATCCGCGTTCAAACTGGGACGCAACACCACCGATGACCGCTTGTTTGGTGGCGCGTCTTGGCGGATGGACGATCTGGACTTGCAATTGCAAGCCAGTGGCGGCATTGAGGCGACCGATATCTCCAGCTTGCGGCGTGAGACCTTTCGCACCTGGGGTTTGGGTGCGACGTGGACACCATCACCCCGCACAAAGCTGGCTGCGCAATACGACCACCGGTTTTATGGCGCGTCACACAGCCTGATGTTTGAACACCGCACCGCGTTGACCACCTGGCGTTTAACGGACAGCCGCATCGTGTCCACCGCCGGTAATGAGGCGGGTTTGGGAGGGCGCGGTACTGCGTTCGACTTGTTTTATCCACAACTTGGCGCCGACCTGCTTGACCTGGAGGCGCGGCGAGCCTATGTCATCGGTATTTTGAAGGGCTTGGGAATCTCGGACCCTTTTCTGCCCGTGGGTTTCCTGCGCTCGTCCGCCACGCTGCAAAACACGCAAGAAGCCTCGGTGGCTTGGCGTGATGTGCGCAGCGCGGCCGTGCTGTCGTACACCCGCACCACAACCCAGCGCCTGGACACTGTGGCTGGCTTGGTCGGCGACTTGGCCAATTCGTCTAGCGTGCGTTTGCGCGGGGTATCGTTGAACCTGTCACACCGGCTGACACCGTTGTCCAACGTCAATCTGTTGTTGAGTGAGCAGCGCGGGCAGGGTGTGTTGGCCAGCCAAAGCAGCCAGCAGCGGCTGATCAGTGCGCAATACACCGTCAGGCCGACCGAGCTGAGTACCTTGTCGGCTGGCTTGCGGCGGTCGCGCTACGCAACGTTTCTGCAGTCCTATGGCGAAAGTGCCATCTTCGCCACCTACGGCATCCGGTTCTGACCATGCATTGCTAGACCATGTACGAATCCTTTTACGGCTTGACCAACAAGCCCTTTCAGCTCAATCCGGACCCCAGCTTCTACTTCGGCAGCAAGCAGCACCGGCGTGCCAAGGCGTACCTGGACTACGGTGTTTCGCGCAATGAGGGCTTCATCGTCATCACCGGCGAGATCGGTGCGGGCAAGACCACGCTGCTGCGGGCGCTGATTGACGGCCTGCACGGCAGCAATGTGGTGGTGGGCCATTTGGTGACCACCCAACTGGGCGCTGAGGACACCTTGCGCATGGTCGGTGCGTCGTTTGGCTTCAAGGTCAAGGATGTCCCGAAGTCGGAGTTACTGATCACGCTGGAGGCGTTTTTGATCAGCCAGACCAGCAAAGGCAAACGCTGCTTGTTGATCGTGGATGAGGCGCAAAACCTCACCGCCCGCGCGGTGGAAGAGTTGCGCATGTTGTCGAACTTCCAATTTGGCAACCAGGCGCTGATGCAGAGCTTTTTGGTGGGCCAGCCCGAGTTTCGCGAGATATTGCAGCGGCCCGAGATGGAGCAGTTCCGCCAGCGCGTGGCGGCCACTTGTCATATTGGCCCGCTGGACCTGGACGAAACCCAACACTACATCGAGCACCGGCTCAAATGCGCCGGGTCCACCGGTAAACCCAGTTTTGAGGCGGCGGCGTTTGAGGCCATTTTCAAGGCCAGTGGTGGTATTCCGCGGCGCATCAATTCGGTCTGTGACCGGCTGCTGTTGGCCGGGTTTTTGGGCGGCAAGCAGCACCTGGAGGCCACTGATGTCAATGAGGTGGTCAAGGAGTTTGCGCAAGAGGCTGAAGTGCCAGTGCGGCGCATTGCCGGCCCTGAGAGCACACCGGGTGATCTGGCCAGCGCGGCCGGTCCCAGCTCGGTGGTTGGCTCGCTGGATGTGGACCTGACCACGCTGCAAGTTGACCCTGCCACCGCCGACACCATGTCGCGCCAACTCAACCGCCTGTCGTCCGAGCAGCGGGGGGACCAGTTGCAGCGCATCGAGCGCGGCATGCTGCGCCTGGAGCGCACCAACCTGCAATTGCTCACCATCCTGCAGCAGCTGGTGTCGTCGGTCAAAAAACCGCCCGACGAAGGCCCGAAGTGAAACCCCGCCCGGTCACCGCCGGTGGCCTGCCAGGCCGGCCAGGCCTGGCTTGGCGCTGACTGCCCCCACCGCAGCGCACCTGCTTGTATCCAACGGATTTTTGCCATGACGGCCCCTGCCATCACCAACGCCCTGACCATCGATGTCGAAGACTATTTTCAGGTCTCTGCGATGGCCCCTTACATCCGCCGCAACGAGTGGGACAGCCGCGAGTGCCGCGTTGAGCGCAATGTGGACCGCATCCTGGCGCTGCTGGACAAGCATGACACCCGCGCCACCTTTTTCACGCTAGGTTGGGTGGCGCAGCGCTATCCGCAACTGGTGCGCAGCATCGTGGCCCAGGGCCACGAGCTGGCCAGCCATGGGTTTGGTCATGAGCGGGCGAGTGATCTGGACCGCGCGGCGTTCACCGATGACCTGACCCGGGCCAAGAAGCTGCTGGAGGACATTGGCGGCGTGATGGTGCAAGGCTACCGGGCGCCCAGTTTTTCGATCGGCCCTGGCAACCTGTGGGCTTTTGATTGTCTGGCGGCCACCGGCCACCGCTACAGCTCCAGCATCTACCCGATCCGGCATGACCACTACGGCATGCCCGACGCGCCCCGTTTTGCGCACCCGCGCGCCGAAGGCCTGATCGAGATCCCGGTCACCACGCTGCGGCTGGGTGGGCGCAACTTCCCGTCCAGTGGCGGCGGCTACTTTCGGTTGCTGCCTTATGCACTGTCGCGCTGGATGATCCGGCGTGTCAATGCCACCGACCAAAAGCCGGCGATCTTCTATTTCCATCCCTGGGAGATCGACCAAGCCCAGCCCCGGGTGGCCGGCATTGATGCCAAGACGCGCTTTCGTCACTACGTCAACATCCCCCGCATGGAGCAACGGCTGGGCGCGCTGCTGCGCGACTTCCGCTGGGGCCGCATGGACGACATTTTCCTGGGCCAGACTGGGCGGCCGCCGGCCCGGGCCACACCCGCAGTGCTGTCGGCCCTGAACCCGGTCTAGCCCGTGATCGCGATCCAAAAACTGTCTGTGCAAGACACCGACGCGGCCGCGCGCTGGGATCGGTTTGTGCTGGGCCACCCCAAGGCCAGCTTCTTTCACCGGGCCGGCTGGCAGCGGCTGCTGGGCGAGGTGTTCCATCAGCCTACTTATTTTTTGTACGCCGAGCAGGGTGGCCGCATCACTGGCGTGCTGCCATTGGCTGAGGTCAAGAGCCTGTTGTTCGGCCATGCGCTGGTGGGCTTGCCGCACACGGTGTACGGCGGCGTGGTGGCCGACAGCCCCGAGGTGGCTGATGCACTGGAGGCCGAGGCGCAGAAGATCGCCCAAGGCCTGGGTGCCGAGCACCTGGAGTTGCGCAATACCGAGCGCCGCCACACCGACTGGCCGCTGCAGGACTTGTATGTCACCTTCCGCAAGGAGATCCTGCCGGAGGAAGAGGCCAACATGCTGGCCATCCCGCGCAAGCAGCGGGCGATGGTGCGCAAAGG
>JAYVLI010000032.1:0-27216 GCA_043759535.1 Betaproteobacteria bacterium | reverse complement strand
ACCACGATCCCCGTGCGCGTGTACGCGCCGGTCGGCGAGCACCGCGACCTGCTCGCGTACCTCGTGCGCCGCTTGCTCGAGAACGGCGCGAACTCATCGTTCGTGCACCAGTTGTCCAACGAGGCCGTCGACATCGATGCGCTGCTCGCATCGCCGCTGATGCCGGCGTCGAAAGCAGGCATCGCGGCACCGATCTCGCTGTATGGATTCGACGGCGAATCTGGTCGCGCGAACTCGTCCGGCGTCGACCTCGCCTGCCTCGCCGAACGCGAACCGCTGATGCACGCGCTCGCCGCGGCCACCGTGCCCGCGGTGCCGGAGGCGAGCACCACCGATGTCGACGCCGCGATGCAGCGCCTGCACATCGGCTTCAAAGCCTGGAACGCCACGCCGCTCGCACAACGCGCTGCCACGCTGCGCCGCGCCGCGAACGCACTCGAACTCGGCCTGCCCGCGTTCTGCGGGCTGCTCGTGAAAGAAGCGCACAAGACGCTCGGCGATTGCGTTGCCGAAGTGCGCGAGGCGGTTGACTTCTGCCGCTACTACGCCGACCAGGCCGAAGCCCGTTTGACCACGCAACAGCTGCCCGGCCCGACCGGCGAGAGCAACGCGCTGCACCTGCACGGCCGCGGCGTGTTCGTCTGCATCAGCCCGTGGAACTTTCCGCTCGCGATCTTCGCGGGGCAGGTCGCTGCGGCGCTCGTGACCGGCAACACGGTCGCCGCGAAGCCGGCCGAGCAAACGCCCGCCGTCGCGCAGCGCTTCGTCGAACTGCTGCACGCGGCAGGTGTGCCGTTCGACGCGCTCGCGCTGTTGCACGGCGCGGGCGAGACAGTCGGCGCGGCACTCGTTGCCGATGCGCGCACCGCCGGCGTCTGCTTCACCGGCTCGACGGCCGTCGCGAAAATCATCAACCGCGCGCTTGCCGCGAAGGACGGCGCGATCGTGCCGCTGATCGCCGAGACCGGCGGCATCAACGCGATGATCGTCGACAGCAGCGCGCTGCCCGAGCAGGTGGTCGATGCGGTGGTGCAAAGCGCGTTCCGTTCCGCCGGCCAGCGCTGCTCGGCGCTGCGCCTGCTGTGTCTGCACAGCAGCATTGCCGACAACCTGATCGACATGCTGCGCGGCGCACTGGCCGAGTTGCGGCTGGGTGACGCCGCCCAACTGGCCACGGATGTCGGCCCGGTGATTGATACCGAAGCGCACACCAGCTTAAGCCGCCATGTGCAGCGGCTGGAGGCAGCCGCCACCCTGCTGGCGCGCAGCCCGCTGCCACCGCAACATGCCACCAGCCACATCGCCCCGGTGGCTTTCGAGATCGCCCAAGTGGAGGACATGACCCAAGAAGTGTTTGGCCCGGTGCTGCATGTTGTGCGCTGGCAGGGTGATGTGGACACGCTGGTGGCGCGCATCAACCGGCTGGGCTATGGCCTGACGCTGGGTGTGATGACACGCATTGACAGCCGCGCGCTGCGCATTGCCGCCCAGGCCCGGGTGGGCAATGTCTACATCAACCGCAACATGATTGGCGCGGTGGTGGGGGTGCAGCCGTTTGGTGGTGAGGGCCTGTCGGGCACCGGCCCCAAAGCCGGCGGGCCGCACTACCTCTACCGTTTTTGCGCTGAGCAAACCCTCACCATCAACACCGCCGCCGCTGGCGGCAACGCCGCGCTGCTGGCGGGCCACAGCGTCGGTGGTTGACATCAGCGGTCTGAAATCACGGCCTGAAATCACCACGCAGCAGGCCAACTGCACCGCACCGTCTTTGCGCCCCGGGGCTTGGGCGATACTTTCCGGCTGTGGCAGCGCCTGGGTGGCCTGCTGGGTTGCACACCACGGTGTTATCAGGGGCCAGATGTGAAAAAAACGCTCATTTCCCGGGCTGCACGCAGCACCTTGCTGGCCAGCCTGATTGCCGCATTGGCCGTTACTGCCGGTTGTGGTGACCCGAGTGAAGCCGAGTTGTTGGCATCGGCCAAACAGCAACTGGCCAAACACGACGGTGAAGCGGCCAAACTGCAGATCAAGACCCTGCTGCAAAAAAACCCAGAATCGGCTGAGGGTCGGTTGATGCTGGGCCAGTTGCTGCTGAACAGTGGTGACCCCGCTGGCGCCGAGTCTGAACTGGGCCGGGCGCTGGAGCTGGGCCAGCCTGAGGTGGTGGTGTTGCCGCTGCTGGCCGACAGCCTGCTGGCCCAGGGCAAGGGCGCGTTGCTGCTGCAGCGCTTTGGCCGCATCTCACTGCCGGACGCCAAGGCCGACGCCACCCTGCGCACCCACCTGGCCGGCGCCGAGGCCCAGGGTGGTGACCTGACCCGCGCTGACGGGTTGCTGGTCCAGGCCCTGCGCAGCGCGCCCGACCACACACCCGCGCTGGTGCTGCAAGCCCGCCTGGCCGCAGCGCGCAAAGACAATGCCGGCGCGCTGGCCATGGTTGACGCCCTGCTGGCGCGCCAGCCCGACGCGGTGGACGCCTGGATGCTCAAAGGCGACCTGCTGCAACGCTCGCCGGGTGACAAAACCACCGCCCTGGCTGCGTCCATGGCCGCTTATGCCCAAGTCATCAAGCTGCGCCCAACCCAGGTGGCCGCACACAGCGCCACCATCATGCTGCTGCTGGCCAAACCCGATGCCGACGCCGCCGCGCTGCAACTGGCGCAGCTGCAAAAAGTGGCGCCGCGCAACCCGCAAACCCTGTTTCTTGAGGCCATGGTGGCCGACGTGCGGGGTGACCACAAACGGGTGCGTGAGCTGACCCAAGCCCTGCTGCGCGGCAGCCCCAACAACCCGGCGCTGCTGATGCTGGCTGGCCAGGCCGAGCTGCGGCTGGACTCACTGGCCACGGCCGAAGCCCATTTCGCCAAGGCGGTGCAGTTGATGCCAAAGGCCATACCACCACGCCAGCAACTGGCGCTGGTGCAAATCCGCGCCGGCCAGGCTGACAAGGCCATCCTCACCCTCAAGCCGCTGGCGGAAGTCGAGCCACCCGACGCGCAATCACTCACCCTGCTGGCCCAGGCCCAGATGATGACGGGTGACAAAAAGGGCGCTGAGGTCAACTTTGCCCGTGTCGCCAAACAGCAGCCCACCGACACCCGGGTGCGCACCACGCTGGCCTTGTCACAACTGGCCAGTGGGCAAGACAGCGCCGGCCTGGCGGCCCTGCAAGACATCGCCGCAGGCGACAAAGGCAGCAGTGCTGATCTGGCGCTGATCACCGCCCAGGCCCGCCGGGGCGACAACGCCGGTGCGCTCAAAGCCGTGGAGGCCATGGCCGCCAAGATGCCCGGCAAACCCCTGCCCGACCATGTGCGCGGCCGGCTGGCCTTGCAGCGTGGCGACGCGGCCGAGGCCCGCAAACAGTTTGCGTTGGCCCTGACCAAAGACGCCGACTACATGCCCGCACTGGCCGGCCTGGCCGCGCTGGACCTGGCGGACAAACAGCCCGCCGCCGCCCGCGCCCGTTTTACCGCCGCGTTGCAGCGCAACCCGAAAAACGTGCCGGCCATGCTTGCACTGGCCGAGATCAACGCCCGCAGCGGTGGCAAGCCAGAGGACACCGTGCAATCGCTGGAGCAAGCCATCAAGGCGGAGCCCAACAACGCCATGCCGCGGCTGATGTTGGTAGACCACCACCTGGGCAACCGCCAACCCAAACTGGCGTTCAATGCCACCCAGGCCGGCCTGGCCGCTCTGCCCGACAACAGCGAACTGCTGGACCGCCAAGGCCGCGCGTTGATGGCGCTGGGTGAGGCGCAGCAAGCCATCAGCACCTTTGCCAAGCTGTCCACCCTCAATCCGCGCTCACCCATGCCGCAGTTGCGCCTGGCCGATGCCCAGGCCTTGGCCAAAAACCCCAGCGCCACAGCCGCAGCGGTGCGGCGCGCGGCCGAAATTGCACCCAAAGACCCGCAGGTGCAGCAAGCCTTGTTCAGCCTGGCGCTGATGGAAGGCAAACCGGCCCAGGCGCTGGCGGTGGCCCGCACGGTGCAGACCCAAATGCCTGACGCCGCGCTGGGCTTCAACATGGAGGGCGACGCCGAAATGCGGCAAAAACACTGGGATGCCGCCATCACCGCCCTGCGCAAAGCCCGCACCCTGAAAGAACCGGGTGATGCCACGCAGCGCCTGCATGCCGCCCTGCAGGCCGGCAAAAAAACCGCTGACGCCGACAAGCTGGCGGCCGAGCACCAGCAGGCCAACCCGGGCGACCTGGGCTTTGTGATGTACCTGGGTGACGCCGCCCTGGCCGGTGGCAACAGCGCGCAGGCCGAGAAGCACTACCAGCAAGTGCTGGGCAAGCAGCCCGACAACGTGCTGGCCCTCAACAACCTGGCCTACACCCTGGCCCTGCAGAAAAAAGCCGGCGCGGTGGCCCTGGCCGAGAAAGCGCAAAAACTGGCGCCCGCCAGCGCAGCGGTGATGGACACCCTGGCCTTTACCCTGGCGGCCGAGAACCAGCTGCCCCGGGCGCTGGTGGTGCAAGCCCAGGCCGTGACCAGCGCACCTGACGCACCGCAGTTCCGCCTGCAACTGGCCAAGCTGCAGTTGCAGGCCGGTGACAAGGCCAGCGCACGCACCGAGCTCAATGCCTTGGCCAAACTGGGCCCCGCCTTTGGCCGCCAGGCCGAGGTGGCTGAGCTGCTCAAGTCCAGCGGCAGTTGACTGGGCAACGGCGCGCCCGCGTCGCAGTGGTGCTGGCAGGGCCGGTCAGACCGCTGCCGCGTACAGCGCAGCTTTGTACTGAAACCAGAACGGATGCCAGAAGCCCATGAAGCGCTGGGTCATCACCACACCGGCCAGGCCGGTGCTGGGCGAGATAAACCAGTGGGTGCCCGCCAGGCCACCCCATTGCAGCTCACCCACCGCCGCTGCCGGCTGCAGGGTGGATGCCCGGCGGGTCACCGCACCGCCCAGGCCAAAGCCCAGGCTGGGCACGGCGCCACTGGCGTAAAACTGCACGCAATGTGACGCTGGCACCTGGTCGGTGAACAGCGCGGTCAATGTCGCCGGTCGCAAGACGCTGGGCTGGCCAGGCATCAATTGCCGCAGCAGCGCCAGCATGTCGGCCTGGGTGGTCAACAAACCACCGGCGCCCGATTGGCGTGGCACCGGCGTGCGGTAGGCGTTGGGCCAGGGCGTGTCGTCCAGCCGCAGCAGGCCGGGTTTCATCACATCCACCAGGTCGCCCCGGTACAACGCGGCCAAGCGGTGCGCCTGCGCGGGCGGCATCACAAAGCCGGTGTCCACCATGCCCAGCGGGCCCAGCAGCAGGTGCTGCAGCGCGTCACCAAACGCCTGGCCGGTGACCAGCTCGATGATGCGGCCCAGCACATCAGCGCCCATGGCGTAGTCCCAACCCTCACCCGGTTGATAGCCCAGCGGCAGGCCGGCCAGCACGTCCATCGCTTCAGCCAGTGTGCGCTGCGGGCTGCGGGCGCCGGCCGCCAGGTAAGCGTTGTAGATGACCGTGCCGGGGTCAAACACACCGTGGCTCAAACCCGCCTGGTGGCTGAGCAGGTGGCGGATGGTGATGTCGCGCTGCAGCGCTTCGGTGTCGGTGATGGCGGTGGCACCTGGGCGCAGCACCTGCAGCGCGCCAAAGGCCGGAATCCAGCGTTTCACCGGGTCGTCCAGCTGCAGGTGGCCCTGGTCATGCAGCATCAGCAGCGCCACCGAGGTGATGAGTTTGCTGTTGGAAAACGCCCGGTGGATGTGCTCAGGCCGCAGTGCTTCACCGGTTTGCAGGTCGGCCAGGCCGGTGCAAAAGTGGTCGATGACCTCACCGTGGCGCATCACGGCTGCGGACACACCGGGCAGGCGCTGGGCGTCCACCTCGGCCTGCAGCACCGCGCGGGCGGCGCTGAAATCGGGGGTGGTGCGTGCGCTGGCGCTCATGCCCGCGCTCATGCCCGCGCTCATGCCACCAGCGCCCAGTGCGCATCCGGCCGCGCCAGCGCCTTGCCATCGGCCGCCAGCTTGTGCAGATGCGCCCGCAACGAGCGCAGCGCCACGCCGTGCAGCGGCAGCGGGGTGTCGGCATACACGGTGGCCAGCAAGGCCGCTTCACTGGCCGGGGCGTGGGCCGCCTGGGCCTGCAATGCCGCCAGCACCTTGGCCTCACGACCCAGCCGGTGGGTAATCGTCTTGCGGACAACAGCATGCGGCTGATCGATCAAAAAACCGTGGCCGGGGGCCAGCCAGTCCAGGTCTTCGTCCAGCAGCTTTTCAAGCGACCGGATGTAGACAGCCATGTCGCCATCAGGTGGGTTGATCACCACCGTGCTGCCCTGCATCAGGTGGTCACCGGTGAACAGCAGTTTTTCTTCCTCCAGCAGGTAACACAGGTGGTTGCTGGCATGGCCGGGGGTGTGGATGGCGCGCAGCGTCACACCTTCACCCAACACCAAGCGCTCACCGCCCAGCAGCACATGCTGCGGCTGGAAGGCGGTGTCCTGCCACTCCGGGTGCGCCGCCACCTGGCCATAGGTGGCTGCGCCACTGGCCTGGGCAATTTGCGCTGCGGCGGGAGAGTGGTCTTTGTGGGTGTGTGTCACCAGGATGCGGGTGATGCGGCCGGGTGCGGCGGCCAGCAGGGCTTGCACATGGGCGGCGTCGTCCGGCCCCGGGTCCAGCAAGGCCCAGTCGTCACTGCCGGGTGCGCCCAGAAAATAGCTGTTGGTGCCTGGCCCGGTCATCATGCTGCCGTTGCCTGCCGTCACCCGCAGCACCCGGGGCGACAGCCACACCGGCTTGCCCGGCAGCAGCTCCACACTGGCGGTGCCAGTGCCGTCCGGGTCAATGCGGCCCAGCTCGGCATAGGCCCAATCACCCAGGTTGATGGGTTTGCGGCCGCTGGCGGCAATGCCGATGCGCGGGCGATTCAGCGGCACTTCTGCTTGTGCCCTGGCCCAGGCCACCGCATCAGCGGCTTTGGCAAAGCTGCCCAGGTGTTTGAGCGTGAGCGCGGTGACATTGAGCAGCTTGAGCGCCCGCGCGGCGTCCAGCGCTTCAGCGGGCTGCAGCCACAGCAGTTCCACCGTCTCTTTGGCGTCCACCACCGCCGTCTGGCCCACCGGTGCCTCGGTGATGAAAAACCGGGTGTCAAAGATCTTGGGCATGCCGATGGGCGTGATCCAGTGGCTGTAGTACGCCAACCGGTCCATCGCCAGTTGCACCCCAAACTGGGCACACACCTCGGCCATGCCAGTCTGGTTGGCATGCAGGGCGTGGCGCATGGCCAGCACCTCAGCAGCGGGCAAGTTGTGCAGGTCCACCAGGTGGCCGCAGTGGTCCGTGGCGAAGAGCAGGCCGGCTTCTTCAAAACACTCCCGCACCGCCGCCACCCAATAATGCAGGCCGTGGGCGGGCAGGCCCAAACGTGCGCTGGCTGTGGCGTCGTCCATGCCGGTGCAGCGGTCGTAGTGGCCACGGTCGCTGGTGTCCAGCAGGCCACCGGGGAACACGGCGGCGCCGCTGTTCTGGTCGCCCGGGCGCTCGGCGCGGCGCAGCATCAACACCTCCAGACCACGCGGTTTGCCGTCAGCACCGGTGGCCGGGTTGTCACGCAGCACGATCAACGACGCTGCCGCGCGGGCGGCTGACGGCGCTGCGGCCGGGGGCAGGGGTGCGCTCATCTCAAGCCCCCAACACCGCGCCGCTGGCGCGCAGCGCGGTGATCTCAGCGGCCGAGAAACCCGCCTCCGCCAGGATGGCGCTGCTGTGGCTGCCCGGTTTGACGGCTGGCGTGGGCTGGGCCGGCTGGCTGCGGGAGAAACGCGGCGCCGGTGCCGGTTGGGTGACACCACCGACCTCGATGTAGCCGCCACGGGCTTGGGCGTGCGGATGTGCCGCCACCTCATCCAGCCGCAGCACCGGGGCAAAACACACGTCGGTGCCTTCCAGCAGCGCGCACCAGGCGTCACGCGTCTTGGCGCCAATCAGGCGGGTGATGTCGGCCCGCATGGCCGGCCAGCAACGCCGGTCGTACTGGGTTTTGAGGTAGGCCACATCCAAGCCGATGCGCTGCACCAGCTCGGCAAAAAACTTCGGCTCCAGCGAGCCGATGGACACCCACTGCGCATCTGACGTGGCGTAGGTGTCATAAAACGGCGCGCCGCCGTCCAGCAGGTTGGCGGCGCGCTCAGCCGGGTTCCAGGCGCCGCTGGCCACCATGCCGTGGAAGATGCTCATGAGCGAGGACGCACCGTCCACCATCGCCGCGTCCACCACCTGGCCCTGGCCGGACCGGCTGCGCTCAAAAATGGCGGCCAGCAGGCCAAAGGCCAGGTACAGCGCACCACCGCCGTAATCGCCCACCAGATTGAGCGGTGGCACCGGTTTGTCTTTGCCGCCCCCGCCTGTCCCGATGGCGTGCAGCGCGCCGGTGAGGGCGATGTAGTTGAGGTCATGGCCGGCGGCCTGGGCCAGCGGGCCGGTCTGGCCAAAACCGGTCATGCGGCCAAACACCAGGCCCGGGTTGCGGGCATGGCAATCGGCCGGGCCCAAGCCCAGACGCTCGGCCACGCCAGGGCGCCAGCCTTCAATCAGCACATCGGCCTGGTCGATCAGGCGCAGCGCGGCATCCCGCCCGGCGGGCTGTTTGATGTCCAGCGCCACCGACCTGCGGTTGCGGCCGGACACATCGAACTTGACATCCATGGGCACACCCAGGCCGCTGGGCTCAACCCGGTCAATGCGCACCACGGTGGCACCCAGGTCGGCCAGCAGCATGGCGCACAGCGGGCCGGGGCCGATGCTGGCCAGTTCAAGCACGCGCAATCCAGTCAGTGGTCCCATGGGGTGTGTCTCCGGTGTGTTTTGAGGATCAATGAGTGTGCAGCAGCGGTGGCGGCGGCCGATGTCAAGCGGGGGACGGCCTGCTGCCGCCCACTTCGGCCGCCCACGCTTCTAGGGACAGGGATAGCCGTCATGGCTGTGCCGCAAATGCGGCCCACACTGCGCCAGGCCCCACTTCACACATCTCGACAATCCACAGGAGTCTCTTGATGACCACCCGCTTCTCTTGCCTGACACCTCGCCAGATCCCGGCCCAGACCCTGCAAGCCGCCCTGCTGGCCGGCGCCAGCGCGCTGTTTGCACCGCACGCCGCCGCCGCTGACGCCCCCACCCTCAACGGCCTGGCGCCTTTTGTGATCGGCCACCGGGGTGCGTCCGGCTACCGGCCTGAGCACACGCTGGCCTCATACGACCTGGCCATCAGCCAGGGCGCGCGCTACATCGAGCCCGACCTGGTGATGACCAAGGACGGTGAGTTGTTGGCCCGCCATGAACCGATGCTGGCCCGGGTAGACCTGAATGCCGACGGCAGCATCAAGCTGCTGAACGGTGCGCCGGTGCTCAACCGAACCGACACCAGCACGAATGTGTGGCAACTGCCCCAGTACGCCAGCCGGCTGCAGGTCAAAACCCTGGACGGGGTGCGGGTGGGCGGCTGGTTTGTCGAAGATTTCACCGCCGCCGAGGTGCGCGGCGACATCCGCGCCCAAGAGCGCCTGCGTGACCTGCGCCTGGCCAACAACGCCTACAACAACACCCTGGTGCTGCCCACCTTGCAAGAGGTGATTGACCTGGCCAAGACCCGCTCGGCCCAGCTGGGCTACACGGTGGGCATCTACCCCGAGACCAAACACCCGACCTATTTCAAATCCTTCACCGACGCCAACGGCTTGCAGCGCATGGAGGACAAGCTGGTGTCCATCCTGCACGCCAACTACGGCAACAGCGCCAACGCGCCGGTCTACATCCAGTCGTTTGAAGTGGGCAATTTGCAGTACCTGCGCGGCCAGACCAACATGCGCATCGTGCAACTGCTCAACGGCAGTGGCCGGCCGTATGACTTCACTGTGTCCGGTGACAGCCGCACCTACGCCGACCTGGCCGCGGCAGCCGCCAACGGACTGGACTTTATCGATACCTATTCCAGCGGCATCGGCGTCAACACCAACCTGATGATCCCGCTGGTGAACGGCCGCCTGGGCACCCCCACCAGCCTGGTGGCCGACGCCCACGCCCGGGGTCTGGAGGTGCATGGCTGGACCTTCCGCGCCGAAAACACCTTTTTGCCCAACGAGTTTGACAGCAGCACCGACCCTGCGGCTTACGGTGATTTGTCCGGCCAGATCAAGGCCTTTGTGGCACTGGGCATGGACGGCTTTTTCACCGACCAGCCCGACCTGGGCGTGGCCGCCGTGGTGCCCGAACCTGGCCAGTGGGCCTTGATGCTGGGCGGCCTGGTGGGCCTGGCCGCGCTGCGCCGCCGGCGCGCTTAAGCCGTGGTGCTTGGCGCTGCCCCGGCCGGTGGCTGGCCGTCGGGTGGCTTGCGCGGTGGCTTCATCTGCCAGGCCGCCAGCGCGGCGGCGCCGGTCAGCAGGGCCATCAGCACAAACACCTCATGGAAAGCCCGCAAGGTGCCGGGCTGGCCCAGTGCGGCATGGGCCTGCAGCCGCCAGGCCAACAACACACCCACACCGTTGACACCCACCGCACCGCCAAACTGGCGTAAAAAGTTCATGGTGCTGGCACCGGCGGCGATGTGGGGTGTGTCCAGCACCCGCATGGCGCTGAGGCTGAGCGACGGGATCACGCAGCCCAGGCCGATGCGGCCCAGCACCGCCCACAAAGTGACCCAGGGGATGGCGGTGGCCGCGCCCACGCCCACCATCAGCACAAACGAGGTGGTCATCACCAGCAGACCGATGGTGAGGGTGCGGTAGAGCGGCGCCCGGTCGGCCAGCCGGCCGGCCAGCGGGATGGTGCAAGCCAACGCCAACCCGGCCGGCAGCAACACCGTGCCCACGGTGGACGCCGGCAGGCCCAGCGCCACCAGCATGAACAGCGGCAGCAGGTAGGTGGACCCAAACCGCCCGGCGCCGTAGATCACCGCCACCACCGCCGCGCGGCGAAACACCGGGTGGCCGTACAGCGACAAGGGCATCAACGGCGTGGCCACCCGGTGCTGGCGCCACACAAACACCGCCACCAGCGCGGCGGCCAGCAGCAACTGCAGCCCGCCCCACAGCGGCTGCGCGCCGTGCAGGCCCACCAGGCCGTTCAGCAGCGCCAGCAGCAGCGCGGCCAGCAGGCCCAAGCTCCAGGCGTCGGGCGCGGGGGCGTTGGGGTTGACGTCGGCACCGCCGGGTGCGTTGTGCGGCAAGCAGCGCTGGGCCAGCACAGCGGCCAGCAGGCAAAACGGCAGCACAAAAAAGAACACCGCGCGCCAGCCAAACAAGTCCACCAGCACCCCGCCCACGCTGGGCCCCAGGGCCGGTGCCAGCACCGTGCCAAAACCAAACACCCCCATCGCGCGGCCCTGCTCATGGCGGGCAAAAGCATGCATGATGATGACGCCGGGGATGGTCTGCAGCACGCCGGCGCACAAGCCCTCCAGCACCCGCATGGCCAGCAGCAGCGCCATGTTGGGCGACAAACCACCCACCAGCCCACCCAGGCCCAGGCCACACAACATCAGCGCGTAACAGCGACGGTAGCCCAGGCGCTGCAGCAGCCAGGGTGTGGCCAGCATCGACAGCGTCATGGCGCCCATGAAGCTGGTGGCCAACCACTGCGCGTCTTGCGGCCCCAGGTTGAACTTGCGGCTGATGGCCGGCACCGCAACGTTGATGGTGGTGGCCGCCATCAGCGCGGCCATGTGGCCGATCATCACCGTCAGCAGCACCCACCAGCGGTGGTTGGGGCCAAAGCGCTGGCGCAGGGTGGCCAGCGAGTGGGGCGCCGGGTTGTCGGAGGCGCCAGTGGGGGTGTCAGTGGGCGGTGGCATGCGCTGCGGATTGTGGGGTTGATCGCGTGCGGTTGATCTCATGCACGGCCAGGCCTGCCCGCGCAAGGCCGGCGGTCCCCAACGTGACGGCGCTGCGGGGGCTTTCTTGTACCGTGGCCGGCCACACCACCGTGCTGGCCCCAGCGCCCCAGGAGACCCACCGCATGCCTGACCCCTTGCCGCCAGCCACCCCACCAGCCACACCGCATGACCCCGCCCTGCGCCACGCCGCGCTGCAAGACGCGTCGGTGCCCACGCTGCTGATGTGCCTGGCCCAGATCACCCAAGACCCCCGCTGGCTGGATGACCCGTTCCGCCCCAAACGCGACATCTCCATCTTTGCCGAGCCCAGCGGTGGCCTCCCACCCGAGGCCCAGGCCACCGTGCGCAGCGCGCTGGCGCAAGTGCTGGATGAGCTGGCCAGCGGCACCCGCCAACTGCCGCCCCTGCCCGGTGATGACCAGCTGCGCCAGATGATGTCGACCTGCCTGGGTGAGCCGCTGCCGGCCGAATACCTGGCGATGGCCAAAGAGGAGATGGGCTGGGCCGACCGTGCCCTGGCCTGGCGCACCAGCCCACCGCCGGCGCAGCGCAGCGCCGTGCAGGTGCTGGTGATCGGCGCCGGCTTCTCTGGCCTGTGCGCAGCCCACCGGCTGCAGCAACTGGGCATCCCGTTTGAGGTGCTGGAGAAAAACGCCGACGTGGGCGGCACCTGGCTGGAAAACGACTACCCCGAAGCCGGTGTGGACACACCCAACCACTTTTATTCGTATTCCTTCGCGCCCAACCTGGGCTGGACCAGCAACTACAGCAAGCGCGATGAGGTGTGGGATTACCAGCGCCAGGTCACCAGCAATCTGGGCCTGCGCCAGCACATCACCTTTGGCGTGGAATGCCTGGCGCTGCAGTGGCTGGAGGCCACCCAGCAGTGGCAGGTCACCACCCGTGAAGCCGACGGCAGCCACCGCATCCGGCTGGCCAGCGCGGTGATCACGGCGGTCGGCCAGCTCAACCGGCCCAAGCTGGGCAGCATCCCCGGGCTGGCCACATTCACCGGTCCGCACTGGCACTCGGCCCAGTGGCGCCACGATGTGCCGCTGGCGGGCAAGGATGTGGCCGTGGTGGGTACCGGCGCCAGCGCGATGCAGTTTTTGCGCACGGTGGCCGCAACCGCCAAGTCAGTCACCATCTTCCAGCGCTCGGCCCAGTGGGCGCGGCCGCCGCAGGACTACCACGGCACCGTCAGCCCGGCCGCCCGCTGGCTGCTGGACCACGTGCCCCACTACTACGCCTGGTACCGCTTTGGCCTGATGTGGCGGTTTGGGGACGGCCTGCTGCCCACCGTGCGGCGCGACCCGGCCTGGCCGCACCCCGAGCGCGCCATGAACCACCGCAACGACCGTCAGCGCCAGCAGCTGACCGACCACCTGCTGGCTGAGCTGGACGGCCGGCCCGACCTGATCGAAAAATGCCTGCCCAGCTACCCGCCCTATGGCAAGCGCATCCTCATCGACAACGGTTGGTATGCGACCCTCAAACAGCCCAACGTGACACTGGTGACTGCCGGTGTGGACCAGGTGGACGGCAACCACATCGTGGACAGCGATGGGGTGCATCACCAGGCCGATGTGCTGGTGCTGGCCACCGGGTTTGAGCCCGGCAAGATGCTGGGGCCAATTGAAGTGACCGGCCGGGGCGGCATCACCATCCAGCAACAGTGGGGCGACGACAACCCGCAGGCCTACCTGGGCATCACCGTGCCCGGCTTTCCCAACCTGTTTGTGCTGACCGGCCCCAACACCGGCCTGGCCCACGGCGGCAGCCTGATCTTTGTCACCGAATGCCAGGTGCGTTATGTCACCGGCCTGCTGCGCGAGATGGTGGAAGCTGGCCTGGCGGCGGTGGAGGTGAAACAGCCGGTGCATGACGCCTACAACCAGCGGGTGGACGCCGAACACGCCGAGTTGGTGTGGACCCACCCCGGCATGCGCAATTGGTACCGCAACGACGCCGGCCGGGTGTTCTCACCCATGCCCTGGCGGCTGGTGGATTACTGGCAGATGACGCGGGCGCCGGATTTGGCCGAGTTCCACACCGCGCCGCTGGCGGTTTGAAGTTGGCATTGGGCGGCCCGAAATTTGCGTTCAGTGCAGGTTTTTCCCGCAACTGCACCAACCCGAGGAGCTTTTGATGCCCGATCTTTTCAGCCCCTACACGCTCAAGGGCGTGACGCTACGCAACCGCACCGTCATGTCGCCCATGACCATGTACAACTCGGTGGACGGGCTGCTCGACGACTACCACATCAGCTACCTTGGCGCGCGTGCCGCCGGTGGCTTTGCGCTGGTGTTTGGCGAGCAGATGGCGATCACGCCCGACGGCCGTACCACCACCTCGTGCGCCGGCATCTGGGACGATGCACAAATCGAGGGCCATGCGCGGGTATGCCGCATCATCAAGCGCATGGGCGCGGTGCCCGCCATCCAGCTTGGCCACACCGGGCGCAAGGGCAGTGAGCTGCCGCCGCACCGCGGCACCAACGCCGAAGGCACCTGGAAGCAGTTACCACCCGACCACCCGGACGGCTGGACATGTGTCTCGCCGTCCGCTGTGCCTTACGGCCACGGCGGGCATGTGTACCCCGTGCGCGAGCTGACCGTGGCCGAGATCAAGGGCCTGCACCAGGCCTACGCTGATGCCGCCCGCCGCGCCCTGGACGCCGGCTATGAGTGGCTGGAGATGCACTACGCGCACGGCTATCTGGGCGCAAGTTTCTTCTCGCCGCTTGCCAACCAGCGCACCGATCAGTACGGCGGCAGCGCGGCCAACCGCACCCGCTTCCACCTGGAGGCACTTGATGCTGTCAGGGCCGTGTGGCCCGAAAAATACCCCCTGACGATGCGCCTTGGCTGCGACGACCTCAACCCCAACGGCACGCAGTTTGAGGATTCCATCGCGGCGGTGCGCATGATGAAGGCGCATGGCCTTGACCTGGCCGACCTGTCGCTGGGCATCAACACCGACGAGATGACCGACCCGCCGTTCAGCGAGGTGGCTTTCATGGTCGGGCGCGCGCACCGTGTGCGCACGGAAGTGGGCATCCCGGTGGCCACAAGCTGGAACCTCGGTGTGCCGCAGAACGCCGACCGCGTCATCCGCGAGGAACTGATCGATCTGGTGATGTTGGGCCGCCCGGCACTGGCCAACCCGCACTGGCCGATCTGGGCGGCACGCGAACTCGCGCACCCCTCGCCGTTCTCGCTGGTGCAGCAAGACTGGCGCTGGTGGCTTGAGAACTTCCGCGGTCACGCGCCCAGCATCGGCTGGCCCGAGGTGCATCCGCAACCCGCCGAAGACTTCGCGGAGAACCGCAAACGCGCCTGAGCGGCGCTGGGGGGAATGAGGGGAAACGGTGGAAACGGGGGGAACGGGGAATAAGGGAAAAGGAGGATAGGGGGCGCTTCCCTTCATTCCACCGCAGCAGCAACACTGGCGTCCATCACCGCGCCGCCATCCCCCAGCAGCGCCAGCAGGCCGCTGGCGCGCCGGGTGGGGCGGGCCAGCGCATCCGCCAGCGCCCCCGGCCGGCCGCTGGCCAGCGTGAAGGCGTGGCGGGCGCGGGTGATGCCGGTGTACACACCCTCGCGGCTCAGGCCCCGGCCGGGCTCGGGTGGCAGCACCAGCACGGTGTGGCCAAACTCCGAGCCTTGGGATTTGTGGACGGTCATGGCAAACGCGGTGTCCACAGCCACCAGCCTGGCCACGCTGACCGAGCGCAGGGTCTCGCCGTCCAAAAAGTAGGCCCGCAGCGGGGCGCCGGGCGTGGCCGGCCGCAGCACGATGCCGATGTCGCCGTTGAACACCCCCAGGCCGGGGTCGTTGCGGGTCACCATCACCGGCCGGCCGGGGTACCACTCGCCCCGGCGCTGGATCAGGCCCTGGTCGGCCAGCGCACGCTCCACCGCCTGGTTGAGGCCGATACTGCCCCAGGCGCCATCGCGCACCGCGCAGAGCAGGCGGAAGGCGTCAAAGGCCTGCAGCACGCTGCGCGCCCAGGTGGTGTGGGCAGCAGCGTTTGTGGTGGTGATGGTGGTGGCGGAGTCGCTCACTTCATCCGCTGGCTGCTGCACCACCGGCGCCTGCCGCAGCAGTTGCAGGTAGCGGCTGTAACCACCCTCGGCACCCGGCCGGCCGTGCAGCGCCAGGCGCAGCAGGGCGGCGGGGTTGCTGGCGTCCACGGCCATCACGGGCTGGCCGGGCGGGCCGGCCAGCAGGGCGGCTGCGGCGGCCGCGTCACCGCTGTTGACGGCCCGCGCCAGCCTGCCGATAGGCCCGCCAAAACGGTGGCTGCGGCGCAGCATCACGGTCTGCTGGGCCAGCGCCGGGCCTTGGCCCAACAGGGCGGCTGGCAGCGCCGTGCCGGTAGCGCTGGCCAGCCACTGGGCCGTGTCAGGCCGGTAGCGGCCCTCGGCGGCACGGTGGCACAGGTCACCCAGCACGGCGCCGGCTTCGACCGAGGCCAACTGGTCTTTGTCGCCCAGCAGCACCAGGCTGGCCTGCGGTGGCAAGGCGGCCAGCAGCGCGGCCATCATCTCCAGATGCACCATCGACGCCTCGTCAACGATCAGCAAGTCCAGCGCCAGCGGATGGGCCGCGTCGGCGCGCAGGCGGCGGGTGTCGGGGCTGGCGCCCAACAGGCGGTGCAGGGTGCTGGCCGGGCCAATGTGGCTGGCGAGATCACGCAACGCCAAGCCAGCACCTGATGCCAGGCCGGTGCCTGGCGGCAATCCAGCAGCCAGGGTTGGCTCCAGGCTGTGCAGCGCTGCGCTGATGGACTGCTGCAGCCGCGCGGCCGCCTTGCCGGTGGGTGCAGCCAACGCCACCCGCAGTTGTGCAGGTGCCGGGTGCATGGCCCAGCGCAGTGCCAGCAGGCGGGCCGCCGTGTGGGTTTTGCCGGTGCCGGGGCCACCGGTGATGACGGTCAGGCCACCGCGCAAGGCCAGCGCGCAGGCGGCTTTTTGCCAATCAACGCCGGGGGCGGGGTCGAGGTCGCGGTCGAGGTCGGGCAATGCGCCAGCAGCGGGGGGAAACAAGCGGTCCAGCCAAGTGCGGGCCAGCGCGGTGTCCACCACCTGCAGGCTGCGGCCACGCTGCAGCACCTGGCTTGCAATTTGGTGCTCGTAGCCCCGGTAGCGGCGCAGGTAGAGGCTGCTGCCGCACAGCGCCAGGGGTGTGGTGGTGGATGTTGTGCCCTGCCCTTCCACCGCCACCAGCGGGCTGGCCTGCAGCAGCGCCAGCCAGTCTGCCGGTGCGCTGGGCAGGCCGGCCAGCACGGCATGCAGTGCGGCGCTGCCGGCGGTTGGCCAGGCCAGCAAAACGTCGGCGTCTTGCAGCAGCTTGTCCAGCCGCAGGCAGCTGTGGCCGCGGCCCTCCAGATGGGCCAGCAGGGCGCTGGCCAACAGCAGGGCGGGTGGTGCGGTGGGGCAGCAATCCACCAGGAAGCGCGCGAAGGCGCTGTCCAGCCGGCGCAACCAGCCGGCGTCGGCCCAGGCCTGCAAGCTGGCCAGCAGGGTGGTGGTGTGGGTCGTGTTGGCAGTGACGGGTGGGGTGATGCGCGCTGTGCTGGGTGCCGCGTTGGCGGCGGTGTTGGCACCACCAGTGATGGTGGCGGTGATGCCGGGTTCAGTCATGCCGCCTCCCCCACACCCGGCGTGCCAATCAGCAGCGCATCCAGCCCGTCCAGCAGGGCCGGCGGGGGTGCTAACAGGCAGCAACCGTTGGCGGGGCCTTGCAGGCCACGCAAAAAATAAACGATGGCGCCGCCCAGCTGTTGCGCTGGTTGGTAGGCCGCGCCCAGCCGCACCCGCAGCAGCCGGTGCAGCGCCAGCAGATAGATGGCTGCCTGCACGTCATACCGGTGCGCGCACACCGCCGCCTGCAGCGCGGATGGGCCGTAACTGGCGTCATGGTCGCCAAGATGGTTGGATTTGTAGTCCAGCACCCAGTAGCGGCCAGCATGCTCAAACACCAGATCGGCAAAGCCCATCAACATGCCGTGCAGCATGCGCTCGGGCAGCGGCGGGCGGGCCATGTCGGGCAGCAGGTGGGCGCGACACAAGGCATCCAGCGCGGCGGCCTGGCCGCGGTGACTGGGCAGCCAAAACTCCATCTCGGGCAGCAGCCGGCCTTGCTGGGCCACCGTGGCCAGGCTGGCGCCCACGGGTGGCAGGGTTGTGGCCAGCACCTGCTGCAGCCAGGCCAGCACCTGCGGCGCACGCTCACCCGCCCAGCCGGCGCGGGCGCAGCGGCGCAGCAGGGCTTGTTGCAGGGCCGGGCTGCTATCCAGCGCAAAGCCTTCTTCGGCCAGCCATTGCAGCTGGGCATGCAAGAAGTTGCCGGGCAGCGCACCGCGCGGGAAGGTGTGCCAATCAGCGCTGGTGATGGTGCTGTTGGGGATGCTGTTGGGGATTTTGGGGATGCTGTTGGGGATGTTCGGGAGGTCGGTTGGGTTGGTGGCGCTGCGCGTCACTGCACCGGCATCCACAGCGCTATCCACCGGGCTGTCCGCGGCACCATCCACCACCTCACGCACCAAGCCGTCCACCACATCACCCTCGTCATCCCGCACCGCCGCCACGCTGGCCGCGCCCAGGCCGGCGGCCGGCAGCGCCCGCACCAACAGCGAGAAGCTGCCGATGGTCCAGCGCCGGTCAAACCGGCCGGCATAAGGCTGCAGGCTGCGCAGCGGTGCGGCGGCAGCCTGCGGTGCCAGCAGGGTGTGGCCGATCTGGTCCGCCGGTGTGGCGGGCAACAACTGGATGGCGCTGCAGCCTTGTGCCACGTCGGCCAGCAGCGCAGGCAAGGCCGCCTGGGCCAGCGGCACTGGCCCACCCAGCACACTGCCAATGGCGCTGCGGTGCCACTGGCAGGCATCACTCTGGCCCACTTTGAGGGCTGCCAGCCCCACCCACAGCGCGTGGCGGGCGCGGGTGAGGGCCACGTAGAGCAGCCGCACGTCCTCACGCAGGCGGTCGTGGTCGGCGGCGCGGATGCGGGCTGCGTCGGGCTGCAAATCGATCTGGCGCTGGCCGGCGTCGTCAGCCCAGGCCACCAGCCTGGTGCGGGCCGGGCTGACGGCGCGGAAGCCCGTGGCAAAGGGCAGCAACACCAGCGGATATTCCAGCCCTTTTGATTTGTGGACAGTGACCACCTTGACCAGATCGGCGTCACTTTCCAGCCGCACGATTTGCTCGTCGGCGGCGGCGGCAGTGGCGCCTTCAATCTGCGTGGCCAGCCAGCGCAGCAGCGCTTGCTCACCGTCTTGTTGCGCGCTGGCGGCTTGCAGCAACTCGGCCAGGTGCAGCACATTGGTCAGGCGGCGTTCACCGCCGTTGTCGGTGTTGGCCAAGCTGCCGGCCGCCACCCGGTTGTTGATGACACCGTCTTCGTCCACCGTTTCGGCCGCAGGCTGGGCCAGCCAGCGCGCCGGCAGGCCCAGGCGGTGCAGGGTTTGGCGCAGCATGGTCAGCACACCTTGCTGCTGCCAGACGGTGTGCAGTTGGCGCAGCAACTCGCTGCGGGCGTCAAACGCTTCGTCGTCAGCCGCCAGGTGGGCCAGCTCGGCCAATGACAATCCCACCAGTCGGGTGGCCAGTGCGGCACGGGCCAGCCGCACATCACGTGGCGACGCCACCGCTGCCAACCAGCGTTGCAGGTCCGCCGCCTCGGGGCTGTTGAAAACGGATTCCTGGTCCGACAAATACACCGACGCCACCCGGCGCCGCCGCAGCGCCAGCCGCACCGCTGCGGCCTCGCGCCCGGTGCGCACCAGCACGGCGATGTCGGCCGGGCGCAGCCGCTGCAAGCTGCCGTCGGGCTGTTGGAAGCCGGCCTGCCCGTCGCCCAGCCAGGCCACGATCTGCTCGGCGCAGCGGGCGGCAAACTGGCGTTGGTGGGTTTGGGCGTCATGCAGGTGGGCGTCATACACCAGGCTGACCGCGGGCACGGCGCCAGCGCGGCTGACCAGCACCTCGGGCCGGCCGCGCGCGGCCACAGGGCTGAAGGGCAGCGGGTTGATGTCCTCCGCGCTGTCCGCGCCAGCCACCACCTGGCGGTACAAAAACGCACCCGCACCGGGCCGGGTTTCAGCCTGTTCAAACAGGTGGTTGATGGCTGCCACCAGCGCGGCGGTGGACCGGTGGTTGGTGCCCAGCAGATAGTGCCGGCCGGCGGTGGCATGGCGGGCCGCCAGGTAGCTGTGGATGTCGGCGCCACGGAAGCCGTAGATGGACTGCTTGGGGTCACCGATCAGCAGTAACGCAGTGGTCGGGTCGTTGTCGGCCAGGCGGTAGAGCCGGTCAAAAATACGGCTTTGCACCGGTGAGGTGTCTTGAAACTCATCGATCAGCGCCACTGGATATTGGGCCAGGATGCGTTGGCGCAAGCGGGTGGCAGCGGCGCCGTTGCGCGCCGGGTCAAGCGCTGCATCCAGCCGCGCCAGCATGTCGGCAAAGCCAAAGCTGCCGGCCTGGGCTTTGAGCGTGGCCAGCCGCAGGGCGATGTGGCGGGCGGCATGTTGGCGCAGGGCTGGGGCCAGCGGCGGCAGCTTGGCCAGTGCGTGCATCA
Organism: Betaproteobacteria bacterium; assembly: GCA_043759535.1. GTDB lineage: Bacteria > Pseudomonadota > Gammaproteobacteria > Burkholderiales > Burkholderiaceae_C > Pseudaquabacterium. The sequence continues at coordinate 6,788 of JAYVLI010000032.1, read as the reverse complement.
GGTCGGCGAATGCCTGAAAGTGCGGCGGCCAGCCTTCGGCACTGGCACCGGCTTTGAGGGCGTCCAACAAGCCGTCGGGCGTCAGGCGGTGGGCACCGGTTTTGAGGTCAGGGGTGTCGGTGCGGGGGCAGGCGGCCCAGCTGGCCAGCTCGGCCAGCCAGGGTGTGTAAAAGCGGGCTTGCAGCTTGCGTTTGTCAAACGGGCAGGCCTTGGCGGCCAACTGGGCGTCCAGCCAGGCTTGCATCTGCGCGGCGCGTTGCGGCCAGCCGTGTTTGAGGGTGGCCAGCGCATCGGCGCGCTGCACCATCAGGTGCTGGATCAGCGTGGCCAGGCTGTCATCGTTGGCTTGGTCTGCGGGCGGGTCTGCAGGCAGGTCTGTGGGCGGGTTGGTGGCAGGGCCTGTGGTGGCCGCCCCCTCCTGCGCCAGCAGCAGCCTGGCGTCGTCCGCCAGGGCCAACACGCTGCGCCAGACAGTCAGCGCTTCATCCCAGGCCGCGCCGCGCAGCGGGTAAAGCTGCTGGCGCCAGTAGTCCCGGGCGGCTTCGTCTTGCATGGCGCGCTCGTTGGCGGTCAGTTGCTCATCAAACAGGCAACCGCTGTCAAACGCGTGTTCACGCAGCATGCGCTGGCACCAGGCGTCGATGGTGTGGACCGCCGCGTCGTCCATGCTTTCAGCCGCCGTGGCCAGGCGCCAGCCGGCGCTGCTGCGGGCGCTGTCGTCGGCGTAGTCGGCCAACAGGCCGGCCAGCAGGGCGTCACCGGCGGCGGGCGCGGCCTGGCCACGGCAGCAGCGGGCGGCCTCCAACAGCCGAACGCGGATGCGGTCTGACAGCTCACGGGTGGCGGCGCGGGTGAAGGTCATCACCAAAATCTGGTCGGGCCCCAGCGGCTGGGTAAAGCCGTTTGCGCCGCCGTGGCCCAGCACCAGGCGCAGGTACAGCGCGGCAATCGTCCAGGTCTTGCCGGTGCCGGCACTGGCCTCGATCAAGCGGTTGCCCCACAGCGGGAATTGCAGGGCGTCCAGGGTTTGGGTGGTCATTCGGCCACCGCTGCACCGGCAGTGGGGCCGTCTTGCGCCAACTCGGCCGTGATGTGCTGGTCGGCCCACAGCGCCAGTGGCGCCAGCAGGCGCTGCGCCAAAACGCTGAACTGGCCATCGGCGGTGAGGGTTTCAAAGTCGGGGTAAAGCCGGGCCAGGCACGGCTCCACCACCTCGCCCGGGCCACCCCTCGCAAAGGCGCCACCTTGGTAAACGCTGGCCACATCGTTGGCGCCGGTCACCAGCGCCAGGCCGGTGCGGCAGGGCAGCGGCAGGGGTTGGTCCATGCCGATGTGCCAGGCCTGCAGCAGATCACGCAGGGCGACCTGGGCTTGGGCTTGCGGCAATGGCTGCAGGTGCAGCGTGACATCACGCGCCACGATCACGCCGTGGACTGGCGCACCGCAAGCGCTGGCCACCACACAGCGCACCCAGGCGTCCACCAGCCGGTCGGCGCGTGGCGCTTTTTTCTTGGCATCCCACAGCGCGCTGGCTTGCAACTGCAGCCAGACCGGCTCGCTGTTGGGTGTGGTGCTGGCGTGCAAGCCGTCCAGCCAGTCGTCCACGCGGATGAGGCTGCTGGTCTCGGTGGCGGGACGTGCCGGTTCGTCATCAGGCTGCAGCAGGTCAGGCAGCGGCAGATCAGCCAGGTCCACCCGCAGCAGCAGCGGCGCGGCGGCCACCGGGTGGGCGGCTTGCAGGATCCACCAGCGCTGCAGCATGGGCAAGGCGGTGTGGTGCAGGTCTTGCGCGCTGCGGCGGCCGGCCTCGGCCAGCGGCAGGCGGCCGGCGCGCACCAGGCGCTGCACTTGATGGGCCACCTGGGTGGCCAGGTCGGGCGCGGGTGGGGCATCTACCGGCGCAGCGCCCTGCCCTGGCGGCCACTGCAACAGCACACCTTGCAGCACTTCGTCCAGCAGGGTGCGGCCGGCCAGCCCGTCGATCTCAAACGCTTCATCGTCATCGGGCTGCTGGGCGGCGTCCTGGAACACCACAGCGAGCCGGGCGCGAAAGAAGGCTTTGACCGGGTTTTTCAAAAACCGCGCCAGGCTGGCCAGGGTCAGCGGGCGCTGTGGGTCAGCCACAAAGCTGGGCAACGGCGGGTTGGCTGCGCTGGCAGCGGCGTGCGCTGCACGCCATTCACGCGCGTGCGTGAACAGCGGCTGGCCTGCTGCGGGCGCGGTGTCCACATCAGCCTGCTCAAAATAGCGCCGGCTGAAGGGCTGCAGCGGGTGCTCGGTGGTGCGTGGGCCCAGCACATCACCAGCCCAACCGGCTTGCAGATAGTCCCGCAGTTGTGATACCAGCACCGACGGCGGCTGCAGGCTGTTGTCACGCGCGCTGCGGCCGGCCCAGCTGATGGACAGCACCCGGCGCGCCGACAGCAGCGCCTCCAGCATCAGTTGCCGGTCATCGTCGCGGCGCGAGCGGTCACCCGGCCTGGCCTGGCCGGGCTGGCCCATCAGGTCAAAGTCACTGCGCTGGCTGCTGCGCGGGTAGTCGCCATCGTTCATGCCCAGCAGGCAGACCACCTCAAACGGCACGGCACGCATGGGCAGCAGGGTGCAAAAGGTGACACCGCCGGCCTGGAAGCGGTGGTTGAGGCCGGGTGCGTCCACCCCGCCCAACCAGGCTTCACGCGCCACGCTGAGTGGCACGGCGTCGTCAAACCCGGCCGCGTCACAGGCGGTCAACCAGGTTTGCAAGGCGTCTTGCAGCGCCGTGAGGGTGAGGCGCTCCCGCTCGGTGGTGGGGCGGAAAAACGCGTCCAGCAAAGCGCTGCAGCGCGTGGCCCACTGCAGCGGTGCGGCGGGTTGCAGGGCCTGGTTGCGCCAGTGCAGCAGGGCGTCGATCAGCGCGGCCAGGCTGCCGGCCAGCGCGGCCTCCAGCCCGCCCACTTCAGCGTAGGGCTGGATGGTGTGGAAGGTGGCGGTGTCTTGCACAAACCCGTCCACAAATCCATCCACCAACCCATCCCCCACCGCATAGCCCAGCAGCATGCGGCGCAGGCCAAACAGCCAGGTGTTTTGCTCGCCGCAGGCGTCCAGGCCCAGGCTGCTGCGCTGCTCGGCGTCCAGCCCCCAGCGGATGCCGGCACCGTCGGCCCACAGCGCCAGGCGCGGCAGGTCATCGGCGCCCAGGCCATAGCGGCTGGCCAGGGCCGGCACGTCCAGCAGGTCACGCAGCGCGCTGAGGCCGCAGCGCTGTTGGGGCAGGCGCAGCAGCCATTCCACCGCCAGCAGCACCGGGTGGTAACCACGCTCTTGCAGGTCGGTGATGTCAAACGGGATGTGGCGTGCATCGCTGCGCGCCGGCTGGCCAAACACGGCGCGGATGGCGGGGGCAAAGCTGTCGATCTCGGGCACCATCACCACGATGTCGCGCGGTTGCAGCGGGCTGTTGTGCTCACCGCCCGGTGCTGCGGCCAGCAGGGCCAACAACTGGTCGTGCAGGATTTCCACCTCGCGCTGGGCGCTGTGGGCGCTGTTGAAAACGATGGACAGGTCGTCGGCCGGCACGGCTTGCTGCGGGTGCTCGGCCAGCGGCAGCAGGTCACGGATATGGGCCTGCACCTGTTGCAGCAGCGTGTGGCCAGCGGCCTCGTCAAACAGGTCGATGCGGGGCAGGGCAAACCGTTGGCGGGCGGCCTGGGCATCGTCAAACGCATCCAGCTGGCGCACAAAATCGCGGCCCTGCCGGCCCCAGGCGGCCAGCAGCGGGTGGGCATGGGCATGCATCACGTCCAGCGGCAAGGCGGCCAGGTCACGCGCACCGCGCAGTGGGTGGCGGTGGCGCTGCAGGCGCAACAAATCGCGCCCGGCGATGGTGTCAGCCCAGTGGTAGCGGCAGGGGTTGGGCACGGCCAGCAGCACCTGGCAGTGGCCCGCCAACGCGGCCAGCGCCTGCAGGGTTTGCAGCGGCACGTGGGCCATGCCAAACAGCACCACGCGGGGCGGCAGTGCAGGGATCGCCAACTGGCCGTTGGCCGGCACGGGGCTGCTGGTGGATGCTGCTGCGTCGGCCATGCCTTGGCCCGCCGGCAGTGCCTGCAGCGCCGCCAAAAAGCGCTGCTGCAGTTGCGGCCGGCTGCTGGCGCGGGCGTCGGCATCCAGCGGCTGCAGCAGGGCGCGCCACAGCGCGGCCTGCCAGCGCTGGTCTGCCGGCAAGGGCGGCGCGCTGGCGGGCGGCTCATCCACCGTGCGGGGCAGCACATCGTGGCCGGCGGCCCAGGCATCCAGCCAGTCGGCGCGGTAAACCTGGTACTGGTCCAGCAGGTCGGCCAGGCGCTGCGCCAGTTGCAGGCGGCGGTCGGCATCCCCACCGTGCAAAAAACCAGCCAAAGGCTCAAAACCAGGCTGCTGCGCCAGCAGCGGCAGGGCCTGCATCAGGCGCCAGGTGAGCGGCAGTTTGTCCAGTGGCGATTCGGCCGGCACCGCGCCCGGCCCCAGCACCTGGCGGTAGGTGCGCCACAAAAACCGCGCCGGCAGTTCCACCCTGGCGGCAGCAAACACGCCAGATTGACTGGCCAGCGCCATCTTCAACCACTCGGCCACACCGTTGCTTTGCACCAAAAACACCTCTTGAACCAGGGCTGGCAAAGGGTGGCGGGCCAGCCAGGCAAAGACCGCATCACCCAGCAGCTCAGTGCGGTTGCCGTGCAGCACCAGCAGGCCCGGCAGCGGGGCGGATTGCCGGGTGCGTTGCTGGCTGTCAGCGGGTGGGTTGGCGGTGATGGGCTGGGGCACGGCGGTCGGTCTGGCGGTCGGCACAGCGGTGGGGTCAGTGGGCTGCGGCAGCCCGGGCACGGGCCGCGTCGGCGGGGACATGCGGGTGTTGGCGCACAGGTGGTGGCGCACCAGCGGTGGCGTGCAGGCTGCAGTCAGTTTCCCACGCCCGGGCAGCGCCTGCGGATGCCGGGCATGCGCCCGCTGAAGGCGCTGCAGGTCAAGCCCATGGACTGAACCACAAGCCCGCACAACAGCGGGATCAGGTTGATGCCACTGCCTGTGGCGGCAGCGTGTTTTCTACACCAGCAGCCCCTTTGAACGGATGCCAACAGCATGCATTTGCAACTTGGTTTTGAATGCACCGCAATCCACTTGCAAGCGCTGCTGGCCAGGGGCACGGCGCTGCTGCTGGCGGCTGCGCTGGCGCTGCAACTCACCGCGTGTTCAACAACCGCCGGCCCCACCAGGCGGGCCGCCACGCGCTAGGCGGTTGATCCCTACTGGCCCAAGCCCTTGCCCGACAAATGGCAGTTGGGCACGGTGGCCGGTGTGGCGGTAGACCGGCGCGACCACATCTGGATCATCCAGCGCGCCGGCAGCTTGACCGATGACGAAAAAGCCGCGTCGTTCAACCCGCCGTGTACCGCCTGCTGTGTGCCGGCGCCGTCGGTGGTTGAGTTTGACGCGGACGGCAGCGTGTTGCGGTCTTGGGGCCTGCCGGGCGCCGGGTGTGACTTTCCGAAGCGCGAGCACGGCATTTATGTTGACCCGCAAGACAACGTGTGGATTGCCGGCAACCACGAGCAAGACCATCAAGTGCGCAAGTTCACGGCCGACGGCAAGTTTTTGCTGCAGATCGGCAAAGCCGGCCGAACAGGCGGCAGCAACCACACCCAGTTGCTGGGCAAACCTGCCCACATGGAGCTGGACGCCACCACCAACGAGCAGTTTGTTGCCGACGGTTATGGCAACCGGCGCGTCATCGTGTTTGATGCCACCACCGGTGCCTACAAACGCCATTGGGGCGCTTATGGCAACACGCCGGACGACGCCAAAACCATCTACAACCCGGCGGCAGCGCCGTCACAACAATTTGGCAGCCCGGTGCATTGCGTGCAGCTGGCCAACGACGGCTTGGTCTAGGTCTGCGACCGCGAGAACAACCGCATCCAGGTGTTCCAGAAGTCAGGCCAGTTTGTGCGTGAGTTCTTTTTCGCCAAAGACACTTTACTGATCGGCGCCGTCTGGGACATGGTGTTATCCACAGACCCCAAACAGACCTATATGCACGCGGCCGACCGCGCCAACAACCAGGTGCGTGTGCTGCAGCGTGACAGTGGCGCCGAGCTGTCCAGCTTTGGCAGCAATGGCCACATGGCCACCCGAGTTCGACACCAAACCGCCGTTTCGCGCCATTTTCGGCAGCCAGCTCCAACGAAATCAATGACTTAGTTGCTCAGCAGAGATTTTCATGTAGTGGCACGTTTTGCAACGATGGGTGTTGGCATTCTCCTGGAGAAGCGGCTACACTCTCGCCATGTTCATCAAGCTCACCCGGTCCGGTGCGCGCACCTATGCGCAGCTGGTCGAGTCCTTCCGCGATGAACACGGCAAACCCCGGCAGCGCACCGTCGCCACGCTGGGCCGCATCGACGAGCAGGATGGCCAGGTCGATGCCTTGCTCAACGGCCTGCTGCGGGCCAAGGGCCGTCCCGCTGCCTCCAGCGATAGCCCGCAGTTGCGCTTCGAGTCAGCACTGTCTCTGGGCGACGTCTGGGCGCTGGATGCGCTTTGGCACGAGTTGGGCTTCGACAGCCTGGGCGCCGTCTTCCGGCGCGCGCGCTTCACGACTGCTGTCGAACACGCGGTCCGGGTGATGGTCTTCAACCGCCTGTGCGACCCGGAGTCCAAGCTGGGCGTGCTGCGCTGGCTGCAGACGGTGAGCATGCCCGGGGTTGAGGCGGCGAAGCTGACGCACCAGCACCTGCTGCGCAGCATGGACGCGCTGATGGACCACCAGC
>JAYVLI010000031.1:0-13930 GCA_043759535.1 Betaproteobacteria bacterium | reverse complement strand
CAGCACGGGCAGTGTGCGAATACCGCGCGATTGCCGCCATGCATCCTGACCCGAAGCTGAGGAATGGCGACAGCCTTGCCAACCAGTTCTGCGCGCCTTTAAGACTTCCTCGGGACTATGAGGCAGCACGGGAGGTGATGAACGACAACCTGGAGGCCTACGCGGGGTATTTCCTGGTGAATGCCCGCACACACCACATCGATCGCTGGGTCGAGCGCGCGGCCGCCCGAGGCGCACAGCAGGTGGTGATTTTGGGCGCCGGGTTCGACAGCCGCGCATACCGTTTTGCCGGCCGCTACCCGAAGCTCCGCTTCTTCGAGGTCGATCTCCCACCGACGATCAACGCCAAGCAGCAGGTCGTCGAACGTGTCATGGGATCCGTGCCCACGGGCGTTCACTACGTGCCCATCGACTTTGACACCCAATCGCTCGCCACTGCACTGACGAGCTCGGGATATCGGGCATCGGACAAGGCCCTGTTCATCCTGGAAGGAGTCACCATGTACGTCAGCGCGGCGGCCAATGACGCGACGCTGGATTTCATTGCGCAGCATGCCGCTCCTGGCAGCACTGTTGTGTTCGATTATGTTCATCGCCGAGTCATCGAGGGGGGTACCGCAGGCTTGTATGCCGTCGGTGCTGAAGCCAAAGGCGTTGCGCTGTTGGGCGAGCCATTCGTCACAGGCTGGTCACCGGCTGAGGCCGTGGCGTTCACTCGGCGGCATGGTCTGGTCGTGATCGACAATCTGGGCCCGTCGGACCTTATGCATCGCTACCTGATCGGATCCGACGGCAAGGTTGACGGCCGGCTCCCTGATGCTCACGGGGTCATTGATGCCCAAGTGCCATGACAGTCCGCGCTTCGTGATCGCCTATTGAAGGTTCACTGGCGAGTGTCCGGATTTGGTCGCTGAACTGTCGCCCGGGCCGCCAGACCGATGGGCCGTTCATGGACCACCGGAGTTGCTCACCAACGAAGGGTCTGTGGCCTCTCGGGCCAGGCGGCGGTGATTCCGCAGCGCGCGAACTTTCGCTCCGACACACCGATCGAGACTGGTGGCTGCAACGGTGTCGCTGTTCCGGATCAGGATCGGGATCAGGAGCCAAGACGTTGATCGATTGCCCACAGCGCTTGTGACGCAGCCCGTGCGACGTCCTTAAGCCGGCGCGGCCGCTGGAGCCATTGCTCAGGCACCCGGCGCGTCAGATCACCGGGTGACCGGCAGGCGATCCGCCGCCAGCCGCTCGGCCAGGGCCAGCTTCTCGTACAGCGTAGCCCGGGCGATGCCCAGCAAGCGGGCGGCCGCCAGCTTGTTGCCGCCGGTGGCGGCCAGGGCCTGCAGGATGGCCCGCGACTCCAGTTCGCCCACCATCTCAGCCAGCGGGCGGATGTCGGACAGGGCCGGCGCGGCCTGGGCGGGTGGCGGCGGCGCGGCGGCGCTGCCTGGGGGCGGGGGCATCACCGGCCCCGGCACGGCCCGAGACACCGGCCCTGCCGGCGTCGCAGTGCCCAGCGCCGCCGCCACGTCGGCCGCGCCCAGCACTGCCGCATCGGTCATCAGCGCGGCCTGCTCCAGCACATTGCGCAGCTCACGGATATTGCCCGGCCAGTCGTGCGCGGCCAGGCGGTCCAGCGCCTCGGCCGACAGGCCGCGCTGCGGCAGTGCGCTGCGGCGGGCGATGTCGTCGAGCAGTGCGTCGGCCAGCGGCTCCAGGTCGGCCAGCCGGTCGCGCAGCGGCGGCAGGCGGATCGGCAGCACGTTGAGGCGGTAGTAGAGATCGGCGCGAAAGCGGCCCTCGGCCACCATCGCGCCCAAGTCGCGGCTGGTAGCGGCGATGACCCGCACATCCACCTTCTGCACCTGGTTGCTGCCCAGCGGCTCCACCTCCTGCTCCTGCAGCGCGCGCAGCAGCTTGGCCTGCAATTGCAGCGGCATGTCGCCGATCTCGTCCAGAAACAGCGTGCCACCGTCGGCTTGCTCAAAGCGGCCGCGCCGGGTGGTCTGGGCACCTGTGAAGGCGCCGCGCTCATGGCCGAACAGCTCACTCTCGAGCAAATCTTTCGGGATGGCTGCGGTATTGATCGCGATGAACGGGCCGTTGCTGCCGGCGTCTCCCCGCGGGCTGTGCTTGTGCAGCGCACGGGCCACCAGCTCTTTGCCGGAGCCGGATTCACCGGTAATCAGCACCGTGACGTTGCTCTGGCTGAGCCGGCCGATGGCGCGAAACACATCCTGCATGGCCGGCGCCTGGCCCAGCATCTCGGGCATGTCGGCGCTGCCGGTATCGCACACTTCTTCGCGCAGGCTTTCTTCCACCGCGCGGCGGATCAGCTCCACCGCCTTGGTCAAATCAAACGGCTTGGGCAGGTATTCAAACGCGCCGCCCTGAAACGCCGAGACGGCGCTGTCCAAGTCAGAGTAAGCCGTCATGATGATGACCGGCAGCCCCGGCAGACGCTGCTTGACCTTGGCCAGCAGATCAATGCCTGAACCACCCGGCATGCGGATGTCACTGACCAGCACCTGCGGCTCGTCGTCATTCAGGGCCGTCAACACGTCGCGTGGGTTGGAGAAGCTGCGGGTGGCGAACTGCTCACGCGCCAGTGCTTTCTCCAGCACAAATCGGATGGATTGGTCGTCGTCAACGATCCAGATGGGTTTCATGCGGCGGCGGCCTGTGTCGGGTCAAACAAGCTGCGGGATTAAGGCAGCGGGATCACGATGCGAAAGATGGTCCGGCCCGGCACGCTGTCGCATTCGATCATGCCCTGGTGTTGCTGCACAAAGGTTTGCGCCAGCGTCAGCCCGAGGCCTGAGCCACCCTCCCGCCCCGAAACCAGCGGGTAGAAGATGCGGTCCTGGATGTCCTCGGGCACACCCGGCCCGTTGTCTTCGATATGCAATTCCAGTGCCAGACGAAAACGCTGCTTGCCGATGGTGACCTGGCGGGCCACCCGGGTGCGCAACACCAGCCTGGCGTCACCGTCGGCAATGCGTTCGGCCAGCGCTTGTGCAGCGTTGTGGGCGATGTTGAGCACGGCCTGGATCAACTGCTCACGGTCGCCGCGAAAGTCAGGGATGGAGGTGTCGTAATCGCGCTGCACGGCCAGCCCACGGGGGAATTCCGCCAGGATCAGCGCCCTCACCCGCTCACACACCTCGTGGATATTGACGTCGCTCACCACATGCGGCTTGCGGTGTGGCGCCAGCAGACGGTCCACCAAGGCTTGCAGCCGGTCGGCCTCATGGATGATGACCTGGGTGTATTCGGTCAGCTCGCGGCTGCTCAACTCCATCGCCAGCAGTTGCGCCGCACCGCGGATGCCACCCAGCGGGTTTTTGATCTCATGTGCCAGGTTGCGGATCAGCTCTTTGTTGGCTTGCACCTGGCCCAGAGCCCGTTCTTCACGGTCCTGCCGGGTCTGCTGCTCAATCTCCAGCATCTCCACCAGCACCCGTTCGCCGCCAAGGTCAATTTGGGTGACGATGACATGCACCTGCAGCAATTCATGCGCGGCCACCGGGGCGCGGCGCATGGCGCCGTCAAAGCGGCCGGTGGCAATCTCGTTGCGGGTGACGGCGGCCAGTGTTTCACGCAGTTGGCTGGCATCTGCAAACCAGTCAAACAGGCTGCCACGCATCAGGGTGCGGCGCGACAGGCTGGCCACATCCTCGAAGCGGGCGTTGACAAACACCAGCCCGCCGTCTGCCTTGACCACGGCCACCATCGTGGCCAGCAGGTCGAAGGCGTCGTATCGGCTGGGCGGGGCGGCAGTTTTCATGGGGGCAGTTTGGCCAGTTCGCGTTTCAGGGCGGCGATGTCACTCTCGGTACGGGCCAGCGCGGCTTTCATTTGCGCCACCCGGTCAAGATAGTTTTGAAAGTTGCGCTCGTCGCCACGCCGCTCGGGCTCACCGTTGTTGAACTCGCGCTTTTGTTGCGCCAGGCGGTCTTCCTCGCGCCGCAATTCATCGTCCAGGATGCGGCGGGCGTCGTTGTCACGCTGGCGCTGGGCAGCGGGGTCCACCCGGGTGTCGCCGCTGCGGGCGCTGCCATTGCCGCTGCTGCCGGACGAGTTCGGCCCGGCCGCAGCAGGTTTGGGTTTGGTGGCCTGGATGATGGTGATGGGCGCACCTTCAATCGTCCGGCAGCCACGCTCGCGTGCTTCTTCGGCTGTCAAAGCGTCGGTGTAGAGCACCGGTGGCCCGGGGCAGCGGTAGACCGCGCCGCCCTGTGCGTTGGCCGATGTTGGGGCCAGCACCGGCGCCAGTGCGGCGGCCACCAGGGCCAGGGCACAGGCCTGCGGAAACAGCAGTGGACTGGTACAGCGCGTCATCGGTTCTCGTCAATGGGCGCCCCACCGGAGGTGCCTGCCGTGGCCATTGTCACCCAGCGTCAGGCATGAAAAAAGGCGGCACGAGCCGCCCTCTCAATGCCTGCCGGCATGGCCGCCGGCGCTGGTTTTACAACGTGTAGTACATGTCGAACTCGACCGGATGGGTGGCCATGCGGAAGCGCGTCACCTCTTGCATCTTCAGGTCGATGTAGGCGTCGATGTAGCTGTCAGTGAACACACCACCCTTGGTCAAGAAGGCGCGGTCCTTGTCCAGATACTCCAGCGCTTGCTCAAGGCTGGCGCAGACGGTGGGGATCTTGGCGTCTTCTTCGGGCGGCAGGTGGTACAGGTCTTTGGTGGCGGCTTCGCCTGGGTGGATTTTGTTTTCCACACCGTCCAGGCCGGCCATCAGCAGCGCGGCAAAACCCAGGTAGGGGTTCATCAGCGGATCAGGGAAGCGGGCTTCCACACGGCGGCCTTTGGGGTTGGCCACATAGGGGATGCGGATGGACGCCGAGCGGTTCTTGGCCGAATACGCCAGCTTGACCGGTGCCTCAAAGCCCGGCACCAGACGCTTGTAGCTGTTGGTACCCGGGTTGGTGATGGCATTCAGTGCGCGGGCGTGTTTGATGATGCCGCCGATGTAATACAGCGCAAAATCGCTCAAACCAGCGTAGCCGTCACCGGCAAACAGGTTGACACCGTCTTTCCAGACCGACTGGTGCACGTGCATGCCGCTGCCGTTGTCACCGACGATGGGCTTGGGCATGAAGGTGGCAGTTTTGCCGTAGGCGTGAGCCACGTTGTGGATCACGTATTTCTGCAATTGCACCCAATCGGCGCGCTGCAGCAGCGTGGAGAAGCGGGTGCCTATCTCCATCTGGCCGGCGTTGGCCACTTCGTGGTGGTGCACCTCAACCGGGATGCCCAGCGATTCGAGAATCAGGCACATCTCCGAGCGCAGGTCCTGGCCGGCATCCACCGGCGGCACCGGAAAGTAACCCCCCTTGACGGTGGGCCGGAAACCATTGTTGCCGTGTTCATACTCTTTGCCGGTGTTCCAGGCGGCTTCTTCTGCTTCGATCTTGTAGAAGCAACCGGACATGTCATTGCCCCAGCGAATACTGTCAAAGACAAAGAATTCAGGCTCCGGGCCGAAGAAAGCGGTGTCGCCCAGACCGGTGCTCTTCATGTAGGCCTCGGCGCGCTTGGCCAGACTGCGGGGGTCACGCTCGTAGGGCTTGCCGTCAGCCGGGTCCACCACGTCGCAGGTCAGAATCAGCGTCGGCTCTTCAAAAAACGGGTCGATGTTGGCGGTGTTGGGGTCGGGCATGAGCTGCATGTCCGAGGCTTCAATGCCCTTCCAGCCGGCGATCGACGAGCCGTCAAACGCATGGCCGCCCGTGAACTTGTCTTCATCGAAATGTGAAACAGGCACGGTCACGTGCTGTTCTTTGCCGCGGGTGTCAGTGAAGCGGAAATCAACAAACTTGATTTCGTTTTCTTTCACCATGGCCATCACATCGGCGACGGTCTTTGCCATCAGGACTCTCCTAGCGGGACGCTGAAATCTTGCAGGGTTAGGGGGGATGAAATCTGTACCGTCTGCGGCTGGGCCGCAACATGGCGCACAAGAATGTAGCAGAAACCATGCCCGCATCTGGGGGGTTGGGCAGGTGCGCCAGCAGTGCAACCGCGACTGAAAACGGACAGTGCCAAAGCCGGCATCGCCCTGAATCAGTGCGGGTCAATGCCCCGCTTTGGGGATGGCTCAGCGCACCATTTCGGGGCCGAGCGTGACGGCTGCCGCGCGCAGGCCTGCCAGCAGTGCCGCAAAGGCCGGCACGGTGTCATCCGGCGCGCCTTTGACACCCAGCTCAATGTGGCGGCCCCACTGCGGGTGGTCCACGCTGGGCAAGCTGAACACCTTGATGCCGGTGAACTGGGCCTCGATGGCCTCCATCAGCGGCGTCAGCGTGGCCTCCATGCCGCCCATCACAATCACCGAGCGCTCGGTTTGCACCGCGCTGCCATGCAGCACGTGGTAGCGGCCGTCCAGCAGTGCCGCAATCATGGGATGCGCCATCACCGGGAAGCCGGGCACAAAGTGGACATCGCCCACCGAGAAGCCAGGGATCTTGTTGTACGGATTGGGGATGATGCTGGCGCCCTGCGGGAAAGTGCCCATGTTGAGGCGGTGCAGGTTGTCGGGCCGGTCGGGCTCGTAGGCCACACCCTGCTCGGCCGCGACATCCCGCATGCGCTCACGGATCAAGGCGTCGGCCTCGGGGTGCAGCACCAGCGGCCGGCCCAGCGCGGCAGCGGCGCTTTGGCGGGTGTGGTCATCGGGCGTGGCGCCAATGCCGCCGCAGCTGAAGACGATGTCACCGGATGCAAATGCGTCGCGCAGCGCAGCGGTGATTTGCTGGCGGTCGTCACCCAGGTAGCGCGCCCAGGCCAGGGCCATGCCCCGTACAGACAGCAGTTCAATGACCTTGGCCAGGTGTTTGTCCTGGCGCTTGCCGGACAGGATTTCGTCGCCGACGATGATGAGGCCGATGTTGGGCATGGGTGTGTTGCGCTGCTCAGGCTGGCGGCAAGGCCGGCAGGCTGCCGGCGTTGGGCGGGTTTGTGGATGGAGTTGTGGCCGGGTGTGTGGCCGGGTGTGTGGCCGAGTGTGTGGCCGGGTGTGCGGCTGACAGGCTGCCGTCCGGCAGCAGATCCAGCACCGCACCGGGTGGCTTGCTGGCCGCCAGGCGGGCCTTGTCGGCTTGCGCCTCAGCCTCACGGCGCATGCTGGCCAATGCGGCCAGCGCGTAGTGGGCAAACCACAGCGCCGAGAAGGCAAACACCAGCGTGTACAGCCAGACCGATATCACGATCAGCAGCGGCGCAAACACCAGCGTCATGGCACTGGCCGCCCACAGCAGCATGGGCGCTGCACCCAGGTAGCCAGACACCACGCCGATGCCCAGCAAGGGCAGGCGGTGGGCCTTGATCAGGGCGCGCCGCTCTTGGGTGCTGGCGTGCAGGGCCAGCACGTCAAAACTCATCACCCGGTAGTTCAGCCAGCCCCAGATCAACGGTGGCAAGACCAGCACCAGCGGCGGGATCAACCACAGCGGCAAGCTCAGCAGCAGCGCGGCCAGGGCCAGCACAGTGCAGCCCAGCGCCAGCAACACGCTGCTGATGATGCCGGCGCCATGCTTTTTCTCCAGCGCGGCAAAACGCCGGCTGGCCACCAGGGTGACGATGGCCGGTGTCATCAACCAGGCCACCAGCAACACCGACAACACCACGATCACCGGTGCGGCCAGGCCCACCACGATCAGCGGTGCCAGCACGGTGCGAAAAGATGTGCCGAAAAACGACTCCACCAACTTGAGCCCGGCGTCCACCAGCGAGAAGTTCTCCAGCGCGGCGCGCACACCGGCCACTGCCGGCTCCCAGTAAAACCAGCCCAGACCCAGTGCCGTGGCGCTGCTGATCAACAGTGGCAACAACGACAGGCCGATGACCTTGGGGTGCAGGCAGTAGGCGGCGGCACGCCAGAAGGCATCCAGAAGTTGCTTCATACGGTCTCTGCGCGGTGGGTTACAGACAGCCGTATTCAACGCCCGCAGCGGCCATCAGCGCAAATTTCCGGTGTGGCCCAGCGAGTAGCGGCCGGGCTGCGGCCACACGGTCAGGCCGTGCGGCTCACTGCCCACCTTGATTTGCGACACGGCACCCGTGCGGGTGTCAAAGCGGTAGATCACGTCGTCATAACGGGCCGCCAGCCACAGGTATTTGCCGTCGGCGCTGACGTTGCCCATGTCCGGGCTACCGCCGCCTGGCACCGGCCATTTGCTGGTGATTTTTTCAGTCGCAAAGTCGATCACCATCACGCTGCCATTGCCCAGCTTGGGGCCGTGGATCTTGTGTGATCCGCGGTTGGCCACGTACAAGCTTTTGCCGTCGCGGCTGGGGTACAGACCATGCGCGCCGATGCCGGTGGTGATGAAGCCAACCTGGGTGAAGGATTCACTGTCGATGATGTGGACACCGTCGGCATGCATGTCGGCAATGTAGAAACGCTTGCCATCGGGCGCACTGCGGATGTCTTGCGGCATGCCTTTCTTGACCGTGCAGATCTCGGTTTCGCCCGGCTCCCAAACCTTGGTTGCGGCCACCGGTGTGGAGGCGGGCAGTAGCGACGCACGTGGCGCGGTGGTCTCTTTGAAGCGGGTGGCCGGCATCTTGAGCACCAGGTAACCCGCCACCTTGCGGTTGACCAGGTCGATCTTGACCACGGTGCCCGAGAACTCACAGGTGAAGATGGCAAAGCGGCCATCGATGGCGAAATCAGCGTGGTTGATGCCGGGGCAGCCCGGGGTATCGATGGAATACTGCAGCGCCATGGTCTGCGGGTCACGGAAGTCCAGTCGCTTGCGCGCCTCAGCCACGACGATGGCCGACTTGCCGTCCGGCGTGAAGTACATGTTGTACGGGTCGTCCACCGGGATCGCCTTACCGGGCTGGCCGCTGCGGGCGTCAATCGGGGTCAGGCTGCCGTCGGTGCGGCCTTCGGCATTGTTGGTCACCCACAGGGTGCGCAAATCCCAGGCCGGCACGATGTGCTGCGGCCCAATGCCCACCTTGAAGCGGCCCACCACTTTCATCGCGGCCGGGTCCACCACCATCACATCGTTGGAGCGCAGATTGGGCACATAAATGCGCGGCAGATCGCCCAGCACCTTGGCACTGAATTTATCAGCACCCACCTCGCTGTACAGATTGTTGGCGTCCACCACCGGCGGCATGCCGGGCAGGGCCACGGTGATGGTGCTTGCAGGTGCTGCTGCGGCCGGTGCGCTGGCTGACAGCGGACTGGCTGCCGGCCCGGCACTGCGCGCCGAACTGGCGACCAAGCCCCCCAAAACCACCAGCGCACTGACGCTCAGCACCGCGCCAACACCCAATTTCTTTTTCAAATCAACGGCCATGATCACGCGGTCTCTTGCACGAAATGAAGTCTCGCATTCTATGAAGCCCGGGTGAGGGGCCGACCAGCCGCCCCTTGCGGCGGGCGCGCGGCGCGGGTCAGCGCGCAGCGATGCGCGCCTTGAGTGCGGCCACGCTGGCCTCAACGGTGCGGTCCACACCGATCTGGCCTAACTCGGCGCTGGCGCGGCGCGGGTCACCCACCACACCTTCACTGGCGCCGGCCTTGGCGGCGCGGGCCAACTGGTCTTTGCGCACCAGCGCGGGGTCGGTGGCCAGCATCAGCGCGGTGTCGGCCAGGCCGGCATGGCTGCCAATCTCGGCCGCGCCAAAGCCGCGGGCGGCCAGCAGCTCGGCATGGCCGGTTTGGGCAGCGCGGTAGTAATCCAGCAGCGCATGCACCCGGCAGCGTGGGCCGCCTGTACCCGCACCCGCCCATTCACGGTTCAACTTGTTGGCCACCTTCTCCAGGCTTTTTTGGTAGCCACCGTGGTCACCCAACAAGGCCACGTCCCGAAAACCATGCTGGCGCAGGCTGCGAGCGGTGGCCTCCAGCACCGCCTCAAACACCGCGTCGGGGATGGTGAGGGTGCCGCTGAAGCGCATGTGCGCCGTGGGTGGGTTGATGTTGCCCTCAGGTACATAGGCCAGCACCGGCGCCACCACCGTGTGGCCCAATTGCTGGGCAATCAGCCCGGCCAACAGCCGCACCCGGGTGTTGTGTTTGCCCAGGGCGATGTGCGGCCCGCTTTGCTCGGTGCCGCCGATGGGCACCAGCACGGTGGTGGTGCCGGCGGCCTGGCGGTCACGCAGCTCGGTCCAGGTCAGTTCTTCAAGCTGCAGGCTGGTGCCGGGGGCAGGTGTGGCTGTAGGTGTGGGTGTGGGTGAAGGTGCGGCAGCAAGGCAGGCCATGCTGAGCAGCAGGGCCAGCGTTGCGGCGGGCAGCACGGCCCAACGCACCGCGCCGGCGCGCTGTGGCTCAATCCCCATCGCCGTTGCCGTCACCACCAAACAGGCCGCCCAGCAAGCTGCCACCGGCTGCGCCACCGGCCAGGCCAGTCAGTAAACCGCCCTCTTCGCGTGAGCCACCCCGCTGCGGTGCCGCAGCAAAAATGCGGCTGGCCAGGCGCGAGAACGGCAGGCTTTGCAACCACACCGTGCCGGGGCCGCTGAGCTTGGCCAAAAACAGGCCCTCGCCGCCAAACAGCGCGGTTTTGATCTTGCCGACGTACTGGATCTCGAAATTGACGTTGGGTGTGAAAGCCACCACGCAGCCGGTGTCCACCATCAGCGTCTGGCCGGGCTGCAATTCACGTTTGACGATGGTGCCGCCGGCATGCACAAACGCCAGGCCTTCACCTTCGAGCTTTTGCATGATGAAGCCCTCGCCACCAAAAAAGCCTACGCCCAGCTTTTGCTGGAAAAAGATGCCCAGCGACACCCCCCGCGCAGCGCACAAAAACGCGTCTTTCTGGCAGATCAACGTGCCGCCCAGTTGGCGCAAATCCATGGGCAAGATCTTGCCCGGATAGGGCGCGGCAAACGCCACCCGCTGCTTTTGGGGCGACTGGTTGGTGTAGACCGTGGTGAACAACGATTCACCGGTGACCAGCCGTTTGCCGGCGCCCAGCAGCTTGCCAAAAAAGCCACCCCCACTGGCGCCTGAACCGTCACCAAACACGGTGTCCATGCCAATGCCGGCGTCCATGAAAAACAGGCTGCCGGCCTCACCAACGGCGGCTTCACCGGGGTCGAGTTCAACCTCGACAAACTGCATCTCCGAGCCTTTGATCTCGTAGTCCACCACATCCATGGCCATGGTTTTGCTCCGCTGTGTCTGCTGTTGAAATCGGGCGCGATGGTAGCGAATAGCGGCCTGGGCCGCAGCGGCCTACAGCGTGTCTTCGTCCTTGGTGCCGAAGATCTTGTCGCCGGCATCGCCCAGACCCGGGATGATGTAGCCGATCTCGTTGAGATGGCTGTCCACCGCCGCTGCCCAGCAGCGCACGTCGGGGTGGGCTTTGCCCAGTGCGGCAATGCCCTCGGGCGCGGCCACCAGCACCAGGGCGCGGATGTCCTGACAGCCACGGGCCTTGAGCAAATCGACAGTGGCAATCATGGAGCCAGCGGTGGCCAACATCGGGTCAACGATGATGGCAGTGCGCTCACTCAGGTGGCCCACAAACTTCTCGAAGTAATGCACTGGCTGCAGCGTCTCGTGGTCACGCGCCAGGCCGACCACGCTGATCTTGGCGTTGGGCACCATGTCCAGCACACCCTCCAGCATGCCCAGGCCAGCCCGCAAGATGGGCACGATGGTGACCTTGCGGCCGGCAATCTGGTCAATCTCCACCGGGCCGCTCCAACATTGGATGGTGGTTTTTTCCAGCGGAAAGTCAGCCGTGGCCTCGTAGGCCAGCAGGCGCGCAAGCTCATGCGTGAGCTCGCGGAATTTCTTGGTGGAGATCTGGTCCTCACGTAACAGGCCAATCTTGTGGCGCACCAGCGGGTGGGACAGGGCAATGACGGGCATGGTGGTGGGCTGCTTGGGTGGGTTTGGCAGAGCTTGGGCCGTAGAAGCTCAGGCTGGTTTTGCCGGCCTGCGCTGGCGCAGCGCCTCGTACAAACACACGCCAGAGGCCACCGAGACGTTGAGGCTTTCCACCGCGCCGGCCATCGGGATGCGCACCAGCACATCGCAGGTTTTTTTGGTCAGCGCACGCAGGCCGTGGCCCTCGGCGCCCAGCACCAGGGCCACCGGGCCGGTCAGGTCGATGTCATAAATCGTCAGTTCAGCGTCTTCGGCGGTGCCGATGACCTGGATGTCGCGCTCTTTCAGCTCACCCAAAGTGCGCGCCAGGTTGGTGACCATCAGGTAGGGCACGGTCTCGGCGGCGCCGCTGGCCACTTTGGCCACCGTGGCGTTCAAGCCCACGGCGTGGTCTTTGGGGGCCAGCACGGCGTGCGCGCCGGCGCCATCGGCCACCCGCAGGCAGGCGCCCAGGTTGTGTGGGTCGGTCACGCCGTCCAGCACCAGCACCAGCGGTGGGCCGGTGACGCCGTCCAGCACGTCGTCCACCGAATGCAGCTTGGCGAGGATGTTGACCTTGGCCACCACGCCCTGGTGGCGCGGGCTGCCGGCCAGGCGGATCAGCCGGTCGTCGTCACTTTCGATGAGCTTGGCGCCGGCAGCCTGCACCCGCTCGGTGAACTGGCGCATGCGGGCATCACGCCGGGAGGCGTCGATATGGATCTCGACGATGGATTCGGGGGCAGTTTTTAACCGCACGGTGACGGCATGGAAGCCGAACAGGATCTTGGCGCTCATCTGGCGATTGTCGCCCCGCGTGCTCGGCGCAGCCGTCAGCCAGTGCTGCGCAGCGCTGCCAGGCCACTCAGCACGCCGATGATCAGCGGCTGGTGCAGCATGTAGACCGTCAACGGCCAGCGGCCCAGCGTGGCCAGCGCTGCCAGCCAGGCCGGCAGCGCCGCGTCCAGCCAGGCGCGCCGGTGGGCCAGCAGCCACTGCCCCGCCGCCAACCCCCACAGCAGCACAGCCAGCCAGGGCAGCACCGGCACAAAGTCTTCAGTGATGGGCTTGTGGGTGACCAGGCCCACCCAGTTGGTCCAGCGGCTGTCAAACAGCGGGTGTTGCAGCAGGCGTGGCAAGGCCACCAGCAGCACACCCAGCGGCCACAACCAGCGCCCCAGTGGCGCCAGCAGGCGGGCTGCAATCAACATCAGCGCCATGCCGTGCAGCACGCCAAAGCTGATCCAGCTGGTGGGGAACATCCAGGCCGAGCCCAGCGACACCGCCACTGCACAGCCCGCCACCTGGGCCCAGCGGCGCCAGAAACGCGGCCAGGCCAGGGCTGCCTGCTGCGCCAAGGCCTGGCCCAGGCCGGCACACAACAGAAACAGGCTGACGATCAGTGTGCGCTGCACGGTCCAGAACGGGTCGCGGTAAAAGTCTTGCGCCGGGCTCAAAAAGCGCAGGTGGTTCAGGTCGAAGCTGGTGTGGAAGGCCACCATCCAGACGATGGCCGTGCCACGCAACGCATCCACTGTGTCCAGGCGCGGGCCGGCTGTGGCGGGGGCGATGGTGCGGGCGGCGCGTATCACGGCAGTTTCTCGTAGACATCGACAAAGCGCTGGCCGTCCCAGGCGTAGAGCAGGTGGGCGGCGTGCAGGCACTGGCTGGCACCACGCGGGCTGAACAGGCCGATGTTGTGGCCACCGGCATGGCGCACACTGCGGTAGACCACCCCGGCCGACCCACCAGCGCGCAAGCCAGCGGCCAAGCTGCGGGCCGCGCTGTAGTCGTTCAGGTCATGCACGGCGGCGGGCGCCGCATCCAGCGGGCGCAGGTCATGCAGGCGGGCGTCCAGCGCCACGTGGTACAGCCGCATCGGCAGGTGCAGTGCCGGCTGGGCGGTGGCGGCCAGAAACCGGCCGTGGTGGTAGCAGGTCTCGGCAATGGCGGTGGCGCGGTCGCGGGCGGCGTAAAACACGCCGTAGCTGCCGTCAGAAAACCGGCTGCCGGCCAGGTTGACATGGGTGAACGCCGCCATGATGGGGCCGCTGCCGGGGCCGAACAGGCGCTGCGCGG
>JAYVLI010000030.1:0-4148 GCA_043759535.1 Betaproteobacteria bacterium | reverse complement strand
TCAAGGCGCCGGAGGCCTACGACGTCAAGCGCGGCAAGTGGAGCTTCGCCCACCTGCCGGTGGTACCGCCGCACTTCGACCTGGCGCCGATGGACAAGGCCAAGTCGCGCCTGAACGCGGTCGTCAAGCTGGTCAAGAGGAAGGACATCGGCGATCTGATCAACGCCTGCGACGCCGGGCGCGAGGGCGAGCTGATCTTCCGGCTGATCGTGCAATACGCCGCGACCGGCAAAGGGGTTGCTGGCGCGCCCGTGTTGAAAACCCCGCTGGCCAAGCCGATCCGCCGGCTGTGGCTGCAAAGCATGACGCCGCAAGCCATCCGCGACGGCTTTGACCACCTGCGCACCGACCAACAAATGCGCGGCCTGGCCGACGCCGCGCGCAGCCGCAGTGAGGCCGACTGGCTGGTGGGCATCAACGGCACGCGGGCGATGACGGCCTTCAACTCGCGTGACGGCGGGTTCTTTTTGACGACGGTGGGCCGGGTGCAGACGCCCACCCTGTCGATCATGGTCGAGCGCGAGGAGAAGATCCGCAAACATGTTTCCCGCGATTACTGGGAGATCAAGGCCGGCTTTGAGGCGGCTGCCGGTGGTTACGAGGGCAAGTGGTTCGACCCGAAGTTCAAGAAGGGCCCGGCACCTGGCGACGACAAAGACGCCCTGCCCGACCCGGATCGCCGCGCCGACCGGCTGTGGACCGAGCGCGATGCCAACGCCATCCGCGACGCGGTGCTGGGCCAGGCCGGCACGGTGAGCGAAGAAGCCAAACCCAGCAACTCGGCCAGCCCGCTGCTGTATGACCTGACCACCTTGCAGCGCGAGGCCAACAGCCGTTTCGGCTTCAGCGCCAAGACCACACTGAGCCTGGGGCAAGCGCTGTACGAAAAACACAAGGTGCTGACCTACCCGCGCACCGACTCACGCGCGCTGCCCGAGGACTACCTGGCCACCGTCAAGCAGACCTTCGAGATGATTGCCGGTGAAGACCTGCCCGGCCCGCTCAAAGCGCTGGCCCAACATGCCCGCAAAGGCTTGAACGCCGGCTACATCAAGCCCATCAAGCGGGTGTTTGACAACAGCAAGGTGTCTGACCACTTTGCCATCATCCCCACCTTGCAGGCGCCGAAGAGCTTGAGCGAGATCGAGGCCAAGCTCTACGACCTGGTGGTCAAGCGTTTTATCGCGGTCTTCTACCCGTCGGCTGAGTTCATGGTCACCACCCGCATCACCCAGGTGGTGGGCCACCACTTCCAGACCAACGGCAAGGTGCTGGTCAACCCGGGCTGGCTGGCGGTATACGGCAAAGAAGCGCAGGACGAAGACGCCAACCTGGTGCCGGTGTTGCCCAATGCGCAAGTGGCCACCGAGAGCGTGGCCGTGAATGCGCTCAAGACCAAGCCGCCAGCGCGCTACACCGAGGCCACATTGCTGTCTGCCATGGAAGGTGCCGGCAAGCTGATTGACGACGATGAGCTGCGTGAGGCCATGGCCGAAAAAGGCCTGGGCACACCGGCCACCCGGGCCCAGGTGATTGAGGGCCTGATCGCCGAGAAATACATCCTGCGTGAAGGCCGTGAGCTGTGCCCCACGGCCAAGGCTTTTCAATTGATGACCTTGCTGCGCGGCCTGGCGATTGAAGACCTGACCAAGCCCGAACTCACCGGCAATTGGGAATACCAACTGGCTGAAATGGAGCAGGGGCGCCTCTCCCGCGCCGCCTTCATGCAAGACATCGCCGCGATGGCCGAGCGCATCGTGCGCAAGGCCAAGGAATACGACCGCGACACCATCCCCGGTGACTACGCCACGCTGGCCACAGCCTGCCCCAATTGCGGCGGTGTGGTGAAAGAGAACTACCGGCGCTTCGCCTGCATGGGGTCGTCTGGCGCTGCCGAAGGCTGCGGCTTCAGCATGACCAAGATCCCCGCCGGCCGCAGCTTTGAGCTGCCCGAGGTGGAGGCCTTTTTGCGCGACAAAAAGGTGGGCCCGCTGGAGGGTTTCCGCAGCAAGGCCGGCTGGCCCTTCAGTGCCGAGCTGAAGCTGGCCTATGACGACGAGATCAAGAACTGGAAGTTGGAATTCGACTTTGGCGACGATGCCAAAGGTGCGGACGGTGAGGCGCTGGTGATTGACTTCAGCGGCCAGCCGTCGATGGGCGCCTGCCCCAAATGCAAAGGCCATGTCTACGAGCACGGCAGCAATTACGCCTGCCAGCATGCCGTCAGCGCACCCGTCACCTGTGATTTCAAGACCGGCAAGATCATCCTCACCCAGCCGGTGAATTTTGAGCAGGTGACCAAACTGCTGGCGGTGGGCAAGACGGATTTGCTGGAAGGTTTTGTGTCCAACCGCACCAAGCGCAAGTTCAAGGCCCGGCTGGCCTGGGATGAACAAGAGGGCAAGGTCACCTTCGAGTTTGAGCCGCGTGCGGCCAAGTTCCCGCCCAAGGCCGGCGCGGTGGCGGCAGTGGGCAGTGACGGTGTGGCGCTGGCCGCCAGCGTGCCGGCCAAACGTGCCCCCGCCAAGAAGGTGCCGGCCAAGAAGGCTGCAGCCAAGAAAACCGCAGCGCGCAAAGCGGCCAAGTAAACCTTTGCCACCCTGACCCGGCCGCAGCTTGCGCTGCGGCCGGCACGCGCCCGTACCCCACCATGTCGCTGCTCGTCGTCAACAAACTGCTGGCCATTTTTTGCACCGTTGCGCTGGGTTGGGTGGCGGGCCGCATGCGCTGGTTGGGTGAACCGGCCGGTGGGCTGGACCCGGCCCGCCTGTTGGGCAACGCGGCCTTCTACATCTTTGTGCCGGCACTGCTGTTCCGCACCACCGCCAGGCTGGACGTGGCCCATCTGCCGTGGTCAACCGTGGTGGCGTTTTTTGTACCGGTGGTGGGGCTGATGCTGCTGGTTTACGGCCTGCAGCGCTGGTGGGGCCGTGTACCAACCGGTGCTGATCTGCAGGCCAGTGAGCGGGCAGCGGCGGCGCCAGCGGTGCGTGCCATCACCAGCGTGTTTGGCAACTCGGTGCAGGTGGGTATTCCGGTGGTCACGGCCTTGTTTGGTGAGGCCGGGCTGGGCATCCACATCGCCCTGGTCAGCCTGCATGCGCTGGTGCTGTTGAGCGTGCTGACAGTGTTGGTGGAACTGGACGTGGCCCGCGCCCGCGCCCAGCACGACGCCACCGCCGGCCTGCTGCGCACTGTGCGCGTCACAGTGCGCAACACCTTGATCCACCCGGTGGTGCTGCCGGTGCTGGCCGGTCTGCTGTGGAACGCTACCGGTTGGCCCCTGCCCGGCCCGTTGGACGAAACCCTGCAATTGCTGGGCACGGCAGTGGCGCCGCTGTGCCTGGTGCTGATCGGCATCACGCTGGCCTACACCGCCGGCCACACGGTGCGGGGCGCGGTGCGCAGCGCGCTGGTGCTGGCGGCGGTCAAACTGCTGGCCATGCCGGCGCTGGTGTTGTTGGTGGCCCATTGGGGCTTTGGTCTGGCCGGCCTGCCACTGCAAGTGGTGGTGGTGCTGGCCGCCATGCCCAGCGGCAGCAACGCGCTGATCTTTGCCCAGCGTTACCGCGCCCAAGAAGCCGAAACCACCACCGCCATCGTGCTGTCCACCGTGGGCTTTGTGCTGACGGCGCCGCTGTGGTTGGCGGTGTTGGCGCGCTTGGGTTGAGGGCAGGTTGGGGCGCTGAGCTGACTTTGGTTGTTTGCTGAAAGCCGGCGTTCGAGGTTGCGCGCAACGCGCCAGGTGGCACCCGGCGGTGGCGCTGACTGGGTCGGTCGGCTGCGCCGACTGCGCTGTGATGCTCAGTCTGGGGTCGCGCCGCAAAACTCACTACGCGCCCTGCGGGCGCTTCGTTCAAACAGTTGCGGCGGATTTGTCAACGATGCGCGCTGCGCGCGCCGACCCCAGACCTCCGCTTCTCGCCGACCCACACAGCCCCACCACCGGGCACCACCTGCCGCTCACCACCACCGGGCGTTCGGCTTTTGCAGACCACCGTGGTTTTCAGCCCGTCGCAGACCACCGCAGTCTCGGGCAAAGGGGCGTACGGGCAGGCTGGGGCGCGCCTGTGGGGCGCTGAGAAGCGCAGCCCGCATGGCCGCGCGCGCAGCGCGCATCGTCAACATACTTTGGCGTCACTGTTTGA
>JAYVLI010000029.1:0-21077 GCA_043759535.1 Betaproteobacteria bacterium | reverse complement strand
TTTGAGTTGAAAGGCGCCCGCGCGGCCGACATCACCCCGGTGGGCATCACCATGACCCGCGACGGCAAGCGCGCGTTTGTGGCGCTGGGCAGGGCCAATCATGTTGCGTTTGTCGACGTGGCCAACCGCCAGGTGACTGACCAGGTGCTGGTGGGCAAACGGGCCTGGAACGTGGCGCTCAACAAGGCTGAGGACCGGCTGCTGGTGGTCAACGGCCTGAGTGACGACATCACGGTGGTGGACGTGCCGGGCGCCAAAGCGCTGAAAAGCATTCCCGTGGGTCGGGTGCCTTACATGGCGCTGGTGGTTGAATGAAGCGCGTGTTGCGCGTGTTGCGCGTGTTCTGCGGCTGCCTGGCCGCAGGCGTGTGTGCTGCGGCCATGCTGCTCATCAGCCCCACCGCCCTGGCCGCCAGCTTCAAGGCCACGCTGCTGCTGCGTGATGACGACCCGCGGCTGGAGCGCAGCCGCACCGAGCGCCCTGCCCTGGGCCACACCGGTGGCGTGGTGGCACCGGCGGTGACGCTGGCGCTGCAGGACAGCAAGCTGGAGCTGGACGCTGCCGGCACCACGCTGGTGTTGGACACGGTGACGGTCAACTCTGCGGCTGCGGCAAAAACCGCCGCAGCAAAAGCCGAAGCCGCCGGTGCGGCCGCCGTGCTGGCCGACCTGCCGGCCGACTGGCTGCTGGCGGTGGTGGACGGCACCCGCGGGCCGGTGCTCAACCTGGGTGAAGCGGCTGACCGCCTGCGCGAGGCCGACTGCCGGCCGCGCCTGCTGCACCTGCTGCCCAGTGAGCGCATGCGCGCTGATGCGCTGGCGCAGACACTGGCCGCCCGCCGCTGGTCGCAAATCCTGCTGCTGGTGGGGCCAACACCCGACGACCAGGCCCGCGCCACCAGCGCCCGCGCAGCCATCAAGCGCTACGGGCTCAAGCTGTTGGGCGACAAGCCCTTCAAACTCTCTGCCGACCCACGTGAACGTGACCTGGCCAACCCGCTGCTGCTGACCGGTGTGGCCGCCAGCAGCGCTTATGACGCGGTGTGGGTGGTGGACAGCGACGGTGAATTTGCCCGCAGCCTGCCCTACCGCACCGCCCTGCCGCGCCCGGTGGTGGGCGACGCCGGCCTGGTGGCCTTGGCCTGGTCGGCCAGCTTTGATCGCTTTGGCGCACCGCAGATTTCCCGCCGGTTCGCCAAGGTGGCTGGCCGCAGCATGACTGGACAGGACTGGGCCGCCTGGCTGGCCGGCAAGGCCTTGGTGGGGGCGGCTGCGGGTGCGGCGGCCACGGCGCCAAAAGGCCAGGCGGCCGCGTTCCAAAAGGCGCTGGCCGAAGGTGAACTGGACGGCTCCAAAGGCGTGGCCATGACCTTCCGCCCCTGGGACGGCCAGTTGCGCCAGCCCCTGCTGCTGGGTGATGGTCAAAGCGTGGTGGCCATGGCGCCGGTGGACGGATTGCTGCACCCCAAAAACACGCTGGACACCCTGGGTGCTGACGCACCCGAAAAACTGTGCAAGGCACGCTGATGAAACACGCCCTGCAAGCCATGCGCGCCATCGTGATGCGCGAGCTGATGAAGTTTGTGCGCCAGTACGGCCGCCTCGTCTCGGCCCTGGTGCGGCCGCTGTTGTGGCTGGCGGTGTTTGCGGCGGGTTTTCGCAATGTGTTTGGCGTGGCCATTGCGCCGCCGTACGACACCTACATCCCGTATGACGTGTACATCGCGCCCGGCCTGGTGGGCATGGTGCTGCTGTTCAACGGCATGCAAAGCAGCCTGGCCATGGTCTATGACCGCGAGATGGGCCTGATGCGCCTGCTGCTCACCGCACCGCTGCCACGCTGGTGGATTTTGTTCTCCAAGCTCACCGCCACGGCCGTGTTGTCATTGGTGCAGGCCCTGGCCTTTGTGGTGGTGGCCATCGCGCTGGGCACCGATTTGCCGGTGTGGGGCGCGCACACGCCGCTGTTGTGCCTGGCCGCAGTGGTCTCGGCCTTGATGCTGGGCTCGGTGGGGCTGCTGCTGTCGGTCCACATCAAACAACTGGAGAACTTTGCCGGCACCATGAACTTTGTGATCTTCCCGATGTACTTCATGTCCACCGCGCTGTACCCGCTGTGGAAGCTGGAGGAATCGGGCGCGGCCTGGGTCTACCAACTCGCCCGTTTCAACCCGTTCACCCACGCGGTGGAATGGATGCGCTTTGCGCTATACGGCAAAGACCCGGGTGTGTCGCCTGTCATCGTGATTGCCACGCTGGCCCTGTGTTTTGCGCTGGCGGCCTGGGGTTATGACCCGCAGCGGGGTTTTGGCGCATTGGCCAAACGCGGAGGATAGATGAGACCCCCCCGAAGCGCCTTCGGCGCCTCCCCCCAAGGGGGCGACGCCAGCAGCCCGGCAAAGCCGGATCTGCGGCGTCCGCTTGCCGGCGGCCCCACGATTGAACCGCTGTGGCTGGAGTGGCTGGCGCTGGGTGGTTTGCTGGCGTTTGGCGCCTGGCTGCTGGGCTTGCGTGGTGTCTGGGCACTGCTGCTGTCCAGTGACCCGACAGGCCTGACGCTGGTCATCATCACCGTGTTTGTGGCGGCCACCTTGTGGTGCGGCGCCCGCAGCCGAGCGCTGCAGCAGCAGCGCCGGCTGCTCAGCCTGGCGCGTGGTGGGCCGCCACGCGCGGGTTGGGCCGGTGAATCCCTGGCCGCTCTGGCGCTGAACCCGCGTGACGACAAGGCGCCGCTGGATTTGCTGGTGGAGGCCGCCCAAGGCCCGCACCACACCGCCTGGTGGGTGAACGGCCTGCAGCTCAAGTTGGACCTGCTGGGCAAGGTGATCGGCTTCTCGGTGCTGGCGCTGCGAATCGGCAACATCCAGAGCTTTGATGCCAGCCAGTCGCAACAGCTGCTCAAGCGCCTCGCGTCCGGCTTGGGCATTGCGCTGCTCACAACACTGGTGGGCCTGGTGGGCAACATCCTGCCGGGCTTGCAGCTGACCCGGCTGGACCGGTTTGCAGATGCTCATCATCGCCATGCTGGCTATGAACCCCAAGACGCTGAAAGCCGGCGCCATTCCTGCCAAGGCCGAGTTCATCATCACCGTGGGCTGGCCCGACATGAACCCCAACGACATTGACGCCTGGGCGCAAGACCCGGGTGGCAACCTGGTGTGGTTTCGTGCCCGTGAGGCCGGCTTGATGCACCTGGACCGCGACGACCGCAGCCTGGCCAATGACTCCATCGTGGTCAACGGCAAAAGCATCATCAACCCGCTCAACCAGGAGGTGGTGACGTTGCGTGGTTCTGCCACCGGTAAAGACACCGTCAACGCCCATGACGACCGCAGCAAAGACGGCAAGCCGGGGGATGTGACCGTGTCCATCATCAAGGTCAACCCACGTGCTGAGGTCATTTATTACGGCCAACTGGTGCTGGCCCGCAAGGGGGACGAAGCCACCGCCGCCCGCTTCACCGTGTTGCCAGACAGCAGCGTGGCCAGCATCAACACCCTGCCCAAAACGCGGGTGCAGCGCCTGTAAATCCAACCCCGACCATGTCACTTGCCCTCACCCTCTTGTTTGCTGCCCTGGTGCTGCTGTGCGCCATGGCACTGTTGTGGTCACGCTGGCCAGGCTGGCTGAAAGGCCTGCTGGTGGTGGGTGTGACGGTGCTGTATTTCTGGGGCGACGATGTGGTCCACAAGCGGTCGGGCTGGCCCACACCCGACGCCCTGCCCGAGCGTTTTGCACTGCTGGCGGTGGTGATCGAGGAGCCGTCCGCCAAAGCCGCAGGGGCCCTGTATCTGCGGGTCAACGCCATCGACAAAGGCAAGCCGGTGGCCCAGCCCCGGGCCTACAAAATTGCTGACACCAAAGACCTGCACGCGGCGTTGAACGATGGCATGAAAAAAGCCAGGCAGGAGGTCAACCAGATGGGCAGCGCCTCACCCAAACAAGGCAAAAAAGGCCTGGGCTGGCTGCAGCCCGGCAGTGATGGGCAAGAGGTCAAGATCCGTGACCTGCCCGCACCACAACTGCCTGGAAAATGACCCACACCACCATCACCAGCCGCCTGGATGGACGCGCAGCTTGCGGTTTAGGCAGCCTGGTGATGCCAGCCGCCTGCTTGGCCCCACCCGCCAGCCCGTCGTACTGTCCGCTGGAGGCCGGCCACCGCTGGGTGTATGACCAGACCAGCGAATTTGAGAACGACGGGGAGAACAACACCGTGGAGCATGAACCGCTGGTGCTGCACACTCTGGGTGAGCAAAGCCTGGCCACCGGCGGCAGCGCCTGGCAACGCCGCAGCGAGAGTGGTGTGGACCACTGGCTGCGGTTTGACGCCACCGGCATCTACCGCGTGGCCAGCATGACGGATACCGAGGCCGACCCCACGCCCGATGCCACGCCGCGCTGCGTGCTGAAACCACCGCTGGCCGTGGGCAACACCTGGCAGGCGCCCACCACCACCTATTTGCTGCGGCGCAATGCTGAATTTCCGCCCGAGATCCGCCACACCCACAAAGCGGTGCCCAAGACCGACCGGATTGCGGCACTGGGTGAGGCGGTGAGCACCCGGGCCGGCGCATTCAAGGATTGCATCTGGGTGCAAGGCCAGGCGGTGCTCAAGCTCTTCACCGACCCGGTCAACGGCATCCGTGAGTTACCCATCAGCACCACCGAGTGGTATTGCAAAGGGGTGGGTCTGGTCAAACTGCAGCGCTCAGAACCCGCCAAATCCAGTGTTTTGACCGGTGGCCTGTTGACGCTGGAGTTGACCGAATGACGCTGAGTGACTGCAATGAATGACTGCAATGCCGGCCATGCCGCACAGGACTTGAACCGATGACCCGCCTGCCCATCACCACCCCGCCCACCAACCCAAAGCGCCGCCGCCTGCTGGGCCTGCTGCAAGGCGTGGCGCCCGCACTGGCGCTGGGGCCAGCCTGGGGCGCTGCGCTGGCGCAAGTGGCGCCGCGCTTCCCCACCCGACCCATCAACCTGTGGCTGCCCTGGCCGGCCGGTGGCGCCACTGATTTGACGTTTCGCGTGCTGGCCGAGGCCACTGCCCGCCAACTGGGCCAAAAGATTTTGGTGCAGAACCGGGGTGGCGCCGGTGGCACGCTGGCCATGCCCATCCTGCAGCAGGCTGCGCCCGACGGTTACACCCTGGCCCAATTGCCGCAGACCGTGTTGCGCGCCCCCTGGACCCGCAAAGTGCTGTGGGACCCGATCCGTGACACCACGCCCATCATCCAGCTCTCGGGCGTGACCTTCGGCATCGTCGTGCCGGCGGCCAGCCCGTTTCGCAGCCTGGATGATTTGTTTGCCCATGCCAAGGCCCACCCCAACGCGCTGAGCATTGCCACCAACGGTGCCGGCACCACGCCGCATGTGGTGATTGATGAGCTGTTTGGCAAACGCGGATTGAGCTACATCCACGTGCCCTACAAAGGCACGTCCGAGCAGATGATTGCGGTGACCAGCAGCCAGGTGATGGTGGGGGTCAACAGCAACGGTTTTGCGCCGTTTGTCGATTCAGGCCGGCTGCGGCTGCTGGTCACTTTTGGTGAGCACCGCACCAAGCGCTGGCCCAACGTGCCCACGCTCAAAGAGCTGGGCCACGGCGTGGTGGCCACCTCGCCTTACGGCATCGCCGGCCCGGCCGGCTTGGCCGCGCAGGTGGTGCAGGTGCTGCATGACGCCTTCCGCACAGCCATGAACGACCCCGAGCATCTGGCCGAGCTGGCCATCTACGACCAGGAGGTTGCCTACCTGGGGCCGGAGGACTACGGCAAATCTCTGCGCGCAGCTTATGAGCATGAGCGGCAGGTGGTGGCGCGCCTGGGCCTGGCCAGCGGCACGGATTGACGCGCAGGCGTCCTACAGCGGGTGGCTGGCCTGTCTGAGCGCCACCGCTGCAAGCCTGCAGGATGATGGCCAGCACAGTGCCACCAAACCTCGCTCAAGCCATGCAAAAAATCCTCATCGCCTACGCCGCCACCGCCATCACCATGGTGGCGCTGGACTTGTTGTGGCTGGGCGTGATTGCCAAGCCGCTCTACCAGCAAGGCATTGGCCACTTGATGGCCGACAAACCCGACGTGCCTGTGGCCTTGCTGTTTTACGCCGTGTTTGCCGCCGGCCTGACCTGGTTTGCGGTGCTGCCCGGCGCTGCGCCTGTGGGCTGGGGCCGGGCGTTGGGCAGCGCCGCTTTGTTCGGCTTTTTTTGCTACGCCACCTACGACTTGACCAACCTGGCCACGCTCAAGGCCTGGCCGTTGCGCCTGTCCATCCTGGACATGGCCTGGGGCAGCGCGGTCAGCGCCGTGTCGGCGGCGGCCGGCAAGCTGGCACTGGACCGGTTGGCGGGTTGATAAAAGCATCCACTTAACATCCAAGTGGATGGTGCTATGATGGCCCCATGCCCAAACCCGCCCACCCCGTCGCACTGCGCAGCAGCGCTGCAGCGTCTGAAAAGCTCAGCACCGAAAAGCTGACCCTCAACCTGGGTTTTATTGACCTGGGCCAGATTGACCTGCTGGTGGCCGAAGGCTTTTACGGCAACCGCAGTGATTTCATCCGCACCGCCATCCGCAACCAGTTGGGCCAGCATGCCGAGGTGGTCAAGCTGGCGGTCAGCCGCAAGTTGCTGGTGCTGGGCTTGCAGCATTTCAGTGTGGCTGACTTGCAAGCCGCGCAGGCCGCCGGCCAAATGCTGCACATCCGCGTGTTGGGCCTGGCCACCATTGCCAGCGACGTGACCCCAGCGCTGGCACTGGCCACCATCGGCTCACTGGAGGTGCTGGGTGCGCTGCAGGCGCCGGCCGCTGTGAAAGCGGCACTGGCAGCGCGGCAGCGTTGATGGGTAGGCCGCACCCAACCCCCACACCGCATTCAACCGCCCACCGTCCACCGCACACCGACAAGAACCCCATGACCAACACCCTGAAACGCCTGTTGCAAGACGCCACCCGCCTGACCCAAACCGGCCGCCTGGCCGAAGCCACCCAAGCCCTGCAGCGCAACCTCCATGACCAACGCAGTGGTGGCTTGGCGCGTGGCTTTGGCGGCAAGCTCACCAGCAGCTTGGGTGAGGTGCTGCGCACGGCGCTGGGCGGCCTGGCCAGCGCCAACACCAGTACGGCATCCGGCATGGTGATCGATGGCTGTGTCACCGAGCCGGGGCGCACACCCAGCAGTGCCGCAGATCACGCCGCCGACGCCAACCCCACCACCAACACCACCCACCCTGGCCAATTCACCAGCGCCAGCCACAGCCACGGTGGCCTGACCCGCGCCTACAAGCTGTACGCCCCGCCTGGCGCACACACCGACAACACCCGGCGCCCGCTGCTGGTGATGTTGCACGGCTGCACCCAAAACCCGGACGACTTTGCCACCGGCACCGGCATGAATGCCCTTGCGCAGCAGCACGGCGTGTGGGTGCTGTACCCGGCACAGTCGGCCGACGCCAACCCGCAGCGCTGCTGGAACTGGTTCAAACACAACCACCAGCAACGCGACCGGGGCGAGGCCGGCTGGATGGCCCACCTGACCCAAACGCTGCTGGCCCAACACCCCATCGACCCGGCGCGGGTCTACATCGCCGGCTTGTCCGCCGGTGGCGCCATGGCCGCCAGCGTGGCCGCCGCCTACCCGGAGCTGTACGCGGCTGTGGGCGTGCATTCCGGCCTGGCCGCCGGTGCCGCCACGAGCCTGCCGCAAGCCCTGCAGGCCATGCGCAGCGGGGCTGGCGCCACACCGGCGGCCACTGGTGTGGCCATCCCCACCATCGTGTTCCACGGCGCGTCGGACAGCACCGTGCATCCAAGCAACGGTGAGCAGGTGATTGCCAGTGTGCGGCAAGCCAACCAGGCAAGCAGGCAAGCGGCTGGCCTGCAAGCCGGCCTGCCAGCGGCCACCACCGAACAAGGCCAGGCCGCCGGTGGCCGGCGCTACACCCGGCACAGCCAAACCCGCGCTGACGGCAGCCCGCTCACCGAGCACTGGCTGGTGCATGGTGCTGGCCATGCTTGGTCAGGTGGCCAACCGGCTGGCAGCTACACCGACGCCAGCGGGCCGGACGCATCGGCCGAAATGCTGCGCTTCTTCTTGGCCCAACGTTCGGCACAACGTGCAGCACAACGTTCGACCCAAAGCGCGGCCACAGCGGCACCGCCGCTGGCGTGATGCCCAGGCACCCGCGCCCACACCGGCAAGCCACCTGGCCGGCACTGCCTGCGGCCTGGCTGCTGTGCAGCGTGCTGGCTGCCCAGGCGCAGCGCGCCACGCCAGCACCCACCACACCACCGCAAGCCGCAAGCTGCGCCGCCTGCCACGGCGCCACCGGCAACCCCAGCCTGCCCGGGCTGCCCTTGCTGGCCGGCCAAACAGCGCGCTACCTGAAGCTGCAACTGCGGGATTTTCAAGACGGCCGGCGCGGCCACAGCCGCCAAGCCAGCGCCATGCAAGACCTGACCCGCAGCGACCTGCGCACCCTGGCCGCCTGGTCTGCCGCACAGGCCCCACCAACCACCCAAACACCACGCCCCACCACCCCAGCCGATGCTGCCCGAGCCCGGCTGGGCAAAACCAAGGCCGATGAGGCCTTGTGTACCAACTGCCATCTGGGCGGGTTTGCTGGCCAGGGCGAGATCCCCCGCGTGGCCGGCCAGCCCATGGACTGTGTGCTGCAGCAACTGCGCGCCTTCGCGCCTTCAAATCCGGCGCCCGCAGCAATGACGGCGGCAACATGAGCACTGTCACCCGCTTGCTGAGCGATGCTGACCTGCAGCACATTGCGCACCACATCGCCGGGCTGTAAACCACCCGGGCCTGATTGCGGTGTGGCGCCGCTGGCCAGGCTTCAGGTGCCAAACGTGTACTTCACGCCCAGCTGAAAACTGCGCGGTGCGCCGGGGGCAAAAAACGTGGACCCACGCAATGGTCGGTCACCGTTGGCATTGGCGGCAAACGGTCGGGCCACAAAATTGCCGTTGGCATCAAAGCCGGTGGCGCCCAGCTGGGCCGCTGTGTTGTAAGCCCGGTCCAGCGCGTTGTTGACTTGCAAAAACACGCTCAGTCCGGCCATCGGGCGCCAGTCGCCACGCAAATTGAGCACGGCGTACTTGGCGCTGCTGCCGCTGCCCAGGGTGTACACACCATCGGCTGCATGGGCATTGTTCTCATTGCCTCGGGCGTAGGCACTGCCCACGGCCATCACATCGGCGCCGATTGAAAACGCCGCGCCCAGCGGCGTTTGGGCAAACAACTTGAGCAAGTGGCGCGGGACCAGCGGAATGCGGTTGCCGGGCTGGATCTGGATGGTGCCACCCACCCCGCGAAAACCGGCTTGCGCCGACGTATTGCCGCTGTTGCCGGCACCCCCCAAGATTTCCGCGCTGCGGAAGGTGGCGTCGATGAAGGTGTAGTTGGCGCCCGCAGTGATGGGCAGGGGCGTGATGCCGGCCAGGGTGATGGCAAAGCCCGCCTCCAGCCCCTGGCGCCGGGTTTTGCCAAAGTTCTTGAAGTAACCAAAGCCCGCCACGTTGTCGGCCACAAACAGGATGTCGTCCTTGTTCTCGGCGCTGAACAGGCCGATGTTCCAGGCCGTGCCGCCCGCAGCGCTGCCGCGCAGACCCGCCTCCACCGTGGTGGTGACCACCTGCTTGAGCGGCGGGTCACCGGCCATGGCATTGGGCAGTTTGCAGGGGTTGGCCGGGTCAGCACAGCCCAGCTCCACGGCAGACGGCGCACGGCTGCCCTGGTTGATACCGCCGTAAGCGGTGAGCTGCGGCATGACAGCCCAGGTCAAGCCCAACGCTGGGTTGAAGCGGCTGAACTGGTGCTCACCGTCCAGTGAGCCGGTGCCACCGCCGGGGCTGATGGCGTCGCGGCTCTTGACCGTGCTGCGGTTGTAGCGGCCCGCCAGGGTGAGGTGGGTCTGTGCATTCAGCGCCAGCACCTGGCTGGCAAAAACGCTCCAGGTGCGGGTGCGGGACGCCACGTCCACCCGGGTGTCAAACGGCGTGCCGTTCACATCCCCGCCGGTCACGCCGTCACCCAATGCGCCCACACCGGTCACGCTGTGGTCAGGGTTCAAATACCCCAGCTCGGTGCTTTGTTTGAAATGCACACTGCTGATGTCCAGCGCCGCGCCCAGCATGGCCTGGCTGTCCATGGCGGCCAGCTTGCCCTGCCAGTTCAACTGCGCGGCCAGGCCGTGGTTGCTTTGCGCGGTGGATGACTGGCTGATCAAGCCGTTGCACTTCTCGGCCGGCGCATCACCACGCAGTGCCTGGGCCAGGCAACGCCATTTTGGGAAGGGTGTGTTGGCCGCTGTCTCGGTGCTGGTGGGCAGGCCGGTGTAGCCGGCGTTGGTCAGTGCCAGACGGTCCGCCGTTGAGGTGGTGGCCAGGTACACCGCCTGGTCGAGTGAGCCTTCGTTGATGTCCCCGTTGAAGGTGCTGGTGCGCAGCTTGCGCCAGTACACATTGCCAGACGCGGACAGCGTTTCGCTCAAGCTCTGCGTGGCCGCCAGGTTCAGCAGCGCCGAGCGGTTTTTGGTGGTGTCGGGCTGGGTGTAAACGCTGCCGCGGTGGGCAGCCAGCAGGCGCTGCTCTTGCAGGCCGTTGCCATTCAAGTCGGTTTCGGCCAGCGCGGCAGTGAGTGCAACACGCGCATCGCCCAGCCGGCCGCCCAGCTTGCCAAACAGTTGGCCCACATCGCTGGGAGAGTTGTCGCGCCAGCCTTTTTCATGAAATTTTTGGCCGGTGACAAACCAGTGCAGGTCATCCGCCCGGCTGCCGCCGGTCTCAAATTCCAGCGCCACCCGCTGGTGTGAGCCGGCCAGCAACTGCACCGATGTGCCGGGGTTCTTGAGCCCGTCTTTGGTGTGGACCGCCAGCGCACCGCCCAGGGTATTGAGGCCAAACAGCGGATTGGACCCGGGCATCAGCGCGATGCTGGCAATTGCCGATTTGGGAATCAAGTCCCAGCTCACCACATCACCAAACGGCTGGTTCAGCCGCACCCCGTCCAGGTAAACAGACAAGCCTTGCGCCGTGCCCAGCAGCGGGGACGCGGTGAAGCCGCGGAAGTTGACATCCGGCTGGAAGGGGTTGTTCTGCACCTCGTTGATGGACACGCTGCCCAGGCGCCGGTTCATGAAGGCGGCCAGGTCGGTGGCGCCGCTGGCCTCGATGTCGCTGCTGCGGGCGGTTTGCACATTGGCCGGCACCCGGTCTTTGGGCACGTCCAGGCCGAGGATGGGGCTGAGGCCAATCACCTCCACCCGCTGCGCAGGGGTTTGTGCCACTGCGGCGCTGTTGTTGAGCAGCCCTTGGAGGGCGAGCAGTTGCAGGGCGGCCAACGCGACAGGACGTGGTGCAAGGCGTGGCGAACATTGAACAAGGCGCATCAAACTGTCTCCGGATTGTTGTGTTTGGAACAAGACCCCTGGCTTGTACGCAAGACACGCTCCCATCCGGCTGGGAAATCTTCCTGACTTGGACCTCGACCAACCTGTGGCGTCAGGACGAAATTCGGGGCGAAAGTCAGGCCGAAAGTCAGGCCGAGAACATGCGGTGCTCCTGCGCGTAACGCAGCAACTCCACTGCGGTGGACACGCCCAGGCGCTGGCGGATCTGGGTCTGGTAGTTGGACACGGTCTTGGCGCTCAGGCGCAGCCGGTCGGCAATTTGCTCGACCGACAAGCCGTCCACCAGGCCA
Source organism: Betaproteobacteria bacterium (assembly GCA_043759535.1). Lineage (GTDB taxonomy): Bacteria > Pseudomonadota > Gammaproteobacteria > Burkholderiales > Burkholderiaceae_C > Pseudaquabacterium. The sequence goes on along the minus strand of JAYVLI010000029.1, from coordinate 9,357 downwards.
CGCAGCACATCAAACTCACGCCCGGTCAAGGCTTGATGGGGTGCTGCGGCCGCCGCTGCGGTGTGGGCGGCGGCGATGTCGGGGGACAGCACTTGTGTCTCACCGCGCGCCACCCGCCACAGCGCGCTGACCAACACGGTCGGGTCACTGCTTTTGGTGACAAAGCCCGCCGCGCCAGCACGCAGGGCCTGCGCCACCATGGCCGGGCTGTCATGCATCGAGAACACCAGCACCCGCAGCGCCGGCCAGCGCATGCGGGCACGGCGCAACACGTCCAGGCCGCTGCGGCCTGGCATGGACACATCCAGCACCACCACGTCGGCACTGGCCTCGGGCTTGGCGCCCAGCGCGGCATAGGCCGATTCGGCATCGCCGTGTTCAGACACCACCTGCACATCACCTTCGTCCTCCAACAAACGGCGGTAGCCGGCACGCACCACCGCGTGGTCGTCCACCAGCATCACGCGCAGCAGCGGTCGGGTCGGGTTCATTGTTGCGCCACCGGTAGCGTGTTGTCAGCAGCCGGCGGCTTGGGCAGCGCTGGCTGCAGCGTGAAGCTGGCCTCCAGGCACAGCCCCGGGCTGGCGCTGCCGGGCCGGGCTGGGCCAACGCGCAAATCACTGCCCTGCGCCCACACCCGCGCTTGGATGCCGGCCAGCCCGTTGCCGCGGTGCAGCAGGCGGTCGTCACCTGGCAGGCCCACCCCGTCGTCACTGGCCGACCAGGTGATGTGCAAGGGCGCGCCTGGCAGTGCGTCGCCCCGGCACTGCAGGCGCAGCGTGGCCTGCCCGGCCTGGGCATGGCGCGCCACATTGGTCAGCGCCTCTTGGCTGATGCGGTACAGCGTGAGGGCCAACGGGCGCGGCAGCCGCAGGGCCTCGGCCAGCGCAGCATCGGGCCAGGGCCTGGCGCTGGCATCAGCGGCCAGCCACTGCAATTGCAGCCGGTAGGCGGTGCTGGTCTCGCGCCCTGGGGGTGACCAACTGGCCAGCAAGGCCTGCAACAGGCCCACCAAGCGGTCCAGGCCTTCGTCGTCATCGGTGGCGGTGCCGGTGGCGGTGGCGGTGGCGGTGGCATCAGCTGCGCTGTTTTCGCGGCGGGGGCCAAAGGGTTGCAGCCGTGTCAGCAGTGCGCGGATGTCTTGCTGCACCAACCCGCACTGCAGCGCCATGCCGTCCACCACCTGCTTGAGCGCCGGTTGCTCGGCCACCCGGCGCGCCAGCCAAGCGGCGTCCACCCGCAGCGCGGTCAGGCGCTGGCCAAACTCGTCATGCAGATCGCGCGCCAAACGTGCCCGCTCATCTTCTTGCAGGGTCAGCACCTGGCTGCTGAGCAGGCGGCGCTGGGCATCCGCACGGTCCAGCGCACGGCCCAGGTGGCGCAAGGCGCCGGCCACCGCCTCCAGCTCACGGATCGGCATGGTGGGCAGGGTCTGGATGGCCTGGGCGCTGTGCAGCTCGATGCCCGCAATCGCGTCCAGCAGCCGGCCTAACGGCGCAAAGGCGCGGCGCACATTCCAGCGCATCACCAGCAGCAGCCCGACGATGCAGCCCAGCAGCAGCGCCAGCGCACCCAAAAAGTTGTTCATTGCCTCACGCCGCTCACTCTCGTGCGAGGCGGCCAGGGTCACCGTCCAGTGGCTGGCATCGGGCCGGGGCACCGCCCAGCTGACCTGGCCGCGGTCGGGCTCGGACAGCAGCTCACGGTGCAGCGCCAACAACCAGCGCAGTGGCGCGCCCACCGCTGGCGCGGCTGCCGGGCCCAGCAGCAGCGTGCCGTCGGCCGCCTGCACCCGCAGCACCAGGTGGCGCAGAGGGGCGTGCTGCTGCGCGCTGCGCAGCGCCTGCAGCGCGGCTTGGTCATCGCTGCTGGCCAGTGTGCCCAGCCCGGCCATCAACGTGGCCAGTGACAGGGCGGCGTTGACCTCATCCTCCATGTCCGCGCCCATGCGGGCCAGGCCCAGCACCACCGCCAGCAGCAGCACCAGCGCGGCCACCACGCCCGCGCGGCGCATCACCAGGCGGGGCAGGTCCAGTGGTGCTTGGGGCGGTGGCATCAAGGGCGTGATGGGCGGCATGCCGGGGATTGTGGCGGCGTGTGGTGGCGTGCGGCGGCGTGTAGCGCGGCACCCGGGCGCTTGCCCCGCAGCCGCCTGATGCGCTGGCCGCCGGTCAACGGGTGATGCGGTCAAACCCCAGGTCAGCAAAGGCAGTACGTCGCGTTAACGTCGACGCGCCCCTGGACTTGCGGCGCCGCAACCCGGAGACCACCACGCACCAGCCTCCCCGGCGGCCTGCCGGGCCCGGGCGCCACGGCGCGCAGCAAGGACACCGCTTGATGCACAACACCAGTCTGGGCCGCTTTGAGCAGTCCTTCATGTTCCACATGATCCGGGACTTTTTCTTGCTGCTGCTGGTGGTGGCCGGGGTGGAGCTGGGGCTGCGCTACGGCCTGGTGCTGTATGACTTCCGCACCGGTGAGCCCACCCGGGTGGACCGCGCCGCCCAGCAGTTGGCCGGCGATGTCAAATCCATCATGCTCAATTCCGGCGGGCCCACGGCCGCGCAAACCGTCTACCCGATCCTGGACCGCAACTACGGCGACCTGGGCCTGTCCATCGCCGTGGTGCCGGCCGACGTGACGGTGGCCTCGATGAAAGCCACCCGTGCGATGGACGCCAAAGGCCTGCCGGCGCGCTGGCCGGCGGGTGAGCACATGGCCGCGTCGGTCACCCTCACGGCCGAGCAGTTCTGCCTGGGCTGCCATGTCAAAGCCCAGGTGGGCGAGGTGCTGGGCACGGTGACGGTGCGCAGCTACCTGGCCAGCAAAGAGGCCAACTGGTGGCATGAGGTGCGGCTGACGGGCGGGGTGCTGGCCTTCAACATCATCGTCCACACGATCGTGCTGTTTTTGCTGCTCAAGGTGCGCATGGAGCCGCTGCTGTCGCTGCGCAGCACGGTGGCCGACCTGGCCAAAGGGCTGATGGATTTGTCACCACGCGCCCGCGTCAAGTCTGACGACGAGTTTGGTGAGTTGGCGCTGGACCTGAACCACTTTCTTGACCGCATTGGCACGGTGGTGCATGACCTGGACAAGATTCTCAGTGAGGTGGTGGCTGTCGGCACCCGGCTGGGCGCCCTGAACCGGCACCTGGAACGCCAACTGGACGGCCTGCGCGACGGCGCCCTGCACAGCCTGGGCGATGCCTCACGCCGCAGCCTGCAAACCCAGCTGGTGGCCGCCCGTGAGAGCGGCGCCTTTGGCGTGCTGCTGCGCACGGTGGACACGCTGCTGGCCGCTGCAGACAGCCCCACCCGCCTGCAGGCTGCCAGCACCACCGCCGCGTTGCGCGCCCAATTGCTGCACCTGCGCAGCAGCTTTGAGGCGGTGGCCGCCGCCCTGGCGGCGGGCGCTGCGCCGGTGGCCGTGCCCGAAGCCCAATCGGCCGAGTACCAAGCTTTTGCCCAGTCGCTGCGTGAGATGGCCATGCTGGAAGCCACGATGCAGGCCGTGGCTGAATCTGGCCAGCAACTGCTGCACCGGCTGACCTTGGGCAAACCAGACCGGCCTCCCGGCTGACACGCGCGGGCCAGTCAACCGACTTTTTTGTAGGCCAAACACCAACCGGCGGCGGTAATTTGCTCGCGGCCAAACATTGAGCAACCGGCCCAAGTATCTATGGGTTTACCCTGATAAAACTGGCAGTTGTTGCACTGCTGCTCGGGCTTGAACTGCGTGTACTGCTGGGTGTCCACCTGGGCACCGTCGTGCTTGTAGCCCAACGCCACGGCGCCGTCATCGGCTTCGTCCACCTTGGTTTGGGCCGGCAACGCGCTGCTGGCGGTGAGCCCAGCGCTGCCTGCAGCCAACTGCAGCAAAAACACACGGCGGGGGTTGTGGGACGGGCGGTCATGCACGATCTCGAGTCATTGTTGTGAGGGCCAGTCCGTCGTAAAGCCCGTGCCTGCACCAAACGGTGACGGGTGACGGCAAGCACACCCCTAACTTCGGCCAACCCCTAACTTTGATAAAACTGACAAATCACCCAAAGTGAGCGGCATCATCGTTGCGCAGTCTGCTGTGTTCAGGCGCGGAGTGATCGACATGATGATTTCAAAACACCCTCTGGCCGGCACCGCGCTGCTGGTCTGGGTGACGACCGCAGCGGCCACCCCGCTGCTGCAAAACCCCACCCACGCTTTGGCGGTGGGCCAAGACCTGCAGGTGGCGCAGCTTGCCGGCGGCACGCCACAAGCGCCCAACTATCTTGCTGACAGCATCGGCTTGCCGGCGTTGCGCACGGCGGGCACTGACAGCCCACCACCATCCACCACCAGCCGCTCGTCCAAGCCCGTGGCGGCCCAAGGCGACGCCGGCCAGGCGCCGGACAACATCAGCGCAGATGTGTGGGCCCAGATCGCCGCGCTGTCCACAGCCGCTTGCGCCGCACTGGGCTTGTTGCTGCTCAAGCGCAGCGCGGCACGCACCACCATCACCGCCAACAACACGCCGGCAGGCCAGGCGGCACTGGCCAAGACTGAACCCAAACGCCGCCGCGTGGCCTACCGCCTCTGAACTTGGGCTGCGCGCCGGCCGGCCGGTCGGCCAGCCAACCAGCCAACCAGCAGCGGGCAGATCCGCATGTTGCTGCCGCGCTGAAGTCGAGGCATGGCGCCAGTCGGGCGGATGGGGTAAATCGGTCGGCGATGATGCGGGCAATCAGTTTGGCACGCCGACGTGGCCCAATCTGCCTGGCCGGCGCCACCCCCATGCCCCACCTCATCGCCCAAGTTTTTGAAGCCACCGCTGGCTTGATTGACGCCATGCTGGCCTTGACCTGCTGGCCGCTGCTGCATGACGCACGCGACAAAACAGCGGTGCGGCTGTGGTCGCTGGGTGCGGGGTCACTTGGCGGGGGGTGCGCTGCTGGCCCTGCGCGATGTGGTGGGCGGTTGGACCGTGTTTTTACCAGCAATTTTTTGCTGGTCCTGTCGCTGTGCTTGCGGGTGCTGGCGCTGCGCCGCCACTTGGGTTGGCCGCCGTGTGCCGCCCGCGCGGCAGGGGTGACGGTGCTGCTGATCGCCCTCTACGGCCTGACCTTGTTGTCACCCAATTACCGCTGGCGCGCTGCTGCGGGCGGTGACCGCCGGGCTGGGCTGGACCACCTCGGCCCAGATGGACAAACCCACCTGGGACTGGTTTTTGTTGTTGGGCCTGCTCATTCTGGCCGCCTGCTACGGCAACGTGGGTTGCGTGGGCCTGGTGCTGGACGATGCCCATGCTGCAGCAGGCCGGGCGCACAAGGCCCAGCTGGCCGAAGCCCTGAAGCGCGAAGCCGCCGAAAACCAAGCCGTTGCACTGCAGCAGTTGCTGGACCAACGCGACCGCCTGGCCAGTGAGCGGGTCCGCCTGCTGCACCTGCTGGCACACGGCATCCGCCAGCCGCTGCACAACGCCAGCGGTGCGCTGCAGGCGGCTGATGCGGTGCTGCTGCAGCAACACGCCGACAAGGCCAGCCAAACCGACCAGATCGGCCTGGCCACCACGCGCTTGCACCGGGCGCAGGGGGTGCTGGGTGATGTGCAGGCCGCGCTGGACAACACCCTGGCCGCCGTCAATCTGCTGGCGCGGCAAGCACCGCTGTTGCTGGCCGAGACCGAACTCGATTTTCTGGTCCATCTGGCCCTGGGTGATCTGCCCGAGGCCCAGCGCAGCGCCGTGCAACTGCACACCATGACGGACCTGCGGTCTGCCGAGCTGGAGCCCGGCCTGCTGCGGCTGGCTTTGCGCAACCCGCTGCGCAGCGCCTTTGCCCACGGCGGCGCCGGTATGCAGATGCAATTGCACATCACCGAACAAGACAGCCCAGCCGCGCTGGTCATCAGCGTGCTGGACAACGGCGTGGGCCTGGGGCTGCACCTGGCCGGCCAGGTGGCTGCGCTGCACGGTGGCCACTTGCGGCTGGACCCGCACCCACCACACGGCTTGCAAGCCAGCCTGGTGCTGCCGCTGCTGGGCGCGGCGGCAGCACAGCCGAGCCGGTCTGGAACTTCCAGAGGATCTTGCCGGTCTTGGCATCGGCCGCCTGCAAAAAGCCTTCAGGCGTACCCCAGAACACCAGGTTGCCGTCGGTGGTCAGCACACCGCCCCACAGCGGCGCGTTGTTGGTGGCCTCCCAGGCGATCTTGCCGGTCTTGGGGTCCATCGCGCGCAGGGCGCCAATCGGGCCGCCACTCAGGGTCTTGATGGTGAAGCCAGCGCCAAAATAGACCGCACCCTTTTTGTAGGTGACCGGCTCGTTCCAGATCTCCATGCCCCACCCATTGGCCGGCACATAAAACAGCTTGGGGTCGGGTGAACAGGCCATCGGCATCTGGTTCTTGCCACCCAGGACGCTGGGCGCCGAGAAGATGGACGCGCCCTTTTTGCCATCAGCGCCGGCGGTGGAGTCACCTGGGCGGTTCTCGGGCACAACGTTGGGCCGGCCGGTTTTCAGGTCAATGCCGGTGGCCCAGGTGGTCTTCTTGACAAACGGGAAGCGGGAAGGCGTTGAGCAGCTTGCCGGTCTTGGCGTTGTTCACATAAAAGAAGCCATTGCGGTCGGCCTTGCCACCCAGGATGTTGGCGCCGTCGCCGTAGGTGACGAACTCATTGCCGCCGTCAAAGTCCCAGCCGTCGTTGGGTGTGCCCTGGTCGTGCCAGACGATTTGCCCCGTTTTCACATCAATCGCCACGGTGGAGCATGAGAACAGGTTGTCGCCCTTGCGCAAGTGGCTGTTCCACGGCGACGGGTTGCTGGTGCCAAAGTAGGCCAGGCCGGTTTTGGCGTTGCAGGTGGGGCCCAACCAGGTGGCCGCGCCACCCGTCTTGTACAGGTCACCCTGCCAGGTTTTGCCGGTGGTGCCCGAGGTGCCGATCTCGGTCTTGTTGCCATCCTTGTCGTATTTGTAGCCCATGTGGCCTTCCAACGTGGGCCGGCTCCACACCATCTTGCCGGTCTTGGCGTCACGCGCTTCGACCCGGCCCACCAAGCCAAACTCACCACCCGACACACCGGTCAGCAGCAGGCCGTTGGCGATGATGGGCGCGGCGGTGGCCGAATAACCGGCGGCGTGGTCGACGTTCTTTTCTTTCCAGACCACCTCGCCGGTGTCCTGGTTCAGCGCCACCAGTTGCGCGCCCAGCGTGGCAAAGATCACCAGGTTGTCGTACGGCGCGGCACCGCAGTTCACCACGTCACAGCAGGGCATGATGGCGTCAGGCGGGCGGTGCTCGGACTTCCACAGCTTGGCGCCGGTCTTGGCGTCCAGCGCAAAAATGCGCGGTTACAGCGAGGTGACAAACATCTTGCCGTTGTGGATGACGGGCTGGCTCTCCTGGCCACGCTGCTTTTCACCACCCAACGAAAACGACCACACCGGCGGCAGCTTGGCGACATTCTTGTCACTGGTCTGCTTGAGCGGCGAATAGCGCTGGCTTGGTGTGCCAATGCCCCAGCTCAGCACGTCGCCGGTGGACTTGGCGTCGTTCTCGATCATCTGGTCGGTGACGCCGGCGTGGGCGCCCAACGCGGCGCAGCCTGGGGATACAAGCAGGGTCAAAAGTTTCAGCTTCATGGAGTCTCCGCTTTTAGGGCGGGTTGTCACAGCGGCTGACATCACCCGGCGTTTCAGACCTTATTCCCGGCACAAGGCGTGCCATCGGCCTTGTGCGGTGCAAGGTTTCGAGCCCAGGGTGTGCCCTGTGCGTGCTGCTCCAGGTTGCACAGGCGCCATGGCCTGCCGCAGCAGCCCGGCGCGCCGGTGGCTCAGGGGGTCACGGTGGCTTGCCGCGCTGCAGCGCTGCATGCTCATAACGCGGATCAAGGTGGGCCACGTTGCGGGTGTATTCCGCCGGCCAGACGGCCCAACGTGCAAAAGGCTCGGGCGGTGTGGCACGCAGCACCTCGTTCATCTGCCAGCCTTGCGCGGCCCAGCGGGCAAAGCTGGTGTCCAGCCACTGCAGGTAGGCACGGGTTTGCTGCAGGCCGCGCTGGCCCTCACGCACCGGGCCGTGGCTGGGCACCACGGTGGGCAGCTTGAGGCCGCCCGCCGCCGGCCCCAGCCCTTGCCCACCTGCCATCGCATGCAAACTGCGCAGCCAGGCGCTGGGGTCAGCCTGCGGTGTGGTGGGCACCCGGTCTGCAAACGCGTGCAGCCACCCCCGGCCGAATCCACCAACGCACCGCCCACATGCCACAGCCCACCAGCGGTGAGCACCAGGGCCCGCGCCGGTGAGGCCTGCTCCAGCTTGAAGCGGAAACTGATGGTCGGCAGCGCCAGCAGCGGCTGCAGCGCCAACACCTTGCGGATGGAGTTGCGGTCCACCAGCACCAGCAGCCGCTGCACACCGGGCAAATCAGCCGCCACGGTGATGGGCCTGTTCATCGGGTCTTCGGCAAATGCCGGGCCCAGCGCCCGCATCCGGGCATCAAACTGGGTGCGGGCGGCAGCACCCGGAAACTATTTTTTCAGCGCGGGCTACTGGAATAATTTGAAGGGGTCGCCTTCAAACGGGTCGGCCGCGTCCGCCGCGCCGGCCCTGCCCGGCAGCCAGGTGGCAGCCGCAGCCGCAGCGCCCAGCGTGGCTTGCAGCATGCGGCGGCGCTGGGCCATCCAACCCGTCAGCAGCAAGGCTTGCACCAGCTCAATACCGGTGCTGCCAGCGCAGCGACAGCAAGCCGCTGCGCGGCGCACCGGGCTCATAAAAGCGCTGGTTGCCGTCATTGACGATGACGCTGCCGGCGTGGCCGCGGTCAAACAGGTTGTCGATGCGGGCCAGCACCTCGATCGAGTCGCTGGCACCCAGCGGCACACTGCCTGACCAGCGCAGGTTGGCCAGCGCATAACCCGCAGCCGCAGCGGTATTGGTGTCATTGGCCACCGTGCGGGCCACCGCGCGCCACTCCAGCGCCAGCTCACCCGGCAGACCCGCCAGCACGCTGCCCGGCCGCCAGGCCGCCTCGGCCCAGCCGCTGGCTTTTTGGGTGCCGGCAATGCGGTTGCCGGCATTGACAGTGGCGGTATTGACTGGCGGCTTGGTGGTGGGTGTGCAGGGTGTGCCGGTGCAGGTCAAAAAGCTGTCTTCATACGACGCATGCAGCACCGACAACGCGGCCTGCAGGCGCAGCCCCGGGCTGGCACGCCACAGGCCCGCCAACTCAGCGCCCCAGCGCTGGGTGCGGCCCACGTTTTGGAAGATGGACCGGCCACCGGTGTTGGACAACACACCAATCTCGTTGCTGGTGTCGGCGCTGAACACGGCTGCATCCAGCTCCAGCGCGGCGCCGCGCCATTTGGCGCCCAGCTCATATTGCCG
>JAYVLI010000028.1:0-10397 GCA_043759535.1 Betaproteobacteria bacterium | reverse complement strand
CTGGTCCACCGTGATCTCGCCCCACAGCGCCGCGCTGAGGCCAAAGATGATGGACGACTGGATTTGCGCCTCCACCGTGTCGGGGTTGACCATGCGGCCCAGATCGGCCACCACCGTGACGCGGTGGACCTTGGGCGCACCGTCCACCATCGAGATCTCGGCCACCTGCGCCATGTAGGTGTCGTAACCCTCCATCAACGACACGCCGCGAAAGCGCCCTGCCGCTGCCGGCGTGCTCCAGCCGGCTTTGTCAGCCGCCTGTTTCAGCACGTTCAAAAACCGCGGCTGGCCTTGCAGCAGCGCCATGCGGTAAGCGACCGGGTCTTGGCGTGCGTTGGCGGCCAGCTCGTCAACAAAGCTCTCGTTGGCAAACGCGTTCATGTTGTGGCTGACCGCGCGCCAGTAGCCCACCCGCAGGCCGGCGTCATGTTTCACCACATCATGCCGGCTGGCGGGAATGTTGTAGCCCGCCACTGCGGCCTCGGTCATCAGCACGTCGGGCGCCTCGGCCGGCAGGCCGAAGATGCGGCCGGTGATCGACTGCGACGCCGCCCGGAAGGTCATCGCCATCGGCTTGCCGTCTGCCCCCACCGCTGCGGCCAACTGGTGCACGGCCAGCGGGCGGTAAAAATCATGCGTCATGTCGTCTTCACGCGACCAGATCAGCTTGACCGGCTTCTTGACCGCCTTGCTGATCTGCGCTGCCTGGATGATGAAGTCGATGTCGATGCGGCGGCCAAAGCCGCCGCCCAGGAAGGTGGACTCCACCGACACGTCCTCGGGCTTGACCTCCAGGATCTTGGCCACCGCACCTTGCGCGGCGTCGGGCCATTGGGTGGGGCCGATGAGCCGCACGCGGCCGTTGTCGTAGTGGGCGGTGAAGTTCATCGGCTCCATCGGCGAGTGGCTGACGTTTTGCGCCAGGTACTCGGCCCGCACCACGGATGCGGCGCGGCTGATGGCGTCATCCGCATCACCCACCGGCGGCCGCACGGGGATGGGCTTGCCGGTGGCCAGCGCAGCACGCGTGCCATCGAACATGGCCTTGGTGTTGAGGCCGGCATTGGCGCCTTCGTCCCACTGGATGCTGAGCGCCTCACGCGCTTTGCGGGCTTGCCAGTAGCTGCTGGCCACCACCGCAACGCCATCAGGAATTTGCACCACATCCACCACACCGGGCATGCCTTTGGCGCGGCTGGCATCAAAACTCTTGACCGTACCGCCAATCACCGGGCACATCGCCAGCGTGGCGTAGACCATGCCGGGCAGCTTGACATCCATACCAAACACCGCCGTGCCGTTGACTTTGGACGGTGTGTCAATGCGGGTGGTGCGCTTGCCGACGATGCGGAACTGGCTGGGGTCTTTGAGCGCCACTTTTTCGGGCGCCGGCAGTTTGGACGCAGCTTCGGCCAATTGGCCGTAGGTGGCCACCTTGCCACCCGGGCCCATGACCCGGCCGTCCACCGCCGTCAGGGTGCTGGCGTCAACGCCCCACTTTTGCGCGGCCGCGGCCACCAACATTTCGCGCACCTGGGCGCCGGCCATGCGCAACTTGTCCCAGCCCTCGCGCACCGACGTCGAGCCGCCGGTGAGTTGCAGGCCGAACAGCATCGCATTGCCGTAGACCTTGCCGGTTGGTGCAAATGCCACCTTGACCTTTTTGATGTCAACGTTCAATTCCTCGGCCACCAACATCGGCATCGAGGTGTACACGCCCTGCCCCATTTCGGCGCGGGCCGAGATCAGGGTGATGGTGTTGTCGTCAGCGATATGCACCCAGGCGTTGGGGGTGTGCAGCGTGCCAGCGGCCACTGCCGGGCCACCCAGCGGCAGGCTGGTGCCCACCATCAGGCCACCCGCCACGGTGGCTGAGCCTTGCATGAAGCCGCGGCGGGAAATGGCCAAGGCGCTTGTTTCAACGCTGGTGTCGGCGCTGGCGGAGGCAGTGTTGTGGTCTGTCGTGGTGTGTGTCATCGGTTGCTCCCTCAGGCCTTGGCGCTGCGGATTTCGGCGGCAGCGGTCTTGATCGCAGCGCGCACCCGCACGTAAGTGCCGCAGCGGCACAGGTTGCCGCTCATGGCGGTGTCAATCTCACTGTCGGTGGGCTTTTTGTTTTTGGACAGCAGCGCGGCCGCGCTCATCAACTGGCCACTTTGGCAGTAGCCGCATTGCGGCACGTCATGTGCAATCCAGGCTTTTTGCAGCGGGTGGCTGTTGTTGCGTGACAGGCTCTCAATCGTGGCCACCGATTTGCCGGCCACCTGGGATACCTGGGTGCCGCACGAGCGCACTGGCACGCCGTCCACATGTACCGTGCAAGCGCCGCACAATTGGGCGCCGCAGCCAAACTTGGTGCCGGTCAGGCCGATTTCGTCGCGGATGACCCACAGCAGCGGGGTATCGGGTTCGGCCTTGGCCTCGACAGCTTTGCCATTGATCTTGAAGCGCGTGCTCATTCGGGTTCTCCTCTTGGATGGGTCAGGCCTGACGTGTGATGACGTGTTGCCAGCCGTTGATGGTCGCGGCCGGCACTGCTCCCAGCCGAGAGGACAAACCCGCAACGGCTGGCGGGCAGTGCTTCAAATGGGGGCAGGTCGGTGACAAGCCTGTGTTGGTTGGCCCGGCATGATGTGGTGATGCCTGCTGCAAACCACCCTGTCAACCCCGCCCAACCCGCCCAACCCACCACCTGGGCGGTGCTGCTGGCCGGCGCATTGACGCTGGCCGTGGCCATGGGCATTGGCCGTTTTGCCTTTACCCCGCTGCTGCCGCTGATGATGCGCGACGGGCAGTTGGACGCCGCCGGTGGTGCCGAGCTGGCGGCCGCCAACTATCTGGGTTATCTGGTGGGTGCGCTCAGCGCCGGGCGGCTGGCTGGTCAGCCCCTGCGCTTGGTGCGTTATTGCCTACCCACGATTGCCGTGCTGACAGCCGCTGCAGGCCTGACGCACACCCCGCTGGTGTGGGGCCTGCTGCGTTTTGGCGCCGGGGTGGGCAGTGCCTGGGCGCTGGTGGGCATCAGCGCGTGGAGCTTGACGCTGCTGGCCCAGCGTGGCCAAAGTGGGCTGGGTGGCTTGGTGTTCACCGGAGTGGGTGCCGGCATCACGTTGGCGGGCTTGTTGGCCTGGTGGGCGGTGGCGGCCAGTGCCAGTGCGTTGTGGCTGCTGTTTGGCGCGGCGGCGCTGCTGTTGAGTGGGCTGGTGATCTGGCTGGTGCGGCGGGCGGCTGGGCCAGGCCAAAACACCGCCAGCGCCGCCGCCAACACCACCGCCGGCATGACCGTATCCACCTTGACCAAGGCCGCAAGTCCACTGCCACCCGGCAGTTGGCCGTTGGTGATTTGCTACGGCGCCTTCGGCTTTGGCTACATCCTGCCGGCCACGTTTTTGCCAGCCATGGCGCGTGCATTGCTGGATGACCCCCGCAGCTTTGGCCTGGTGTGGCCGGTGTTTGGCTTGGCGGCCTTGGCCTCGGTGCTGCTGACACGGCGCATGGTGGCCGCCTGGCCGCCGGTGCGGGTCTGGGCGGTGTGTCAGTTTTTGATGGCGGCCGGGGTGGCGCTGCCGCTGCTGTCGCGCTCAGCCTGGGCGGTGGGGCTGGCGGCCTTGCTGGTGGGCGGCACGTTTGTGCTGGCCACGGTGATTGCGATGCAGATGGCCCGCGCCCTGGCGCCGCAACAGCCCGCGCCGCTGCTGGCCCGCATGACGGCAGCGTTTGCGCTGGGCCAGATTGCCGGGCCGCTGCTGGTGCGGGCGCTGGCGCCGGTGCAACTGCATGCACCCTGGCAGCCGCCCGGCACCGCAGCCCTGGGCGCCATCGAGATCACGCTGGCCTGCGCCACACTGCTGTTGCTGGCCACCGCCGCTTGGCTGTGGCGTGGGCAGCAGACGGGTGTCAGCCGGGCAGCGTCAGCACGGCCGGGTTGAGCGCGGTGGGCGGCCGGCCGGCCTCTGGCCCGCAGCCCAGCGCCGCTGCCAGGTTGCGCGCCGCCAGGTCGGCCATCGCCCGCCGGGTGCGCAGGCTGGCGCTGGCAATGTGCGGCGTGAGCACCACATTGGGCAGGGCCAGCAGCGCCGGGTGGACTGTGGGCTCGCCCTCAAACACATCCAGCCCGGCGGCGGCCAGGCGGCGCTCTTGCAGCGCCGTTGCCAGCGCAGCGTCGTCCACCACACCGCCGCGGGCGATGTTGGTCAGCGTGGCGCTGGGCTGCATCAGTGCCAGTGCTTGGGCATCGATCAAGTGGTGCGAAGCCGCGCTGTAGGGCACCACGATCACCAGGTGGTCAGCCTGGCGCAACAAGTCATGCTTGCTGACCCAGCGTGCGCCCAGTTGCTGCTCTAGCGCAGCATCCAGCCGGCTGCGGTTGTGGTACACGACCGGCATGCCGAACCCCAGCGCACCGCGTTTGGCAATGGCCTGGCCAATGCGGCCCATGCCCAAAATGCCCAGCGTGGCGCCATGCACATCGGCACCGGCAAACAGGTCATACGACCAGTGTTGCCAGCGCCCGGCGCGCAAAAAATGCTCACTCTCGGTGATGCGCCTGGCGGTGGCCATCATCAGCGCAAAGCCAAAGTCGGCAGTGGTTTCGGTCAGCACATCGGGTGCGTTGCTGACCAACACACCGGCCGCTGTGCAAGCCGCCAAGTCGATGTTGTTGTGGCCCACCGCCATGCTGGCCACCACCCGCAAGCCGGGGCAGGCGGCCAGCAGCGTGGCGGTGATGGCGGGCGCACCGGCGATGAAGATGCCGGCGCAGCCCTGCAGCCGTGCGGCCAGGGCCTCGGGCGTCCAGTCGATGGACTGGTCATTGCCGCAGGGGGCGTCCACCTCAAAGTGGTCTTGCAGCGCGGCCAGCACCTCGGCAAAAACAGGGATGGCGACCAGCACGCGGCGCTTGATCTTTGGTTGGTGAGGCAGGGACATATCAGCGCATCCAAATGAAGGTGATCACGGCAAACAGCGGCAGCAGGATGGCGCTTGACCAGGCCATGTAGCCAAAAAAGCTGGGCATGGCAATGCCACGCTCTTCGGCAATGGCCTTGACCATGAAGTTGGGCGCGTTGCCGATGTAGCTGTTGGCGCCCATGTACACCGAGCCCGCCGAGATGGCCGCCAGCGTGCTGGCCAGCGGGCCCATCAAGGTGTTGGCATCGCCGCCCGCCAAGTTGAAAAACACCAGGTAGGTGGGCGCGTTGTCCAGAAACGACGACAGCAGGCCAGAGAACCAGAAATAGGCCCAGGGCAGCGGCTGGCCGTCAGCCCCGGTAACGGCCCGCGCTATCGCCGCAAAAGGCCCATCCACCCCGGCCTTGAGCATGGCCAGCACTGGCAGCATGGTGATGAAAATGCCGATGAACAACTTGGCCACCTCGGCCATTGGCCCCCAACTGAACTGGTTGGCCTGGCGCACGCTGCGCGGTGTGATGGCCAGTGAGATGCCGGTGAGCACCAGCAAGCCGACATCACGCAGTGCGTCTTGCAGCGCCACCGGCGTGCCCAGCAGCTGCAGCGTGAGGCCAGGCTTCCAGGTGCCACTCATCAGCACCAGCGCCACCACACCGGCCAGCGGCAGCAGGTTGATGCTGCCGTCCAGCCCGACACGCGGAGTGTCTGGCGTGGGGTCGCGGCGCTGCACCCCCTCCTTCCCGTAAAAGTGGCGGTCGATCACAACAAAGATCCCCAGCAGCGCGCCCACCAAGAACAGCGTCTCGGGCAGCAGATGGCCCACCGTCCAAAAAAAGCGGACGCCCTGCAGAAAGCCCAGAAACAGCGGCGGGTCACCCAGCGGTGTCAACGCGCCGCCGGCATTGCTGACGATGAAGATGAAAAACACCACCACATGCACCGCGTGGCGACGGTTGTCGTTGGCGCGGATCAGCGGGCGGATCAGCAGCATGGACGCCCCGGTGGTGCCCATCACACTGGCCAGTGCCGCCCCCAGCGCCAGCAGGCCGCAGTTGAGCGCCGGGCTGCCGTGCAGATTGCCACGCACGTAAATGCCACCCGAGATGGTGTACAGCGCCACCAGCAGCACGATGAAGGGCAGGTACTCGGCCAGCAGGGTATGGGCCAGCCCGTGGGCCGCCGCCGCCGGCCCAAAAACTGCCGCAAACGGCAACAGCAAGGCCAGAGCCCAGCCCAGCGCCACCTTGCCAAAATGCCGGTGCCAGAACTGCGGCAGCCACAGCGGCAGCAGCGCAATGGACAGCAACATGCCGGCAAACGGCAAGCCCCACAGCGCCACCAGGTTGCGGCCGTCGATGGTCAGCGCTGCGGCGCTGTGCAGGGTGCCGGTCATGCGGCTGCCGCCGCGTTGGACCGCCCCACGGTGCAGTGGGTGGCGGTGACGGCAAACGATGGGCGGTGCGTGTGCGTGTGCGTGTGCGTGTGCGTGTGCGGGTGCGGGTGCGGGTGACGATGCGTGTGCGGGCCGGTGGGGTGTGTTGAGGTCATGGGCCGGATTGTTCCACCCCACTGCGGCGTGTTTGGCCTGCACCGTGCCAGGCGCCGTGCGCCGCCTGGGTCAGCTGCACCGTGCGCAACTGCACCGCCACGGTGGTGTGGATGTTGTGGCCGTAACCCCCGGCCATCACCACCGCCACCGGCACCTGGTGCTGGCGCAGGGCATCAAACACCAACGCATCGCGTGCGGCCATGCCGGCATCGCTCAGCTTGAGGCGACCCAGCCGGTCGCCCTCATGCGGGTCAGCGCCGGCCAGGTAAAAAGCCAGGCCGGGTGGGCTGCCGCTGGCCACCTGGCGTGTCCAGGCTTGGTCCAGCGCTTGGGCCAGCGCGGCCAGGTAGGGCGTGTCGGTGCAACCGTCGAGCAGGTCCACATCCAGATCGCTGGCCACTTTGCGGAAAGGAAAGTTTTTGGCGCCGTGCAGCGACAGGGTGAAGACGCTGGCATCGCCCTGAAAAATCGCCGCCGTGCCGTTGCCCTGGTGGACATCCAGGTCAATCACCCACAGCCGCAGGCCACGCCGCTGCTGGCGGTACGTCTCGGCCTGCATCAGCCGGCCGGCCACCGCCACATCATTGAACACACAAAAACCCGAGCCCTTGTCGGCCTGGGCATGGTGGGTGCCACCGGCCAGTTGCAGCGCCACACCGTCTTGCAGCGCAGCCCGGGCGGCGGCGATGGTGGCGCCCACCGAGCCCAGGCTGCGCGCCACCATGCGCTCACTCCACGGAAAACCGATCTCGCGCTGCGCCGCAGCGGACAAGGTGCCCTGCAGCACCGCGCTGATGTAGTCCGGGGTGTGGGCCAGTGCCAATTCACCCTCGGTGGCGGGTACAGCCGGGGCCAGGCGCAGGCCGTTGCAGTGGGCCAGCACCTGCGCATGCAGCAGCGCGTATTTGGCGCTGGGGAAGCGGTGGCCGGCCGCTAAATCCAGCGTGTGTTGGTGGTTGCTGAAGACCTGCATGGTGCGGCGCATTGTGACCAGCCGCCACCGGTGCGCCCGCCATTCCCGGCTGGCGCTGACACAGCGCAACACGCCCGCATGGAGCCGCACCCCTAATTTGCTGCAGCGCAACAAATAGTGCTTGCATTCGCTTTGCAGCGGCCTATACTCCGTTTCATGTTGCAGTGCAGCAAACAAGCACAGCACAACCAGTCTCCCAGTCTCAGTAACCTACTCGAGGAATTCACCATGTCCTACATGACCCAAGACCAAATCGCCGCTGCTGCCAAAGCCAACCTGGAAACCCTGTTCGGCCTGACGAGCAAGGCGTTTGAAGGCGTTGAGAAGCTGGTTGAGCTGAACTTGCAAGTGGCCAAGGCCACCCTGACCGAAGCTGCCGACAGCACCAAGGCCGCCCTGGGCGCCAAAGACGCACAAGAACTGATGGCCCTGCAAGCCAGCCTGCTGCAGCCGTCCGCCGAGAAGGCCGCTGCCTACAGCCGCCATCTGTACGACATCGCTGCCGCCACCACCGCTGAAGTGACCAAGGCTGCCGAGACCCAGTTCTCTGAGCTGCAAAAGAGCTTCAACTCGGTGGTAGACACCGCTGTGAAGAACGCACCTGCCGGCAGCGAAAACGCTGTGGCCCTGGTCAAGTCGGCCATCAGCGCCGCCAACAACGCCTACGAATCAGTGCAAAAAGCCAGCAAGCAAGCCGCTGAAATGGCCGAAGCCAACTTCACCGCCGTGACCGCCACCGCCGTCAAGGCTGGCCAGAACGCTGTTAAGGCTGTCAAGCGCGCCTAATTGCCAGTTTGCCAGATCGGAGTTTGAATTCACGGTCACGGAACCAATCGCCCACAGCCAGTTCAGACTGACTGCTGCGGTTGGCGAACCGTGGCATCCGTGAAGGTTGTCTCCTCGGTACCTCGCGAAATTCCGGTTTTGTGAGGACCTTGAGCCCAGTAGCTTGCTACTGGGCTCTTTTCTTTGTGCGCCCGGTGGCTTGCCACTGGGCTCTTTTTTTTGTTGAGCCCGTTTTCAGTGGCTGGCCGCCTGCAACCGCGCCCGCAGCGCGGGCAGTTGCGCCATTGCCGCCTCCCGACCCGACTCGATCGCCTGCCGGCGCGCCGTGAAATCAGCGCTGGACACTCCTACCAGCCGGGGCCGCAGCACGATGTCGGCGTCTTTCAGCTCCCACTGGTTGATGCTGCGACCCATGATGGCAAAAGTCTGCAGCAGCATCTTGAACGGGTCGCTGGTGGCGTTACCGTCGGGCGGTGAGGAGATGTCCACCGCAATCACCAGCTCGGCGCCCATCTGGCGCGCAAAACGCACCGGCACCGGGGCCACCAGCCCCCCATCCACATATTCGCGGTTGCCGATCTTGACCGGCTGAAACACCGCCGGCACCGCACTGGACGCCCGCACCGCCACACCCACATCGCCGCGCTGAAACAAGGTGCCGCTGCCGTTGTCCAGGTCGGTGGCGACGATGCCCAGCGGCAGGGGCAGTTGTTCGATGGTGCGGCCACCAGTCTGCTCACGCACATATTTGGCCAGTGCCTCGCCCCGGATCAGGCCCCGACCGGGGAAGGCCCAGTCGGTGATGGCCGATTCGTCCATCAACAGCGCCACCCGGGCCAACTCAGTGCCGCTGCGGCCCGCCGCATACAGCGCCGCCACCAGGCTGCCGGCCGACGTGCCCACCACCAGGTCGGGCCGGATGCCGGCCTCCTCCAGCACCTGGATCACGCCGATGTGGGCAAAACCCCGTGCCGCACCACCGCCCAGCGCCAGGCCGATGCGGGGTGGGCGGGATGGTTTGGGCGTGGCCAGCGGCGGCAGGGTGGGTGCTGGCGTGGGGGTGGTGGCGGGCGGTGTGGTCTGGCAACCGGCCAGGCCCATGGCCAAACCGGCCAGCAACCCACCACAAAGTTGGCGTCTGTGCATGCTGACATTGTAGAAATCACGGCCGTCTGCACTGGTGCTTTATGCCTTACGAGAATAACGAGCAAACTTCTCTGTTGTTTGCATTGATAAGGCTGGTGTTTACAGTCCGCCCCCTGCGCAGAGGCATGCTGCTCTGCAACAAAAATGAGGATCAGCATGGACTGGACTGGGTTGGCAGGTTGGACGATCGATTGGGTGGCCGTGGTCAGCGGCTTCGGCATCGGCGCCATCGTCGGCATGACGGGTGTGGGTGGTGGGTCGTTGATGACGCCGCTGCTGATCAGCGTGTTCAAGCTCAACCCGGCGGTGGCCATCGGCACTGACTTGTGGTTTGCCGCTGTCACCAAAACCGGTGGCGCGTGGGCCCACCACCGCCACGGCCATGTGGATTACCGCATCACCGGGCTGATGCTGGCCGGCAGCATCCCCGCCTCACTGGCCACCATCGCGCTGATGCACTTCACCGGCATCACCAAGGGCTGGGCCAGCGCGCTGACTTTTTCGCTCGGCATCGCGCTGTTGCTGACGGCGCTGACGGTGGCCTACAAGACCGCTTGGCAGGCGCTCGGGCTGCGCCTGCAGCGCTGGATTCCCGACCATCGGCGGCCGGCGCTGACGGTGGCCAGCGGCGTGATCCTCGGCGTGCTGGTATCGCTGAGTTCGATCGGCGCCGGCGCCATCGGTGCCACGTTAATCCTGCTGCTGTACCCCAATCTCGAACCCCGCCGCGTGGTCGGCACCGACATCGCGCACGCGGTGCCGCTGACGCTGGTGGCGGGCATCGGTCATGCGACGCTCGGCCACGTCAACTGGGCGCTGCTGGGAGCGCTGCTGATCGGCTCCATTCCGGGCATCTGGCTGGGCGCGCAACTGACGCGCAGCATGCCGGACCGACTGGTGCGCACGCTGCTGTGCGTTTCACTCGTCACCGCCGGGCTCAAGGTCGTTTACTGACCGGGTTCCCGACCGGATTCACCAGCGCATCCTGCAGCGAACCGCCGCGCGGATTGTCCAGCGCTCGCCGCACCCTCA
>JAYVLI010000027.1:0-13891 GCA_043759535.1 Betaproteobacteria bacterium | reverse complement strand
CAGCCCAGCGCCACCAGCAGCATCTGGCCGGCGGCGGTGCCGGCGATGCGGGACAAAAAGAAGCGCCGGAAGTCGGGTTGGTGCAGCAGGCTGGGTGGGCGCGGCATGGGGCGGGGCGGGCAGGCGGGGATGTGCGTCAGGCAGTGGTGGGGCTTGGCGGGCTGGCGCTGTCGGCGCTGTCGTCGTGTGCCGCCAGTTGTTGCAGCAGCACCAGGCGTTGGTAGATGCCGCCGGCAATGGCCATCAACTCGGCGTGGCTACCACGCTCGGCAATGCGGCCGTGGTCCAGCACGATGATCTGGTCCGCCGCCTGGATGGTGGACAGCCGGTGCGCCACTGCCACCACGGTGACACGGCCGCGCAGTGCGGCCAGGGCCTGCTGGACCCGACTTTCCGTCTCGCTGTCGATGTGGGCGGTGGCCTCGTCCAGCAGCAGGATGCGCGGTGCGCCGGCAAGCGCCCTGGCCATGGCGATCAGTTGTTTCTCACCCACCGACAAACGCGCGCCGCCTTCGCCCAGCGGGGTGGCATCACCTTGCGGCAGGCGGCTGATCACCGCACTGGCGCCGGCGGCATCGGCGGCGGCCAGCACGGCGGCTGCGCCCAGCGGCCGGCCCATGGTGATGTTGTCGTGGGCGCTGGCGGCCAGCAAAAACGGCTCTTGTGGCACCAGGCCCACGGCGCGGTGCATCTCACTGTCGGGCAGGGTGTTGATGTCATGGCCATCAATGCACAGCGCGCCGGCCGGCGCCGGGTAAAAGCACAGCAGCAGCGACAGCAAGGTGCTTTTGCCACTGCCGGTGTGGCCCACGATGCCCACAAACTGGCCGGCCGGGATGTCCAGGTTCAGGCCGTGCAACACCGGCCGGCCGGGCTGGTAGCCAAAGTGCAAGTTGTTGACGCTGATGTGGCCGGCGCTGATGGTTGGGCTGATGTTGGGGCTGACATTCAGGCTGCCGAGGCCAGCGTTTGTGGCGGCCAACACGCTGGGCGCTTGCGCCTCTTGCAGCAAGGTGTTGAGCCGGGCCGCCGCCACCACCGCCTGCTGCAGTTGCGAGAACTGCATGGTGATCTGGATCAACGGCTCCACCACGCGGGCGATGTAGCTGACAAAGGCATACAGCACACCCACGGCCAGGGGGTCCAGCGTGGCCGCAGTGGTGTTGCCAGCCATGTTGAGCGCCCCAGTGCGCCAGCCCACCACGCCGATCACCGCCGCCATCAGCACCAGTTTCAAAAAATCCAGCGCCGGGCGCAGCAGCCAGGCATTGGCGCGCAGTTCATCCTGGCGTGACACCAGGTGCGCGGCGTTGGTGGCGGCATACCGTTGCGCAAAGCGCCCTGATGCGCTGTTGGCCTGGATCACCGCCATGCCGGCGATGGATTCAGCCGTCTGGGCGTTGATGTCGCTGCGCAGCGCGCGGGTGCGGGTCACCGCCGGGGCTGACCAGCGCTGGTAAGCCCACACGATCACCAGCACTGCCGGCACCAGCAGCAGGGCCACGGCCATCAGCCGCCAGTCCAGCCAGGCCATGGCGCCAAAGGTGATGGCCAGCATGATCAGGCTGTCGAGCATGACAAACAGCATCTGCACATACAGCGCTTTGACGGCCTCGGTGTCGTTGGTGATGCGGCCCACCAACTGGCCGCTCATGCTGCGGTCAAAGTAGGCCAGCGGCAGGCGCAGCACATGGCTGTAGACGCGGCCACGCAGCCGCTGCACCGAGCGCATGGCCACCCCCGCCAGCCGCACCAGTTGCCAGTAGCGCAGCCCGCTGGCCAGCCAACCGGCCAGCAGCGCACCGCCCAGCAGGCCGGCGATCTGCAACACGTCACCAGGCACGCGCTGGCCCAGGTGCGGCAGCAAATGCTGGTCGATGAAGGCCTTGCCCAGCACCGGGCCCAGCGCCTCCAGGCCGGCGGCCAGCAGCAGCCAGGCCACCGCGCCGCGCAGCACCGGCGCGTCGGGTGCGGCGCTGTGGGCCAGCAGGCCCAGCGCGGCGCGGCGTTCGGTGCTGGTGTTGCCAACGCTGGCGCGGTTCGGCTGTGCCGGGTCAGCCGCCATGGTTGGCCTTCACCACACTGTCACTGTCATTGCCGCGATCACTGCCGCCATCCCCATCCAACGACGCCTCCAGTTGCTGCACCTGCCACTGGGTGGCATACCAGCCGGGCTGGCCGTCGGGCTGGCGCAGTGCCAGCAGTTGGGCGTGGCTGCCCCGCTCGGTGATGCGGCCGTGGCGCAGCACCACAATTTGGTCAGCGTCCATCACCGTGGCCAGCCGGTGGCTGACGATCAGCGTGCTGCAGCCGCCGCGCTGCTGGCGCAGGTGGGCCAGGATACGGGCGGCGGTGCCGGTGTCCACGGCCGACAGGGCGTCGTCCAGCAGCAGCAACTGGGTGGCGGCAGCGTCGGGCTGCCCGGCATCACCAGGCTCGGCTGTGTCTGACGCCAGCAGCGCCCGCGCAATGGCCACCCGCTGGCGCTGGCCGCCGGACAAGGTGATGCCACGCTCACCCACTGGCGTGTCGTAAGCCTGGGCCAAGTGGCTGATGTCGTCATGCACCGCAGCGCCACGCGCGGCGGCCTCAATTTGCGCCCGGCTGGCGCCCGGCCTGGCCAGCGCGATGTTGTCGGCCACGCTGGCCGAGAACAAAAAAGGCTCTTGCGGCACCCAGGCGATGGATTGGCGCAAGGCCTGCAGCGTGTGGCTGTGCAGCGCATGGTCACCCCAGCTGATGCCGCCCTGCTGCGGCGCCCACTGGCGCAGCAGCAGCTTGATCAGCGTGCTTTTGCCGCTGCCGGTGGGCCCCACCAGGCCCAGGGTCTGGCCGGCGGCCAAGCTGAACGACACCTCTTGCAGCGCTGGCTGGGCCTGGCCGGGGTAGTGGAACTGCAGGCCATCGGCCACCAGCACGCCCGGCTGCACCTGGCCTAAGTGGCCGTGGTCGCCCACCGTCAGCGGCTGGCCCAGCACCGGCCCCAGCCGTGCCCAGGCGGCGCGGCCCCGCTCGATCAAGGCCAGCACCCAGCCGGCGGCAAACATCGGCCAGATCAACTGGCCCAGGTACAGCCCAAAGCTGGTGAGCTGGCCCACCGTCATCTCCCCTTGCCACACCAGCCAGCCGCCAAAAGCCAGCGACAAGACCCGGGCCGTGCCCATGGCCAGGCCCACGGCGGGCTCATAACCGGCCTCCCAGCGCTGGGCACGCAGGCTGGTGGCGGCGGCCGCAGCGGCCAGCGCACCAAACTGCGCACTGCTGTGGGCTTGCAAGCCCATGGCGCGCAGGGTGCGCACGCCGGACAAGGTCTCTTGCACCTGGTCGTTGAGGGCGCCAAACGCGTCCAGCGCATCACGCGCCGCCACATGCAGGTGGCGCGACAACCACCAGAAGGCCAGGCCCATCAGCGGAAACGGCAGCAGCACCACCAGCGCCAGCCGCCAGTCCACCCCCAGCGCCATCATGGCCACCACGATCAGCAGCGTCATCGTGCCGTCAAAGCCGGCCAGCAAGGCCTCACCGGCAGCCAGCTCAACAGCGTCCACATCGTTGGTGGCCAGCGCCATCAAATCGCCGGTGCGCTGGGTTTGGTAGAAGCGTGGGCCTTGCAGCAGCAGGCGTTGGTACAAGTCCACCCGCAGGTCGGCGCCCAGCCGGTAGGCCGTTGCAAACAACTGCAGGCGCCAGGCCACCCGCAGGCCGTAGTTCAGCAGCGCGGCGGCCAGCAGCCAGCCGATGGCCTGCCACAGCCCCCAGCCTTGCAGGCTGCGCGCCACCAGGCCGTCCACCATCTGGCCGATCTGGCGCGGCAGCCACACCCCCACCAGCGCAATGCCCACCAGCATGCTGCCGGCGGCGGCATACGCGCGCCAGTGGCGGCGCACAAAGCCGGTGATCAGGCGCTGCAGGCTGAGGCTGGCGTCACTGGCGTCACTGGCGTCACCAGGGATAGGGGCGTGGATGCCAGCGGCGCTGGGCGGCTGGGGGGTGGTGAGAGCTGCAGGCAAGCGAAGATTTTAGGTTTGGCGTTGGGGTGGGCTGGCTTGCAGGCTGACAAGCAGCCCGGCGTGCAGACCGCGACCGGCGGCCGGCCCGCGTGGCGGCACTCAGCCGTTGCGGATGTCGGCCCTTGCGGACCTCAGCCCTCGCGGATATCGGCCACCGGCTGCTGGCCAAAGTCAGCCCGCTCCAGCCGGGCCAGCAGTTTGGCGGCGCAGTCGGCCGGGCTCATCAGCAGGCCGCCGGCCTGCAGCGCCACAAACCGCGCCCGCGCGGGGAACAGCGTGGCATCACTGTCACGCAACTGCGCCTGCATGTCGGTGTCGATCACGCCGGGCGCCATGCTGACCACCCGTGCCGGGTTGGCACAGGCCGCCTGCTCCAGCGCCAGCGCGCGGCTGAAGTGGTCCATGCCGGCCTTGGCGGCGCAATAAGCAGCGCTGCCGGCCATGGCGTTGCGGCCCAGCCCGGACGAGATGTTGAGCAGCCGGCGCGCGCCTGGCCAGTGACGGGTGGCGTCTAAAAACGCCGCCGACAGCAGCAGCGCCGCCTCCAGCCCCACCCGCATCGTGTAGACAAGCTCGGCCAGCGGCACGCGGTCCAGCGGTGCCAGCGCACCCACCACACCGGCGTTGTTGATCAGGCTGACGCTGTGGATGCCGGCCGCATCACACCCGGCCAGCCAGGTGTGCAGGCGCACAGCCACCGGGGCAGCATCGGCCAGGTCGGCGGGCCACTGTTCAAGCTGCACACCGGCAGCATCGGCCTGGGCCTGCAGGGCGGTGTTGCTGTGGCGGGCCATGCCCAACACGCGGTGGCCGGGCAGCAGGCGTTGTGCCACCAGGGCGGCGCCCAGGCCGCGTGAAGCGCCCGTGATGATGGTGAGGTGGGTGGTGGGGGTCATCGCCCGAGCATACGCAGGCTTGCGGCTAGAGTGCGGCGGCCATCCAACTGCCGGCCATCCAACTGCCCGCCCATGCTCACCCTCCGCTTGTCCACACTGCCCACCCGGCCAACCCGCCTCGCCCTGCTGGCCCTGCTGTTTGCCAGTTTGCTGGGTGCGGCTGCTGCCCAGCCGGCCGCCGCACCCGCTGCTGCAGCAGCACCCACCACACCACCCACCACGCCGCCCACCAAGCCGCCCTTCAGCAACAACTACCCCCACCCGGCCCAAGCCAATTTTCTGGCCTGGCAGTGGGAGCGCCTGCGCGACGGCCTGCCCAAAGCCCCACCGCCCAGCGGTTGGGATTTGCCTGCGCAAATGATCGACCCCGCCAGCCTGCGCGCACCCGAAAACAACCCGTCTGTCACCTGGATCGGCCACGCCACCCTGCTGGTGCGCTTGGCCGGCAAAACCGTGCTGTTTGACCCGGTGTTTTCTCCCCGCGTGTCGCCCGTGGGTTTTGCCGGGCCAAAACGTGCCGTGCCGCTGCCCATCGCGTTGGCTGACCTGCCGCACATTGACCTGGTGATGGTGTCGCACAACCACTACGACCACCTGGACGCCGACAGCGTGCAGCGCCTGGCCGCCCAGCCCGGTGGCAGCCCGCGTTTTTTGGTGCCGCTGGGCCTGAAGGCCTGGTTTGTCACGCTGGGGGTGCAGCGGGTGGACGAGTACACCTGGTGGCAACACACGCAAGACGACACCCTGGCCATCACCTTTGTGCCGGTGCAGCACTGGTCACGCCGCAGCCTGGCCGACAGCAACCAGACGCTGTGGGGCGGCTGGGTGGTGCAGGGCGAGGGCCTCAAGATCATCCACACCGGTGACACCGGTTATTCGGCCGATTTCAAAGACATCGGTCAGCGCCTGGGGCCGTTTGACATGGCCTTCATTCCCATCGGCGCCTACGCGCCGCGCTGGTTCATGCAGGTGATGCATGTGGACGTGCCCGAGGCGGTGCAGATTCGCGCCGACCTGCGGGCCGAGCGCGCCATCGGCATGCACTGGGGCACGTTTGAGGGCCTGACCGACGAGCCGCTGGACGAGCCACCCCGCCTGCTGGCCCAGCAGCGCACGGCGCGCGGTTTGAGCCCAGCGCAGTTTGATGTGCTGCAGATCGGCGAGACACGCCGGCTGCACAAGGTCACGCCGCACTGAACTGCAGCGCCGCCCGACTGGCCTTTTAGGGTTTGGCGGGCGCTGACGCCGCTGCTACCGGCGTCACCAACTCGCGGTAGATGCCACCGCCGGCCACGCTGCCGCTGGTGGTGCCGGCGCCTTGCATGCGGGTGATGCAGGCGCTGCGTTCGTCGCCATGCAGGCGGTCACAGCGTTTGCGCTGGTTGTCCACCAGGTTGGCGCTGCTGTTGTCCATGCCGCCGTGCCGCGCTTCAACCAGCGCTGCACTGGCCTCACGCAGGCAGGTGGCCCGGTCCTGGCTGGACTGGCCGTTGAGGCAGGCGGCACGCTCTCGCTGGTAGCGCGCCTGCGCTGGGCTGGGCGGCGGGGTGGCTGCCATGGCGCTGGCGGTGGCCAGCAGGGTGATGGACAGTGCCAGTGCGCGCCAGCGTGTGCTGGCAGCAGCCAGGTGGGGAGCGGTGATGGTGGTGATGCGGGCGAGCGGCGGCATGCGGGGTCTCCTGGCGCACCGGTGCGGCACGCTGCAACCAATCTAGGCTGCAGCAGCGGCTGCCGCTGTCAGCCGGTGGCCGGGGTTGGCCATCGGCGGCAAGCCGCTGCGCTGTAGGACAGCGCAGCACCGCAACCCTTCAGCCGCCCTTCAGCCGCCCTTCAGCCACACAGCAGCCACACAGCAGCCATACAGCAGCCGTCAGCAGCCGTCAGCAGCCGTCAGCAGCCATCAGCAGCCAATCACCTTGAACTCCACCCGCCGGTCCAGCGCGTCCGACACATCGTCGCGGCCGTTGCCCACCAGCATCTGGCGTGAGCCCATGCCGCTGGCAATGGTGCGTTTGGCCAGCATGGGCGCGCTGCTGTCCAGCAGCGATTTCAGGTACACGGCGCGCAGTTGCGACAGCCGCTCATTCAGCGGCTCAGGCCCGGTGGCGCTGGTGTGGCCCACCACCTCCAGGCAGACACCGGCGGCACTGGCCCGGCTGGCGATGGCGCTGATCCAGCCCGGATAGGGCGCGCTGAGCTTGGTGTCAGCAAACGCCACCGTGCCGGGCCGGAACAAGAACTTCACCGCCAGCCGTTTTTGCGCCAGGCCGTGGTCCACGACCTGCTTGAACGCGGCTGCCGCTTCGGCCCGGTGGCCCAGCTTCCAGTGGCTCAGGTAGAGGCCGTTGTAGACCCGGGCCTGGTCCCCCGCCGAGCTGCGCTGGGCGCCGCTGTACAGCGTGAGAGCCAAGGCATAGCGCCCGGCGTCGTAGGCGTCGATCGCCTCGGCCACCTGGGCGGCTACCAGGATGCGGTCCACATACAGCGGGTGGATGGCGTCACCCGCCTTGGTGCCCTGGCAGGTGCGGATGTAACCCAGCGTGGCCGGGTCGTCGGTGAAGGCCGGTGCGTCGCGGTAAAACGCCAGCGGTGTGGCGTCCACCCCGGTGCCTTGGGCAAACGCCAGGCCTTTGCTCACCAGCTTGCCGGTTTTTAAATCGGCCAGCGCAAAACAGATCCGCCAGGCCTCACGCGAGCCGGCAGTCTGGCGCTGGGCGTTGATGCCGGTGATGGTGCCGATCAACACCAGCGGCGCGCCGGCCACGCTGGCGGCTGAAAACGGCAACACCTCCAACTGCGGGTACTGGCTGCGGATCAACTGCGCCAGCCGCTGGCCGGTGGCCTGGGTGGTGCTGGATTGCATGCCGGTGACACCGTCAATCAGCGGGTCGATCACGATGGCTTGTGGCTTGGCGGGGGCTGGTGCGGCGGCAGCGGTGGCCGCTGTCAACAGCGCGGTGGCGGCATTGAGTACCGCCTGGTCGTAGGGCAGGGTGGGTGGTGGTGCGGGTGGGTTGGCGCCTGGGGCGGGGGTGGTTGGCGGGCCGCTTGTGATGGGCACTGCGGCCGCCGCAACGCCGCCCGGTGCGGTGCTGGCCGTTGTGCCTGGCGTTGCGGTGCCGCCCACCGGCCCGGCGGGTGTGGGCGCGGTGCTGCAGCCGGCCAGGCCGGCTGAAATCAGGGCCAAGGCCACCAGCACACCGGCAGCAGCCCGGGGCAGGCGCGGTGTTGGGGTGGTTGAGCGCAGAACGGTGGTCATGGGCGGCACTCCTGGCGAAGAAAGGCTTGGGCATCGGCCGACAGCGGCTCGCCCAGCGCGGCCCGCTCCAGCAAGGCGCTGCAACGGGGGTTGGTGGGCTCGGCGGCCACTGGCGGCAGCCTGGCCGGCCTGGGCTTGCGCACAGGTGCCGTAGGCTGCTGCGTGCTGGTGTTGGTGCCTGCTTCGGGATTGGCGCCGGTGTTGGTGTTGGCTGGCGCTTGGACCGGGCTGCTTGCCGGGCTTGCTGGACTTGTTGATTGGGCCGTGGCCGGGGCTGCGGCCGGTGCCCCGGCCGGTGTTGGGTTGGCCGCCGGCACGGGCTGGGCCGTGGGTGTTGTGCGCTCACCTTTTTGCAGCCAGGCACCCGTGGACACCACCAGCAGCGCAGCCGCCGCAGCCGCCGCAGCCGTCCAGCGCCGGCGCTGGATTGGCGGGGCAGGTGCGGTTGCAGTTGCCGTGGCGGGCGCAATTGCTGGTGCGGTTGCAGGTGCGGTTGCAGGTGCGGTTGCTGGTGCTGCGGTCGGGGCTTGCGCCGGCACCGGCGGGCCAATCAAGCGGCTGATGTCGTCCAGCAACTGCTGCAGGCCGGCAAAGTCGGCGGCGCCGTCCCAACCCACCAGGTCAGCGGCCTGCAGCTCTCTGAAACCCGCCGGTGGCCGCACGCTGTCAAGCGCCACCGGCACCAGCTTGCCCAGTTGCCGGCCCTCGGTGGCCTCTTCACACACCCAGTCGCTGACCACCGAATCGGCGGACCACAGCACCACCATGCAGCGCATCGTTTCCAACTCGTGCGCCAGCACGCTGCGCCAGGTGCGGCCGGCCGGGATGCGGCGGTCCCACCAGACCGACCAGCCGGCGGCTTGCAGCCGGTCTGCCAGGCGGCGCGCCCGGTCGCGGTCTTTGGCGCTGTAGCTGAGGAAGATGTCGGACATGCGGTGGTGTCACCGGCCCGGGCAGGGTGCTTTGGTCAGTGCGGGGTCCATCATGCGCCCGCAGTGGCCGGCCGGCCCGGCTGGCACTGTGGTGGGCCGTGCCGGCGGCCAGATCAATCCAGCGCCGTGGGCAGTTGCCTGGCGCTGCGCTGGCCGGTGCGCACCTGCAGCCCGTCCAGCCGGCCGCCTTGCACGCTGCCGCTGATGCTGGTCTCGGTGGCGCCCGGGCCGGCCACCGCATCCAGTTGCAGCACCAGGGCATCCCCCTCCACCCTGGCCTGGCCGGCGTATTCAGCGCGGCCGGACAAGCGGTTGACCGACACCTGCAGGCCACCCGCGCCGTCTGGCCAGGCCAGCACCAGGGTGCTGACGGACGACGAACCATCGGCCTCGGCCTGCTCAGCCACATAGCCCAGCACGCTGGGCCGCAACAGCAGATCCGCCAGCGGGCCACGCAGGCCGGCACCGGCCACCAGCGCCAGGCGGCGGCCAGCGCAGGTCAAGAAAAATACACCATCATGGCTGCCGTCCACACCAAAGTTGTCGGCCAAGGTCTGCTCCAGCACCCGCAGTGCGTCCTCAGGCCGTGCCGCGCTGGCGGCTTGCATGGCCGCTGCGGCTGGTGCCGGCAGGTGGGCACTGGCCGGCACTGGCACCGGCGGGTGGCCCTTCACGCCAAAGCGGCAGGCCAGCACCACGGCGGCAAAGCGGGCATGGGCTTGCACCCCCTCGCCAACACCGGCCGGCAGCGTGTTGGCCAGTGCAGCCAGCTTCTTGATGGCGGTGGCGCCGCCGCTGCGCGCCAGGCCGGCCACGATCTTGTGCGCCACGGCGGCTTCATCCTCAACCGCCAGGCTGGCCAGCAAGGCGCTATCCGCACCCTTGATGCGGTTGCGGGACAGCCAGGTGGCGCCAGCCGCGCGCACCTCGGGGCTGGCACTGCGGTCGGCCAGGGCATTGCGCAGCACAGTGCCCACGCTGGCGCTGGTGCTGCCCGGGCTGCCGGTGGCGGCCAGCAGCGCCAGGGCTTTAACCCGCTGGTCGGGCCAGCTCCGGCCGCTGGCCACATTGCGCAGGTCGGCCAGGTCTTTTGGCCCCAAGCTGCCCAGCTTGGTCTGGCTGACGCGGTGCTCGGTGCGCAGCAGCTCGGTGATGCGGGGGGACAGCGTGGTGGTGGTGGTGCTTGTGTTGGTGGCCATGGCGTGCTCCGGTGGGCGGTGGCGCGGTGCAGATCGGATCAGGCGAAGTACACAAAACAGTGCGCCTTCATCGTGCTGCCCTGCCAGTCAAAAATATTGGTGTTGCTGTTGGACGCGCCGTTGTTGCCGATGAAGTTGTCGGCCGCTGCGATGTGTTGCAAGCCCAGGTAGTGGCCCATCTCATGCGCAAAGGTATTGCCGCTGTTGGCCAGGCTGCCATTGAGCGACACCACGCTGCCGGTCATGCGGCCGCTGCTCTCGTTTTTGTCGCAGGAGCCACCCACCGCCGACCACCCATCAGCGCCGTTGAGCGACTTGACCACAAACACATCCAGCGCGTGGTTGGGCACGGTCCAGTCATTGCTGAGCTGGCGTGCCTCGGCCTCGCTGTCGATGATCTCCAGCGCACCGGCCTGCGCCGCCGTGATGGCGTAGCGCCGCACCGTGCCGATGTTCAAGCCCGCCTGGGCATAGATTTGCCGCGCGCCCGTGGTCGAGTTGAGCATCTGGTCAATCTGGGCGGTGCTGAAGCGGTCGCGCCCCACCGCAATCAAATTGATGTCCACCGTGGGCAGGCGTGGCACCCACCATTTGTGCCAGACCTGGGCGTCGGTGCCGCGCACAAACACCTGTTCATGGTCTGGCCCGCGGTGGCTGGTGGCGGGGTCATCGGCCAGCACACCACCGTCATCGTGGCGCTGCCAGGCATGCCAGTTGCCCCCCGAGAAGGCACGCTGCCACAAGGCGCCGTCAGTGCCGCGCACGTAGACGTTGCACACGCCGTTGTTGCGCGAGATGGTGTTGGGGTTGCCGCTGAAACCACCGGCCGGCGCACCCAGCGGCGCCCACCCGCTCCAGCCGGTGCCGCCTGACCACCACTTCTGCCACAACTGGCCGTCACTGCCTTTGACAAATACATGTTCGTGTTGCGGCCCCATCGAGCCCAGCGCAGGCTCAGACGCCAGCACTCCACCATCCCCATGCCGTGCCCACGGGTGCCAGGCGCCATCAAAGTAGGCCCGCTGCCACAGCGCGTTGTCACCACCACGCACGTAGATGTTGCACACCTGGTTGTTGCGTGAAATGGTGGCCGGCCCGCCAATCAGGCCGGGCGTGGGCTGGCCCAGCGGGATCCAGCCGCTCCAGCCGGTGGTGTTGCTCCACCACTTTTGGAACACCTGGCCATCGGTGCCTTTGACAAACACATGTTCATGCTCAGGCCCCATCGAGCCCAGCGCCGGGGCCGATGCCAGCACCCCACCATCGTTGTGCTGCGCCCACGCGCCCCACACCCCGTTCCAGTACGCACGCTGCCACAGCCGGTTGTCAGCGCCTCGGGCGTAGATATTCGTGACGGCTGGGTTGCGGCAGATGCTGGCCGGCCGGCCAAGGAATCCGCCTGACGGGGCCCCCATCGGAATCCAGGCACTCCATCCCATGATCACCTCCGTGGCACTGTGCAGTGGCCGGGCCGGTGTGGGTCGGCCCGGGCTGCGGCCAATGTAGCCACGGGGGGTGGTGGCTGGGGGTGTGGTTCTGGGGGGAGGGCTGCGCTGGATTGGGGGTCAGGCGGGCGCTGCCAGCGCGCATTCAGGCGGGCGCCGCCAGCGCCCGGGCAATGCGGTTGCGCGCCACCCGGGCTTTGGGCACATTGAAATCCCACCACTGCCGCACATCGGCGTCCAGGCCGATGCCGTGCATGTAGTTGTAGACGGCTTTCTTCAGGCCCACGCCCAGCGCGTCATGGTCAGTGCCGGTGGGGTCACAGAAACCGATGTCGTTCTTGGCAAAGGTGACCGGCCGGCCACCGTTCAAGGGCTGCAGCGTCACGCCGTAGGCTGCCGGGTCTTGCCCCACCGGGGAATGCACGGTGCAAACAAAGCGGTGAAAAAAGCCGCTCTGGATGCAGCCTTGCTCAAACAACTGGCGCACGTATTCCAGCGCGTCCACTGTGTCCTGCACCGTCTGGGTGGGAAAGCCATACATCAGATAGGCATGCACCAGGATGCCGGCGTCAGCAAAACCTTTCGTCACCCGCGCCACCTGGTCCACCGACACGCCTTTTTTCATGAGGGTGAGCAGCCGGTCACTGGCCACCTCCAGCCCACCCGAAATGGCGATGCAGCCGCTGTCGGCCAACTGCTGGCACAAGTCAGGGGTGAAGGATTTCTCGAAGCGGATATTGCCCCACCAGCTGATGGTGGTGCCGCGCCGCTGCAGCTCAGCGGCCAGGCTTTTCAGCGCTTTGGGCGGTGCGGCTTCATCCACAAAATGAAAGCCGGTCTGGCCGGTCTCGATCACTATTGTTTCGATACGGTCCACCAGCGCTTCCGCCGTGGTGGTCTCGTAGCGCGAGATGTAGTCCAGGCTCACATCACAAAAGCTGCATTTTTTCCAATAACAGCCGTGGGCCACGGTCAGCTTGTTCCAGCGGCCGTCGCTCCACAGCCGGTGCATTGGGTTCAGCATGTCCAGCAGCGACAAATACCGGCCCAGCGGCAGGCCGTCCCAGGTGGGGGTGCCCACGTCGGCAAACGGCACATCGGGCTCAATGAAGTTGGTGTAGCGCACCGCGCCAGCGTGGGCTGCATCACCCGCCGGGCGGTGGAAGGTGCGCACCAGGCGCTGGTCGGATCGCTTGCCGGCCAGGTGGTCCAACAAGGCCAGCAGCGGGCGCTCACCGGCGTCCAGCGTCAGGTAGTCAAAGTAGTCAAACACCCGGGGCTCCGCCA
This sequence comes from Betaproteobacteria bacterium, assembly GCA_043759535.1. Taxonomy (GTDB): domain Bacteria; phylum Pseudomonadota; class Gammaproteobacteria; order Burkholderiales; family Burkholderiaceae_C; genus Pseudaquabacterium. The sequence continues at coordinate 863 of JAYVLI010000027.1, read as the reverse complement.
ATTCACGCAGCTCGGTATTGACAAACCCACCGCCCAGCACGGTGGTGATGTGCGGTTGCACCGCCTTGATGGTCTGGGCGATGCGGAACGCGGCATACACCGCGCCCGGAAAAGGCACTGACACCAGCACCACCGTGGGTTGGTGGCGGCTGATGGCGTCCAGCGTGAGCGTGCGCAGCAAGTCGTCAACAAGGTTTGGCGGCGCGGCCAGTGCGGTGGCCAGGGGATCAAACGTGGCCTGGCTCATGGCCAGTGATTCGGCGTAACGCACAAATTCAAACCGGTGGTCAACCGCGTCGCGGATCACATCGGCCAGGTCATTCAAATACAGCGTGGCAATGTGGCGAGCGCGGTCTTGCACCCCCAGCGCGCCAAACGCCCAGGCCATCGGGTCACCACCGTCGGGGTCATCGGGGTCGTCGTACACGTCCAGTGACGCAAAACGCGGGCCTTCGGGCAAAAAACCGCGCGGGCCGATGCGGTGGGCCAGCGTGGCATCGCCGCCCTGCAAAAACTGCAATACCGGGCTGATGGTGGTCAGGTAATGTGCAAACTGAGCGACAAAAGATTGCACCGGCGCGGTGTGGCGCAACGTGCTGCCGGCAGCAATGATCACCGCGTGGATCTGCTGCAGCCCGCTGCGTGACAACAGCCGCAGGATCAATGCCAGCGCCAGGTCTTCCTGCACCGCCGCCACGCCTTGTGAGCGCAAAAAGCCAGTCAGGTAGGCGGTGGACGGGTAAGGCGTGTTCAGCTGCGTCATTGGCGGGATGAGCGACAGCACCCGGTGCGCAGTCGGGGTGGATGGGCGGGCGGGCGCGGCGTTGGGCATGGGGGGCTCGGGTTCGGCGCTAATTGTCGGC
>JAYVLI010000026.1:0-3151 GCA_043759535.1 Betaproteobacteria bacterium | reverse complement strand
GCTGGCCACGCTGTACCGCCACCTGGACCCGGACGATCTGGAAGACGCGGAAGAACTGCTGGCCGAGATCGAGACCCTGGCCCCACCCGAAACCCTGGTCGAGGCGGTGGAGGATTTGGTGCGCAGCGTGCTGCTGATGGCCGATGTGTCGCGGCCGCAGCCCACCGGCCGGGCGGCTGGCGCGATCAGCAAACCGCAGCACCCGGCGCTGGCACGGCGGGCAGCGGGTGTCGGGGCCGGGCGTGCGGCAGCACCGGGTGCGCGTGAACCTGCAGCCAAACCGGCAGTCACCAAACCCGCAGTCACCAAACCGGCAGTCACCAAACCGGCTGCAGCGCCCGGCGCCGCAGCGCCCACCGGCCCAAGGGGTCGGGGTCTCGGTGGTCGGCCCAAGGGCGGGCGCTGATGCGGGACTGACCCAGGCGCTGAACCGGCCCGACAGTCGTATCCTGCCCCACCCCACCTGCGAGAGACCGCCATGACGCTGTGCCCGATTGCGATTGTTGCCGGCTGTGCCAAGTGCCCCGCCGTGTCGGTGTGTCCGCTCAAAACCGTGATTGGCGACGCCCCAAAAACACCGGATGCCAAGCCGGCTGACAGCAAGAAAAAATAGCACGGCGCAGCGGCCTGTTTGATCAGCCTGCCTGATCAGCCCGCTGTCAGGCGCACGGCTCAAGATGCCGCTGCAGCGCCCCGCTGTGTGCTGCATCCGCCCCCGCGCCAGCCGCCGTGCCCAACGCCTTCAACTTTGCCGCATCGCCGTTTGACTGCCTGACCAGCAGCGAGCGCCAACTGGTGCGCGACAACGTGGACATCGCCTACTTTCGCAGTGGCGCCACCGTCCTGCAGCCCGGTGTGCAGCCGGCCCACCTGTTTGTCCTGATCAAGGGCCATGTGCGCCAGCTGGATGGTGTGGAGGTGGTGGGCAGCTACGGCCCCGACGATTGTTTTGACGGCCGCGCCCTGGTGGCCGGCCGCACCGGCAGCCGTTTTGTGGCGGCCGAGGAGGTGCTGGCCTACCAGTTGGCCAAGCAGGCGGTGAGTGACTTGATCCTGCAAAACGCCACCTTTGGTGCGCTGTTGTTTGCCGATTTGTCCAAAAAACTCAGCGCCCTGGCGCAGCGCGACAACCAGCATGAGCAGCAGACGCTGAGCCTGGCGCGGGTGGCCCAAGCCGTGGTGCGGCCCGCCACCACGGTGGACGGCGCCACCGACATCGTCTCGGTGGTCAAGCTGTTCCAGGCCCAGCGCACTGGCAGCGTATTGGTGCGTGATGCCCGCACCGATCCACCCCGGCTGGGCGTGTTCACCACCAGCGGCCTGCAGCGCGCCATCCTGCACGGCACCCCGCTGGCACAACTGCCGGTGCGTGAGCTGGCCAGCTTCCAGCTGGTCACCGTGCGGCCGGACGACCACTTGTATGACGCCCTGGCGCTGATGATCCGCCACCAGGTGCAGCGGGTGGTGGTGGTGGAGGCGGTGGTGGACGGGTTGGTGACTGACCTGCAACCCATCGGTTTTCTGGAGCAGATTGATCTGCTCAGCTTTTTGTCCAACCACTCCTACCTGATCACCCGGCGCATCCTGGACGCACCCGACACCGCTGCCCTGGCCCAGGCCGCCGCGCAGATCAGCGGGCTGATCGGCCTGCTGCACCGGGGCGGCACCAAGGTCAGCCTGATTGCGCGGCTGGTGCAAGCGCTCAATGCCAAATTGTTTGAGCGCGCCTGGCAACTCATCGCACCACCCGCACTGGTGGCCAACAGCTGCCTGTTTGTGATGGGCAGTGAGGGCCGGGGCGAGCAGTTGCTCAAAACCGACCAGGACAACGGCCTGGTGCTGCGCGATGGGTATGAGGCCCCTGTTGATTTGGCCAACATCTGCCAGCAGTTCTCCGACGCGCTGGCCAGCTTTGGCTACCCACCGTGCCCTGGCCACATCATGGTCAGCAACCCGCAGTGGCGCCAGACCGCCAGCGCTTTTGGCCACACCGTGCGCGGCTGGCTGCTGGCCCCCAGCGCGGACAGCCTGATGGCCCTGGCCATCTTTTTTGATGCCCATGCGGTGTGCGGCGAAACCAGCCTGCTGGACCAGGTGCGTGCCGAGATTTTTGCGCTGGCCACCGACAACGACGCGATGCTGGCGCGTTTTGCTGCGGCAATAGACGCGTTTGAGGGCCAGCACGGCGGCTGGTGGGCCAGGCTGCTCACCATTGGCGACAGCGACCGTGAGCCGCTGGATCTGAAAAAAGCCGGCATCTTTCCGCTGGTGCATGGGGTGCGCAGCCTGGCGCTGCAGTGGCACATCACCGCCACCGGCACGCTGGACCGCATCAACGCCTTGCTGGCCGCCGGCAAGCTGCCGGCCGACCTGGCGCCCGAGCTGATCGACAGCCTGCAGTTTTTCATGCGCCTGGCGCTGCAGCAGGGGCTGGACGCACTGGAGCTGGGCCACACCGGTGCCGACACGGCCAAAGCCAGCCGCGCGATCGACCTGGGCCAGCTCAGCAGCCTGGACCGTGACCTGCTGAAAGACACGCTGGCCGTGGTGAAGCGCTTCAAAGTGTGGCTGCGCCAGCGCTACCGGTTGGACGTGCTGTGAGTGGGTTAGCCCGCCTGCTGCGGCCGATGCTGTCGCCAATGCAGGCCTGGCGCGCCCTCAAGCGCCAGTGGCTGCTGTACCACCTGGGCGACCAACGCTTCCGCTTCATGTGGGATGCGCCACCGCCGGATGAGTGGGTGGCGCTGGACTGCGAGACCACCGGCCTGAACGTGGCCACGGACCAGATCATCAGCATTGGCGCGGTGCGCATCGTGGGCGACCGGCTGCTCACCAGCCAGCGGCTGGAGTTGCTGGTGCGGCCCAGCCGGCCCATCAGCGAGGCCAGCATGCGGGTGCATGGCCTGCGCGCGCAAGACGTGGCCGGCGGCCTGGACCCGGACGACGCGATGATGCGGCTGATGCACTTCATCGGCAGCCGGCCACTGGTGGGCTATTACCTTGAATTTGATCTGGCGATGATCGACCGCGCCATCTTCCCGCTGCTGGGCATGGGCCTGCCGCAGCAGCGTTTTGAGGTGTCAGCGCTGTTTTACGACCACCAGCAACGGCACTTGCCGGCCCACCAGCAAGGCGCCAGCATCGACCTGCG
>JAYVLI010000025.1:0-23143 GCA_043759535.1 Betaproteobacteria bacterium | reverse complement strand
GCAAAGGCCTGGGCGGCGGTGCGGGTGAAGGCCGCGTCGTACTCCAGCTTCAGGCCCCGGGCCTCGAACAGCGCCTCGGCCAGCGCGCGGGCCTTGCCTTTGCGCACCGCACCCCGCTGCAACTGGCCGGCCAGGTAGGCGCGCATGGCGGCATCCATCTGCATCGCGGCGTCGGCCTCGGCCGGCCTCGGTGGATGGTTGAACAGCGCGTCGTCCAGCAACGGCGCCACCGCCGGCGGCTGCGGCGGCGCGGCGCACCCGCTGAGTTGCAAGGCCAGCACGGCCAGCAGCAGCGCCACCAACAGTGTCGCGGCCTTGCGGGCCAGCCTGGGATCGGGCGACCAGCGGTTTGAGTGGGACGAGGCGGACATCGTGGGCTCCTGCAGGCAGCACGGGACAACCAGCTTACGCCCGGCGCGCCCCACGCGGTCCACCGCTTTGCCCGCCGTTTTGCCCACCCCGCGGCCCACCACGGGCACCACCCGGCCGGCCCTGGCGGGCCTGCCACAGCGGCCGGCGTGCCCGCAGTTGGCCGGCGATGCCGTCGTTCAAGCGCTCGCGCAGCGCCACCACCTCATCGACAAAGCCGAACACGCCGGGGAAGCGCTGGTCCAGCCACAGCCACAGGGTGCAGGCCCGCAGCGCTTGCTCCATGCGGTCGAGCCGGCTGTGCTCGTCCACGTCGTAGAGAAAACTGGGCTCGCCGGCCTGGCCGTCCCAGGCATGGCGCTCGGTCCAGCCCAGAAACTGCTGCATCAACTGATCGGTGCGGGTGTCCACCGGCGCCTGCGCGTAGATGAAGCGCTCGCGCAGGCTGAGCGGGGCGGCGCGCTCGTCGAGTTGCCCGGCGATCTCGATCATCTGGGCCAGCTCGGCTACCGCGAAGTGGGCGTTGTCCAGCGCCAATTGCTCAACGAACACCGCCAGCACATCGCGCAGCTTGCGCTTGCCCAGCTTGCTGCTGATGGTGTCGATATGCCACCAGTTGGGCGCCACCGGGGCCTTGAAGTGGCGCGGCGCGCGCGGCTGCAAAGCCAGCAAATCCCGCAGCGTGCGGGCCGCCGTGGGTTCGGCCTCGGCCAGCACGCCGGCAAAGCCTTCCTCGTGGATGCCGTAGCGCCCGGCACGGCCGGCGATCTGGTGCACCTCGCTCTCATCGAGCGTGCGGTCGGCCACGCCGTCGAACTTGGTCAAGGTGGAGAACAGCACCCGGCGGATCGGCAGGTTCAGGCCCATGCCGATGGCGTCGGTGGCCACCAGCACCTCGGTCTGGCCGCTGGCGAAGCGTTCTGCCTCGCGCCGCCTCACCTCGGGCGGCAGCGCGCCGTAGATCACGCTCACCGATTTGCCGTTGGCGGCCACCTGGTCGCGCAGCATCAACACATCGCGCCGGCTGAAGGCCACCACGGCATCGCCCAGCTTGAGCGTGGCAATCGGCACCGCCGCCGGCAGCAATTGCACCTGCTGCATGCGCTCGAAGTGGCGCACCTCGCAGCGCTCACCGCAGAGGCCGAGCAGGCTCTCGATGGCTTGTACGGCATAACTCGAGCAGATGATCAGCAGCTCACGCGCTGGCGCACCGACGATGGCTTGCGTCCAGGCCCAGCCGCGCCAGGGGTCGAAGATCATCTGCGCTTCGTCGATCACCGCCACGTCGATCAGCTCACTGCTGCCCATCATCTCGATGGTGCTGCTCACCACCCGGGCACCGTCCATCGGCGCGTTCTCCTCGCCGGTGCGCAGGGAGCAGGGCACGCCGCGCGCCACCAGGCGATCCCGGCCTTCGAGGGCCAGCAGGCGCAGCGGCGCCAGGTAGGCACCGCGCTCGGCCGCAGCCAGGCGCTCGAAGGCGGTATGGGTCTTGCCGCTGTTGGGCGGGCCGACAAACAGCGTGACCTTGCGCTGCGCGCGCCGCGCCAGCTTGAAGCTGTCGGGGTAGCCCTGGAAGGCCAGCTCGGCGTTCAGGTCGTCCAGCGTGTCAAGCTCGTTGACGCGGTTGGCCCAACGGTCGAGCGCCCGGCCGCAGCCGGCTTTCAGGTCGGCCAACGGCTGCGGCGTGGCGCATTCGCTCTGCAGGCCGGGCAAGAGAGACTCGATGCGGCCGGGGTTGATGTGGCCGGCCTGCTCGACCAGGCCGTCCAGCGCGGCCTGCAGCTCGGCCGCATGCGGGTAGGCCGGCACCTGCACCAGCAGGGCCACCAGGGCGGCCTTGTCACCGTCGCGGAAATAGCGCCACACCGGGGCGCCGTCGAGTGCTGTGAGGTGGGTGACCTCGATGCGCCAGTCGTCCTGGGCGAGCGTGAGCACCTGAGTGGCGCTGCGCTCCCACGTGTCGGGGCCGGCGCGGGTGATTCCCAGGCTGTCGAGCACGCCGGCACGCTCGGTCATCTGTGCACGCAGCTTGGGGCCGCTGCCCAGCGCATCCAGGTGGCGCAGGGCTTCTTCGATCAGGCCGGGCGCAATCCAGCGGCTGGGGCGCTGGCCGGGCACGCCTTTTTGCAGCAGCACCAGGCCCAGGCGGTCCATGCGCTCGTCGCCATCGGCCGCATGCTCGGGCACCAGGTCGGACGGCATGTCGCCCGGCGCCACCACCTGGGGCAGCTGGTAGGCGGCATTGCGCACCCGGTTCAGCGCATCGGCGCCGATCTGCGGCGGCACCCGTGCCGCATGGCGCGGATTGGGCAGCGCTTGCGGTGACGGATGGGGGGCAGGCCGGGGCTTGGCGGCGGCGGGCGCGACGGGGGCGGCATCGGCCGCATTCGGAGGGAGGGTATCGGACATGGCGGCCGCGCACTGTACCGCGCGGCCGCTAGCATGGCTGTGTGCTGGCGGACGCTGGCTGCCGATCAACCACCGCAACGCGCAGCAGGAAAACCCAGCATGCCCATCCCCCAAGACACGCTGGCCCTGGTCTGTGAACAGCTCAGCCACGACCTGTCGGGCGTGGGCCTGCAACGCTGGGCCTTGCCCGCGCTGGGCCCGGCCGATGTGCAGATACGGATGCACGCCGCAGCGCTGAACTTTCCTGACCTGCTGATGACCCAGGGCCTGTACCAGTTCAAGCCCGCCCTGCCCTATGTGGTGGGCATGGAGGGCGCCGGCATCGTCGAGCAGGCCGGCCCGGCCAGCGGCTGGGCACCGGGCCAGGCAGTGATGTTCGGCAGCAAGACCGGGCTGCTGGCCGAGCGGGTGGTGGTGGCGGGCGACGCGCTGCGACCGGTGCCGGCCGGCGTGGCGCTGGACAGCGCCGCCGCCGCCAAGGTGACCGGCCTGACCGCCTGGGTGGCGCTGGCCCGCCTGGGCCGGCTGCAGCGCGGTGAAACCCTGCTGGTGCATGGTGCGCGCGGCGGCGTGGGCCAGGCCTGTGTGCAGATCGGCCTGCACCTGGGCGCGCGGGTGATCGCCACCGCCACCGACCCGGCCTGCCTGCAACCGCTGGCTGACCGAGGCGTGATGGTGCTGCCGGCCCAAGGCTTTCGCGAGGGCGTGCTGGCCGCCACCGACGGCCGCGGCGCCGACGTAGTGGCCGACCCGGTGGGCGGCGATGTGTTCGATGAATCCACCCGTTGCACCGCCTTTGCCGGGCGGCTGCTGGTGCTGGGCTTTGCCAGCGGCCGCATCCCCACGCTGGACGCCAACCGCCCGCTGATCAAAGGCTACAGCGTGATCGGCGTGCGCGCCGGTGAATATGGCCGGCGCTACCCGGCGCGGGCGGTGGAGCACATGGCCGCCGTGCAGCACCTGGCCGAAGCAGGGGTATTACGGCCGGCGATTGGCGCGCGCTTTGCGTTGCAGGATGCGGCGCAGGCGTTTGCGGCGATGGCCGCGCGCAGCGTCACCGGCAAAATTGTGGTGACGGTGGGTACTTGAGTGCTGCTGCAAACCCTGCAACACCAGCCCCATCACACCCCAGGCCCCCAAGGCGCAGCCAGCAACAGCTTGTTCTCCTGCGCCGCCAGCAGCGGCCTCAATTGCTTGGCAAAGGCCATGAAGGCCTCATCGGCAAACACACCAGCCCAGAAGGCACGGCGGTCGGCGTCGTCGTCAAACTTCCACAAATGCACCAACTGGTTGAGCGCGCCGATGTCGCCGGTGAAATAACCCACCAGCTTGGGCGGGTGTTTGGCCAGGGCCGGCCAGCCCTCGCTTGTGTACAGGCCCACCACATCGGCCATCTTGCCGACGGTGACGGTGTAGGTGCGCAGCTCAAAAATCGCCATGGGGTGCTCCGGTGCGCGCCGGCACGGCAGGCTGGCGCTGCGCGGCAGTTTCGCAGCCTTCCTAGAATGCTCTATGCCCAAATCGTCTGATGCACCGTTGTCCCCGCCCGCCGCCCAGGCCCAGTTCAGCACCAGCGTGGTGGTGCGCCCACTGCCTGAGCAAACCGACGCGGCCCAGCAGCTTTACGGCTTTGCCTACACCGTGACCATCCGCAACAGCGGCACGGTGGCCGCGCAGTTGATCGCCCGCCAGTGGGTGATCCATGACCACCGGGGCGGTGTGCAGCAAGTGCGCGGCCTGGGCGTGGTGGGGCACCAGCCCCTGCTCAGACCCGGTGAGCAGTTTGAATACACCAGTTGGGCGCAGATCAGCACCGCGCAGGGCTCGATGCATGGGCTGTTCATCGGCATCACCGAGGACGCGCGGTGGTTTGAATCGCCAGTGGCTGAATTTGCGCTGGTGGACAGCGCATCGCTGCACTGATGAAGCCAACGCAGGCAGCCGCCTGGGATTTGACGGCGCTGCTGAACGCCGCCGACCCGCGTGCGTCGCGCCCCGAGCGCCACCTGTGGGCCGTGCGCCTGGTGCAGTGGCTGCGTCATGGCCCGGTGGAGGCGGCCAGCGGCGACACGCCCCGGCCAGTGCTGCGCCTCAAGCACCTGCTCAACATGCTGGAGCGCAACCCCGAGCCGCAGGTTCGGGTGGTGGCGCTGCTGGGCCGCTTCTGGCGCGAGACCGACATGGCCGCGCTGTTTGCTGACTTTGGCTTTACCACCCGGCGGGACCTGGTGGGCGAGCTGCTGGAACGCATTGGCTTGCGCCTGCTGCCCGGCACCCCGGACACCGACGACCTGGCCGCGCTGTTCCAGTTGTTGTTCACGGAGGACGGTGACGCCGCATGGCTGGCCGCGATCGATGCCGACACGCTGTCCAGGCTGGCGGCGCTGCTGTCAGCAGCCAGGCTGGGCATGCCTGTTGCGCTTGGCGCAGAGGCCGGCCAGGCATCAGCAACCGCTACCGTAAACGCAACAGCAGCCGCAACAGCGGCCACATCCCTGCCCAGCCCACCCGCCGTTGGCAGCGTGGACGACTGGCGCACCCCGCTGCTGCAAGCCATGACTTGGCTGGTCAGCGCCATCCGCGCCGCTGCGTTTGCGCCCACCCTGCGCCGCCGCATGAGCGCCGAGCTGCTGGCCGACCGGCCGTTTGAGCAACTGGTGCGGGTGGCCGAAGCCCTGGCTGACACGCTGCGGGGCAGCAGTGCCGGCCCACTGCCGGCGGATGCCCAGCACAACGCCGCCCAGGTGGCCCAGCACGCCACCTACTTGCGCGCGCTGCTGCAGCGCTGCCGCGACGCGGCCGACAGCGTCCACATCCACCTGGAGGAGCACGGTGTGTCGGTCAACATCGTGTTTGAGGTGGACCAGTTGCGTGAGCGCAGCCTGCGCCTGGAGGCAGTGCTGGACGTGCTGCTGGCTGACCAGCCCCAGCGCGCGCTGCAAGACCTGCTGGTGCAACTGGTGCAACTCTCGCGGGAGCGGCGGCGCCTGGGCGCGCTGCTGTCGCGCCAATACTCGCTGATGGCGCGCAAAGTGGCTGAGCGCCATGCCGAGACCGGTGAGCACTACATCACCCGCGACTGGCCCGAGTACCGCACCATGCTGCGCCAGGCGGCTGGCGGTGGCGCCATCATCGGCGGCACCACCTTTGCCAAGTTTGGCATCCTGGCGTTTGCTGCCAGCTACAGCCTGGCGCCGTTCTGGAGCGGCTTTGCTGCGGGCATGAATTACGCCGTCAGCTTTTTGATCGTGCATTTGCTGCACTGGACGGTGGCCACCAAACAGCCCGCCATGACGGCCCCGGCAATGGCCGAGAAACTGGCCGCGCTACACCATGTGGCAGCCACGACTGACGCCACCAGCCCGCCCGGTGACGGCCCACCGCCCGACCCCGATCACGCTGCGGTGGAAGGCTTTGTGGATGAGGTCAGCCACCTGGTGCGCTCGCAATTTGCCGGCATCGTGGGCAACCTGGCGTTGGTGATTCCTGTGGTGCTGGCCGTGCAAGGCCTGGCCTGGTGGCTGGCAGGCGCACCGCTGGTGGGTGTGCATGACGCAGAACACGTGTTGCACAGCATCACCCTGCTGGGCCCCACCGCGCTGTTTGCCGCCTTCACCGGTGTGTTGTTGTTTGCCAGCAGCCTGGCCGCTGGCTGGGTCGAGAACTGGTTTGTCTACCACCGGCTGGGCAGCGCGCTGGCGCACAACCCGGCCATCGTCGCGCGGCTGGGTGCCGCGCGGGCACAGCGCTGGGCGCGCTGGTGGCGGGCCAACATCTCGGGCCTGGCGTCCAACGTGGTGCTGGGCTTGATGTTGGGGCTGGTGCCGGTGCTGCTGGCCTTTGGTGGCCTGCCCATCGAGGTGCGGCATGTCACCTTGTCCACCGGTCAATTGGCCGCAGCCGTCAGCACCCTGGGCTGGGCCACGCTGCACACGGCTGATTTCTGGTGGTGTGTGGCCGGGCTGGGGGTGACCGGTGTGCTCAACCTGGGTGTGAGCTTTGCGCTGGCGCTGGCGGTGGCCATGCGCTCACGCGGCATCACGCTGGTGGACAGGCGCCGGCTGAACGGTGCGCTGTGGCGCCGCCTGCGCCAGCAGCCGCGCAGTTTTGTGCTGCCGGACTGAGGCTGCCTTGCCCGCAACAGTGCGCCAAACCGGGGCCACAAGCACCGGCTGTGACATCCGCCACACGCACATTTAACGCCAAAGCTGGTGGGGCTTGACGCCGCCCACCCACGCCGACATGGCCCTGCCTAGACTGGCCCATCACGTCGACGGGACAGTCATCAATGTCAAATTCCTCAGGCTTCGGCCTGGCCCTGGTGGCCGCCGGTGCCATCGCCAGTGTGCCGGCCACAGCCGGCCCGGTCACGGTGTCCCATGCGGTCGCCCTCAACACGCTGATGCAGGGCGACCGCAGCACGCTGGACTTCAACCTCAACGCTTTTTTGGCCAGCGAGGGCTTCAATGCCACCGAGGTGGTGGGTGGCTCGGTGTCGGTGTTTGGCTTTTCCGAGGCCAGCTACGGCGCAGCGCAATACGGCAGCGACTACAACACCAGCACCTACGCCAGCGGCTCGCACACCGGTTATTACGCGTATTACGTGCAGGGCTACCAGTCTTGCGGCTGGTGGGGTGGTTGTTATTACTCGGGTGGTTACACCGCCTGGGCGGCCTACAGCATCACCGACTACACCCAGCGCAGTGACCGCGACATCCGCCATGTGGACGCCGTGGCCGACCAGCTGAAGCTCACTGTGGGCAGCAGCAGCAGCACCGCCACAGCCAACACCACCAGCAGCAGCAGCACGCCATTTGGCGGCGACATGTACGACGGCAACACCACCAGCAATTGCTACAACGGCAATTGCAGCTACACCAATATTTACCACCGAGAGCGGGATGTCTACAGCGCCATCTACGGCAATCTGCAGACCAGCCTGACGCTGGACGCGGGCGCTTTGTTGGACCTGACCAGCGACGGCATCCTGGGGGTGGGCTTTGCCGCACCGGTGGGCCAGTTCCGGCTCAATTCGGTCAGCTTTGATCTGGTGGTGCAACACCAATTGGCGCAGGCGCAGAACAGCTTGCTGAGCAACCAGGTGCCTGAGCCGCAAGGCCTGCCACTCACTGCCCTGGCCCTGGCCGCCGCACTGGTGGCCGGCCGCTACCGCTGGCGCGCCGAACGCTGATGCTGGCGGCAGCACCCAACCTTGGCGTGCCGGGTACAGCGGCTGCCGCGCGGCTGTCCGGCCAAGCATCCAGCCCAACACCTGACAGCAGCGTGTTTGCGCTCAACCCCGCTGCGCAAGTGCATGTCGAGACCTTGTCCAGCGGCTGCCCGGTGGTGGTGGTTGATGATTTTTACGCTGACCCGCTGGCGGTGCGTGCGCTGGCCCTGGCCGGCAATTACGACAGCTCACTGGCCTTTTATCCCGGCCTGCACAGCACGATTGACCCCGCCCTGAAATGGCCGCTGCACCAGGCCCTGGTGCAGCTGTTGGCTGCCCTGGGCAGCGTGCGCTGCACACCGGGCGACATCAGCTCAGATTTCTCCATCGTCACCACCCCGGCCAGCGAGATGCTGGCGCAGCAGAAACACCCGCATGTGGACGGTCTGCCGCTGGCCGGTGTGCTGTACCTCAACCCCAGCTTTGAGGTGGGCACCAGCTTTTTTCAGCACCGGCCCACCGGCTTGGCGTTCTTGCGCACGCCAGAGGAAGCCGACACCTTTGGCCGCTGGATGGCCGAGTTTGGCGCTCAGCACCAGCCCAGCACCTACGCCGTGGGGGACGACGTGGTGTGGCAGCACCTGCACAGCGTGGCCGGGCGCTTCAATCGCCTGGTGATGTACCCGGGCACCGCTTTTCATTCGATAGCCATGCGTGACGTGGTGCATAACCTGGGTTTGGATTCAGCGCGGCTGACGCAGCGCTTTTTTGTCAACCGGGCTGGTGCGGTGCAGTGACTTGACGTGAGCGGATCACGCCGGGCCTTGCCGCAAACGGCCCAACCTGGCCCACATGCGCAAAGCACGCGGGCCGCACCCAGACCACACACCCCATGGCACCTTACCGTTCCGTTTTGATCGTCGGCGGCGGCACCGCCGGTTGGCTGGCCGCCGCCTACCTGCAGCGCACCCTGTGTGGTGACCCGGCCAACCCGGTCAGCATCCACCTGGTTGAATCCGCCGACATCGGCACCATCGGTGTGGGTGAGGCCACCGTGCCCACCCTGCGCCAGACCTTGCGGGTGCTGGACATCCCCGAAACCGCCCTGTTTGCCCAGGCCGATGCCACCCTGAAAAACGGCGTGCGGTTTGTCGGCTGGCGCAACGGCGGCCCACCCGCCACCGACCGCTACGACCACCCATTTGACCCACCGCTGGCAATGGAGGGTTACTCCACCATGATCCACTGGCTTAACTTGAAGCAGCGTGGCCTGGTCAGTGCGCCATACAGCGCGTGTGGGTCGGTGCAGACGGCGCTGTTTGACCCGATGCTGTCGCCCAAGATGATGGCCTCGCCCAACTACGAGGCGCCGGTACCCTATGCCTACCACCTGGACGCCATCAAGCTGGCGGGCGTGCTGCGCGACACGGCGGTGGCGCGTGGTGTGCGCCACACCATCGGCAATGTCACCACGGTGCAGACCGATGAGGCCGGCATCCGCAGCATCACCTTGGCCGATGGCCAGACCCTGGCGGCCGACCTGTTTGTGGACTGCAGCGGTTTTGCATCCCTGCTGATCGGCAAGGCGCTGGATGTGCCCTGGGTGTCCTATGCCGATCATTTGTTATGCGACCGCGCCGTGGCCTGCCCGGTGCAACACACCGCCACACCCCAAGCCCTGCGCTCCTACACCACCGCCACCGCCCAGGCCGCCGGCTGGACCTGGGAGATTGACCTGCAAAGCCGCACCGGCACCGGTTATGTGTACTCGTCCGACCACTGCAGCGACGACCAGGCCGTGGCCACCCTGCTGACCCACCACAAAGGCCAGCCCCGCATGGCCGAGCCCCGCCTGCTGAAAATGCGCATTGGCCACCGCGCCCGGGTGTGGGAAAAAAACTGCCTGTCCCTGGGCCTGGCCTCGGGCTTTATCGAACCGCTGGAATCCACCGGCATTTACTTGGTGGAGCACGCGCTGCAGCAGTTCATTGACTACCTGCCCAGCAGTGACAACAACACGGTAGGCCGCGCCAAATACAACAGCCTGATCAGCGATTTGTACGACGAGCTGCGTGATTTCATCGTCATGCACTACAGCCTGTCGATGCGCCAGGACACGCAGTTCTGGTGTGACGCTACCAGCCCCGAGCGCATCCCCGCCAGCCTGGCCACGCTGCTGGCGCTGTGGGACGAGAAAGTGCCCCACACCACCGACATCAACCGCAAGATGTCGCTGTTTGGCGCCAACAACTATTTCTTCATCCTGGCCGGGCTCAATCGCCTGCCGTCGGCCGGCATTGGTCAGTCGCGCTACATCGCACCGGCGGCCAGCCAGCGGGTGCTGGCCCATGTGGCGCGCATCCGCAGCATGGCGGTGGCGCAATCCCCCACCATGCAGGATTACGCCCAAAAAATGCGCGGCGCCACGGCGCATGCGCCCAAGGCGGCCACAGCGCAGGCCGGTACGCAGGCCACAACGCAAGCCGCCTAACATCGCTTGATGCCTTCTCGCAACAGCAAACCCGCAGCCACCCAGCACCAGGCCACCGAGCCCACCAGCATCACCCTGGCCAACGGCGTGCGGGTGCTCACCCTGCCACTGCCGCACCTGCAAACGGCCAATGTGAGCGTGTTTGTGCGCTGCGGCAGCGGGCATGAGCGGCGGCGCCTGAACGGCATCGGCCATGTGATTGAGCACATGGTGTTCAAAGGCACCACGGCGCGGGACGCCCAGCGCCTGAACCTGGACGCAGAGCGCCTGGGCGCCGAGGTCAATGCCCACACCGACAAGGACCACACCGCTTTCCACATGCGTGGCCTGGGCCAGCATGCAGCGCTGTTTGTGCAGATGCTGGGCGATCTGGTGCAGCACGCCACCTTTCCAGACGACCAGTTTGAGCAAGAGCGCGCGGTGCTGCTGCATGAGCTGGCCGAGGACGAGGACGACCCGATGGCGGCTGCCTTCAAGCTGCTGGACAGTGCCAGTTTTGGCTTGCACCCGCTGGCCCAGCCGGTGATCGGCAGCCGCGCCAACATCCAGCGCTTCCAGCGGGCTGACCTGGTGGCCCATGTGCAGCAGCACTACACCGGCGCCAACGTGGTGGTGGCCGCTGCCGGCGCGATCAACCCCGAGCAAATCCAGCGTGAGGCCCAAGCCTGCTTTGGCGCGCTGCCGCAGGGCATGCCCAACGTCTTGGCCGCCCCACCCTGGCTGGGCGGCCTGCGGACCCGCGCCCAGGCCGGCAGCAGCCAGACCCATCTGGTGCTGGGCCTGCCCATCCCGCCGCTGCAGGCCGATGACCCGGCGGCAGACGTGGCCGCCGCGCTGCTGGGCGAGGGCATGAGTTCACCGCTGATGCAGCAACTGCGTGAGCAACGCGGGCTGGTCTACTTTGCCGCCTGCTCGGCCGATGTGGTGGACAGCGCCGGCCAGTTTGTGGTCGAAGCGTCCACCTCACCGGCGCAACTGGATGAATGCCTGGCCGCGCTGTTGGGCCTGCTGCAGGCCCAGGCTGAGGCTGTTGCACCCATCGCCATGGAGCGCGCCCGCAACCAGTTGCTGGTGCGCCGGCTGCGGGGGCTGGAGAAACCCGGCCGCCGGCTGGAAGAAGCCGCGCTCGACCTGCTGGTGCTGGGCCGGCTGCGGCCCTGCGCCGACAGCCTGGCGCGCATGCAAGCCGTCAGCGCAGCCCAAGTGCAGGCTGCATTTGCGGCGATGTTGGCGGGTGGCGCAGCGGTGGCGCTGACCGGCCAGGTGCCGCGTGGGGCGGCTGACCGGGCCAGGGCCATGCTGGCGGGGGCGGGCCTGTTGCCGACGGGGACGACGGCCTGAACCCCGTCAGGCCGGTGGATCGTGGCGGTCCGCAGTGTCGTCCGCCCGCTCACCACCCCGGCGGCCGGCAAACATCGTCCACCAAACGATGCCGATCAGCACCAGCATCGCCCCAAACGCTTCCAGCAGAATCAGCCACATGCACCGATTATCCCGACGCGCCAGCCGGCGCGCCGCTGCCGCCGCAGCGCTGCTGGCCCTGGCCTGGCTGGCGGGTTGCGCCACGCCGCCTGCAGCACCCGGCGCCGCAGCCCACACACCGGCAGGCGGCAGCACCCCACCAGCGCCCGCACCGGCATCCGGGCCAGGTACAGACACCCCACCCACCAGCACCACCAGCGCGCCGCCAACCAGCAGCAGCGGCCTGCCCAACCTGCTGCGCCCGCGCGCTCGCTGGGTGCCGGTGGCCTGGGATGACCTGCCCGGCTGGCAGGCCGACCGCAGCGCCGAGCTGTGGCCTGCCTTGCGCGCCGGCTGCTCCAAACCCGCACCCGGCTGGGCCACGGTGTGCGCCCGCGCCGCCGCCTTCACCCCACCCGATGACGGCTTTGCACGCGACTTTTTGCAACGTGAATTGCAGCCTTACCGCATCGAAGCGCTGGACGGCCAGGACCAAGGCCTGGCCACCGGTTACTTTGAGCCACTGGTGGCCGCCAGCCGGCGTGCCAAGCCCGGTTTTACGGTGCCGCTGCACCGCCCACCGGCTGATTTGGCGCAACGCAAGCCCTACTGGACGCGCCAGCAGCTGGACCAATTGCCCACCGCCGCCGCCGCGCTGCGTGGCCAGGAGATTGCGTTTGTGGCCAGCCCGCTGGATGTGCTGGTGCTGCAAATTCAAGGCTCGGGCCGGCTGCGCATCAGCGAGGCTGACGGCACCGAGCGCACCGTGCGCCTGGCCTATGCCGGCCACAACGACCAGCCTTACAAATCGGTGGGCCGCTGGTTGATTGACCAGGGCGAGCTGCGGCCTGAAGGCGCCAGTTGGCCCGCCATCCGCGACTGGGGCCAACGCGCCGCGCCCGAGCGCCTGCAGCAGATGGTGTGGGCCAACCCGCGGGTGGTGTTTTTCCGCGAAGAGGCATTGCCCGACGAGTCGCTTGTATCCGGCTCGATCAGCGTGCCTAACGGCCCGCGTGGCGCGCAAGGTGTGCCCTTGAGCGCCGGCCGCTCGGTGGCAATAGACCCCCAAGCCGTGCCCTACGGCACGCCACTGTGGCTGGACACCACCGAGCCGCTGTCATCCACCCCGCTGCGCCGCCTGGTGATGGCGCAAGACACCGGCACGGCCATCACTGGCGCGGTGCGGGTGGATTACTTCTGGGGCACCGGCGACGCTGCCGAGCAGCAGGCCGGCCGCATGAAACAGCCGCTGCGGCTGTGGGCGCTGTGGCCGCGATAGCCACGACAGCCGCAATCACCGCACGCGGGCAGCGCCACGCCGGCGAAACAGTCGGCAGCGTGAACGGCGTCAAGCACACATGGCGCAGTCGCGCCCGGCGTGCTTGGCCTGGTAGAGCGCCCGGTCAGCCCGCTCGATGGCGTGGTCCAACGCCTCGGTGCCGGCACACACAACCACACCGGCCGAAAAGCTGACGGTCAATCCCGGTGCAATGGCGCCGAAATCGCCAGCGGCAATGGTGTCGCGCAGGCGGGCCACGGCCCGCATGGCGGCGTCCGGTGGCGTGCCAGGCATCAGCAGCAAAAACTCCTCGCCGCCCCAGCGCGCCAACGCATCACCGGCGCGCAAGGCGCTGCCGGCCAGGTCAGCAAAACGCCGCAGCACCGCGTCGCCAGCCTGGTGGCCATGGGTGTCGTTCACACGCTTGAAAAAGTCGATGTCCAACAGTGCCAGCGCCATGGCCCCACCGGCGCGGCGCTGGCGCGGCTGCTCCTGGGCCAGCAACTCCACCATGGCGCGGCGGTTGAGCAAGCCAGTCAGCATGTCACGGGTGGCCAACTGCCGGTTGATCTCCAGCGCGTCAGCCAACTCGGCCTTTTGTGCCGACAACCTGGCGCGCAGCCGGCCCAGACGGATGGCCAGCAGCGCGGTGGCCCCCATCACGGCGGCAGCCAGCGCAAAGTGCATGGCCTCGACCTCGGGCGCGGCGCTTGGGTTGGGACCAACAGACCGCCACAGCGTCGCCATTGCCAGGCCGGTGAACCCGACTGCGGCCACCCACCTGGCCTGGCGCGGCCGCAGGCTGAACATGCCAAACAGCATGATCAGCGTCATCAGCGGCAGCAGCGCGCCACGCAAGGGCCCGACCATGGCGTCGGCCGCACTGATCGACAGCATGCCCCACAGGCTTTGCGCTACGGTGAGTGACGGATCGCTGCTGAACCGCCGGTTGAAGCCGGAGCGGATGGCCGCGTAGAACAACACTGCGGCGCACAGGTTCAAGCCGGTGTGCAGGCGCACGTCGGCGGCGTTGACCAGGCCAAGCCGCACGGCCCATTCCTGCGCCAGCGCAACCACGGTGTACACGGCCATGGCCAGCAGCGTTTGCAAGATGCGCAAGCGCTGGTGGGGGGCACGACCCAACACCAGATCGGCCAAGGCAGGGACGACGGCAGTTGGCTTCACATCCCTTTATCGGCCGCTGCGGGCGGCATTTGAGCGATCAGCGCCTACAGGCCGCCTGCAAATGTCCCAGCGGCAGCGCCGCACCGGCCTTCACCTCGCCCAATGAAAAACTGGTGTGGATGTCTTTGACATGCGGCAATTTGAACAGCGTGTCCATGGCCCAGCGGGAGTAGGCGTCCAGGTCAGTCGTCAGCACCTGCAGCTCAAACGTGCCGGCGCCGCTGATGTAGTGGCAGGCCACCACCTCGGGCAGGGCGCGGATGGCGTTTTCCAGTGCCCGCGTGGCCTCGGCGTTGTTGCGCTCGGCGTCCACCCGCACAAAGGCCAGCGCGCCCAGGCCGATCTTGCGGCGGTCAATCTCGGCCCGGTAGCCGGTGATGATGCCCTGCGCCTCCAGCCATTTGACACGCCGCCAGGTGGGCGCGGCCGACAAACCGATGCGCGTGGCCAGCTCGGCATTGCTGAGCCGCGCATCACGCTGCAACTCGTCCAGGATGGCCACGTCCCAGCGGTCCAGGCCGGCGCCATGGCGGTCTTCGGGCGCGCTGCTGGCCTGGGTGGACGACATCAGCGTTTTCCCGAGTTTTGCGTTTTTCAGCGCGTTTCTTTCCCGAATCGGCACGATCACCCCAGGTTTGTTGCCAAGAGTATCGCCACAAGGGCAGAGATGGAAAAGACTTGTGCGGGCTGATTTCCTACACTGGCCCACCACCGCACGGAGTTACACCACCATGAACGCACCCTTGCCCGAGGCGGTCCGCCTGGCGCTTGAACAGGCCACGCTGGACGACAAATACACGCTGGACCACGGCCGCGCGTTCATGAGCGGGGTGCAAGCCCTGGTGCGCCTGCCCATGCTGCAGCGCCAGCGGGATGCGGCGGCGGGCTTGAACACCGCCGGCTTCATCAGCGGTTACCGGGGCAGCCCGCTGGGCGGTTATGACCAGGCGCTGTGGGCCGCCAAAAAGCATCTGGCGGCGCAGCACATCGTGTTCCAGCCGGGGGTGAATGAGGAACTGGCGGCCACCGCCGTGTGGGGCTCACAGCAGTTGGAGTTTGACGCTGAGAACAAGAAGTTTGATGGCGTGTTTGGCCTGTGGTACGGCAAAGGCCCGGGGGTGGACCGCTGCAGCGATGTGTTCAAACACGCCAACATGGCCGGCACGGCGCCGCACGGTGGGGTCATTGCGCTGGCGGGTGATGACCATGTGGCCAAGAGCAGCACGGCAGCCCACCAGAGTGACCACATCTTCAAGGCCTGCGGGCTGCCGGTGTTTTTCCCGTCGTCGGCGCAAGACATCCTCGATCTCGGTTTGCACGCGTTTGCAATGAGCCGCTTCTCGGGGGTGTGGACAGCGATGAAGACGATTCAGGAAGTGGTGGAGTCCAGCGCCAGCATCGACGTGTCGCCAGATCGGGTCAACATCATCCTGCCCACCGATTTCCAGATGCCGCTCGGCGGCCTGCACATCCGCTGGCCCGATGTGGCGCTGGTGCAAGAGGCGCGGCTGTTTGACTACAAGTGGTATGCCGCGCTGGCTTATGTGCGGGCCAACAAGCTCAACCACAACGTGATTGCCGGCCCGAACGACCGCTTTGGTTTGATCGCCAGCGGCAAGGCCTTCAACGACACCCGCCAAGCCCTGGCCGATTTGGGCCTGGACGACGACACCTGCCGCTTGCTCGGCATCCGCCTGCACAAGGTGGCGGTGGTGTGGCCGCTGGAGGCCACCATCACGCGGGAGTTTGCGCAAGGCCTGACTGAAATCCTGGTGGTGGAGGAAAAGCGCCAAGTCATTGAATACCAGCTCAAAGAAGAGCTGTACAACTGGCGGCCCGATGTGCGGCCGCATGTGCTGGGCAAGTTTGATGAGCCCGAGGGGGATATCTCAGGCGGTGAGTGGAGCCAGCCCAACCCGGGGTCCAACTGGCTGCTGCGCGCCAATGCCGACCTGACACCGGCCATCATTGCCGGGGCAATCGCCAAGCGTTTGAAGAAGCTGGGCGTGCCTGCAGACATTGCCGCCCGCATGGACGCCAGGCTGGACGTGCTGGCCGCCAAAGAGCGCGCATTGGCCGTCAGCGCCACCGGCGGGGCCGAGCGCCAGCCCTGGTTTTGCAGTGGCTGCCCGCACAACACATCGACCAAAGTGCCGGAGGGCTCACGTGCGATGGCCGGCATTGGCTGCCATTTCATGGCCACCTGGATGGACCGCGAGACGGTTGGATTCACCCAGATGGGCGGTGAAGGTGTGCCCTGGGTGGGCCAGGCGGCGTTCAGCAAACGGCCCCACATGTTTGCCAACCTGGGCGACGGCACGTTTTTCCATTCCGGCTCATTGGCCATTCGCCAAAGCATTGCGGCCGGGGTCAACGTCACTTACAAAATTCTCTACAACGACGCGGTGGCCATGACCGGTGGCCAGCCGGTGGACGGCATCCTGACCGTGCCGCAGATGACCCGCACGGTAGAGGCGGAAGGCGCCAAGCAAATCGTCATCGTCACCGACGAACCCGAGAAGTACCACCGTGCCACCGGCCTGGCGCCGGGGGTGACCGTGCGCCACCGCAACGAGCTGGACACGGTGCAGCGTGAACTGCGTGCAGTGCCCGGCTGCACCGTGCTGATCTATGACCAGACCTGCGCCACCGAGAAACGCCGCCGCCGCAAGCGTGGCACGCTGGTGGACCCGGCCAAACGGGTGGTCATCAATGAGCTGGTGTGTGAGGGTTGTGGGGATTGCAGCGTGCAAAGCAACTGCCTGAGCGTGGAGCCGGTGGAGACCACATTTGGCCGCAAGCGCCGCATCAACCAGAACAGTTGCAACAAGGATTACAGCTGCACCAAAGGCTTTTGCCCCAGTTTTGTGACGGTGGAAGGTGGCCAGTTGCGCAAGCCCAAGAAGGAGACACGCATTGACCCGTTCAGCTTGGGCGTTGTGCCGCTGCCGGTGTTGCCGGTGGCGCTGGATGCGGCCGGCCGGCCCCGTGCCTGGGGCATTGTGGTGGCGGGTGTGGGTGGCACGGGTGTCATCACCATTGGCCAATTGCTGGGCATGGCCGCGCATCTGGAGGGCAAGGGTGTGGTCACCCAAGACTCGGCCGGGCTGGCGCAAAAAGGCGGCGCCACCTGGAGCCATATCCAGATTGCCAACACCCCAGAGCTGATCTACACCACCAAAGTGGACACGGCAAAAGCCGATTTGGTGATTGCCTGTGACGGCATCGTGGCCGCCGGCAAAGCCACCTTGTCCTTGATGCGTGAGGGTGGCACGTTTGTGGCGATGAACAACCACGCCACACCCACCGCCGCGTTTGTCACCAACCCCGATTGGCAAGCGCCCACCGCCGGCTGTGAGGCCGCCCTGCTGGCCACCGTGGGGCGCGAGCGCTTGGGGCTGTTTGACGCCGAGCAGGTGGCAGTGCAGTTGCTGGGCGATGCGATTTACACCAACCCACTGCTGCTGGGTTATGCCTGGCAACGTGGCCAGGTGCCGCTGGGCCTGGCCGCGCTGCAACGGGCCATTGAATTGAACGGCACCCAGATCGACAACAACAAGGCCGCGTTTGACTGGGGCCGGCGCTGCGCACAAGACCTGGGCGCGGTGCAGGCGCTGTTCAAGGCAGCGCAAGTCATCCAGTTTGTCAAAAAGCCGTCTATCGACGAGATGGTCAAGCAGCGGGTGGCTTTTTTGATCGACTACCAGGACGCTGCCTATGCCGCCAAGTACGCGGCTTTTGTTGATCAAGTCAAGGGCGCTGAAAGCCCGCTGGGCAGCCACAAACTGACCGAGGCCGTGGCCCGCTACCTGTTCAAGCTGATGGCCTACAAAGACGAATACGAGGTGGCGCGGCTGCACACGCACCAGGCGTTTACTGACCAGATCAGCGCCATGTTTGAAGGTGAAGCCGGCAAGGACTACAAGCTTGTCCACCACCTGGCGCCACCCCTGCTGGCCAAGACCAACGACAAAGGTGAGCTGCAGAAGCGCCCGTTTGGGCCGTGGATGCGCAGCGCGTTTGGCGTGCTGGCCAAGTTGAAAGGCCTGCGCGGCACGGCGCTGGATGTGTTTGGCAAGACGGCAGAGCGGCGCGAGGAGCGGGCGCTGATCACCGAATACCAAGCCTGCATCACCGAGCTGCTGGGCGGCCTGCAAAACAGCAACCTGGCCGCTGCGGTAGAACTGGCCCGCCTGCCCGAGGACATCCGCGGTTACGGCCATGTCAAGGCCCGCCACCTGGCGGCAGTGCGGCCCAAGTGGCAGCGCTTGCTGGCGCAGTGGCGCGCCGGTGGGGTGCAGGCGGCGGCTTGAGGCCAGGCTGCGCAGGCGGCGTGCGGCGTGCGGCGTGCGGCGTGCGGCGTGTGCGCTGCGCAGCGCCCGGTTCAAGCCGCCAGCCGGCCCCCGGCCTGTTGTGCCGACAAGCCCAGCAGCTCGTCAATCAACTGCCGCTTCAGCGCGTCAGCCGTGTCGTTGGGGCCTTGGCAGGTGCCGGCGGCATGGTGGCCACCACCGCCGTGCTGCAGCATCAACCCACCCACGTCCACTCCATTGCCCCGGTCAAAAATGGATTTGCCCACGGTGTACACCGTGTTGCGCTTGTCGCGGCCCCACATCACATGCATGGACACATCACATTGCGGGTACATGGCGTACACCACAAAGCGGTTGCCGGCGTGGATGACCTCTTCGTCGCGCAAGTCCAGCACCACCAAGTTGCCATGCACCTTGGCCACCCGCTGCAACTGGGCGCGAAACAGCGCGTGCTGGGCAAAAAACAGCGCCACCCGCTCGGCCACATCGGGCAGGGCCAGGATGTCTTGCACGGCCAAGTCGCGGCAGCAGTCAATCAACATCATCATCAGCTGGTAGTTGGAGACGCGGAACTCACGGAACCGGCCCAGCCCGGTGCGGGCGTCCATCAGGAAGGACAGCAGCTCCCAGCCCTGCGGCGCCAGCACATCGTCGCGGCTGAACCCGGCCGAATCGGC
Organism: Betaproteobacteria bacterium; assembly: GCA_043759535.1. Lineage (GTDB taxonomy): Bacteria > Pseudomonadota > Gammaproteobacteria > Burkholderiales > Burkholderiaceae_C > Pseudaquabacterium. The sequence goes on along the minus strand of JAYVLI010000025.1, from coordinate 3,786 downwards.
TTTGTCCACCGCGTCCATCATCGTGTCGCTGATGCGGCCAAACGCTGCCTTGCCACCAAAGTAGTTGTAGATCACCCGGGCGGCTGATTTGGCCTCGGGTTGCAGCACCAGGCCGGGGTTGGCCTGGCCGGCAGTGCGCAGTGCCTCACTGGCATGGTGGTCAAAGCAGAACGCACAGCCCGGCACATACGGCAGGTTGGCCAGGATGTCATGCTGCGTGACGCTGACCTTGCCGTCTTGCAGGTCTTTGGGGTGGTGGAAAACGATGTCACCCAGCAAGTCCAGCTCTTTCAGCAACACGGCGCAAACCAGGCCGTCCATGTCACTGCGGGTCAGCAGCCGGTAGGGGTAGGTGGGGGTGTTCATCGCAAGCGCTCCTGGGGGGTCGATAGACGGCTGCGGGCGGGCCGCAACCCGTGTTATCGGCCGCCCAGGTGGCGGGTTGAGGGGCCTGAGAGGCCTATTTGTGCGCGGTGCGGCTTGCGGCTTGTCCGCACCAGCCCGAATAGCGCAGCCACCGCTGCCGTGCCCCAATGCCAACACAGGAGCAAGCCCCACATGCACACCGGCGTTTTTAACTTTTTGGCCCAAGACCGTGTCCACTTTGGCAGCCCGGCGGCCGACGCGCTGCTGACCGAAGCCAACCTGCGCGGCGCCCGGCGCATCGTGGTCGTCACCAGCAAATCGCTCAACCGCAACACCAGCGCGGTGGCTGGGGCACTAGCCAACATCAAACCCCGGGTGGTGAGTGTGTTTGATGGCTGCATCGAGCACACCCCACGCGACACCGTGTTGGCTGTGGCCGATGTGGTGCGCGCGGCAGAAGCCGACTTGATCGTCAGCATTGGCGGCGGCACGGTGATCGACACCGTGAAAGTGGCCCTTGTTGCGCTGGCCCAGGGCCTGACCCGCAGTGAGCAGCTGGATGACTGGCACATGCGGGTGGCGCCCGACGGCAGCCGCATCACCCCCCAACCCGGGCCACCGCCCTGCCGGCAAATTGCGGTGCCCACCACCTTGTCGGGCGCCGAGTTCAGTGACCTGGGCGGCAGCACGGATACCCGCTTTGGCACCAAGCAGGGCTACACCGGCGCCTTGATCGGCCCGGCGGCGGTCATCCTGGACCCGCGCATCACCCTGCACACACCCGACCGGCTGTGGCTGTCCACCGGCGTGCGGGCCATTGACCATGCGGTGGAGGCGCTGTGCTCCATCAACGCCCAGCCGCTGATTGACGCCACCAGCGTGCGAGCGCTGCTGCTGCTGGGCCGGTCACTGACCCGCTACGCCAGCGACAAGACCGACCTGGACGCGCGCCTGCAAAGCCAGCAAGGCGCCTGGCTGGCCGCCACCAGCATCCGCCGCACCGACTACGGCGCCAGCCATGGCCTGGGCCATGCGCTGGGCGCCGATGCGGGGGTGCCACACGGCATCACGTCGTGCGTGCTGCTGCCCACCGTGATGCGCTACAACGCCAGCGCCTGCCCGGCGCAAATGGCCGAGATTGCCGCAGCGCTGGGCGATGCCACGCGCCCAGCCGCCGACCAGGTGGAGGCCTTGATCAGCCGCCTGGGCCTACCCACCCGCATCAGCCAACTGGGGCTGGACCGGGTCCGCCTGCCGCTGATTGCGCAAAAAGGCCTGGCCAACCCGTGGGTGCAGACCAACCCGCGCAAGATTGATGGGGTGGCGGGGCTGCTGGGTTTGCTGGAGGCGGCTTGGGGGGCGGATTGACGCGGTGGCCAGCGGTTCACCCGCCCCCGCGCCCGACCCGCCCTGCGCCAGTGGCAACATGGCCTGACCATGCCCTCTGCCGCCGCACCCACTCCAGCCACCGACTGGCCCGCCATCACCGCCGCCCAGGCGCATGACCCCAGCACCCGCCTGCCGTTTTTCATCCTCGACCAAGCCCAAGCGCTGCGCACCGGCTCGGTCGCTCGCGCCCACCTGCCCGCCCTGGCCCACTGGCCCGACGCGCTGCAGATCACCGACCAAGCCATCACCCTGACCCTGCCCGCCACCGCCACCGCTACCGCCAGAACCGCGTTTTTTGCGCAAGCCAACCAGGCGCTGCGCGCCCAAGGCCTGATCGTGGGCTGGCGCAACGAGACCTTCCCGGTGGTGGCCCAGGCCACGGGCGCGCTGCTGGCCACCCAAGAGCGCGCGGCTTGCCGCTTTTGGGGCTGCACCACGTACGGTGCGCATTGCAACGGTTATGTGGTGGGTGCCAACGGCCGGGCCAGCCACCTGTGGATTGCCCGCCGGGCGTTTGACAAAGCCACCGACCCCGGCCTGCTGGACAACCTGATTGGCGGCGGTGTGCCACACGGCCAAAGCCCTGCCCAAGCCGTGCAACGTGAGGGTTGGGAGGAGGCCGGACTGCTGCCCGCACAAATGCAAAGCCTGGCCGCAGGCCGCCGCCTGCGGGTGGCGCGAGACGTGCCTGAGGGCTTGCAGCTGGAGGAGGTGAGCGTGTACGACCTGGCCCTGCCCGCCGGGCTGACACCACGCAACCAGGACGGTGAAGTCCACAGCATCAGCCTGATGCCGCTGGCCCAGGCCCTGACCCACGCTGCCGCCGGCGACATGACGGTGGACGCTGCCCTGGTGACGCTGGACTTTGCGCTGCGCCACCGCCTGCTGCCCACGCCGCAACACCAGCACCTGCAGGCGCTGACTGACCTGTTGTGGGTTGGCCGGGCCAGCCTGGCCGTTTGAGCAGCACGGTGGGCCTTCCATGCGGCTGCAGCACATTTGCGTTCAGTCAAACTGAAGCGGCGGGTCAAGCAGGCTGAACGGGTTGCAGCGCGTGACACGGCACACTGCCGCATGTCTTCTGTTGTTGCCATCCCATCCAGCCGCTATACCGGCCCAGCCATCTTGCTGCACTGGTTGCTGGCGCTGATGATTGTTGCTGCCTTCGGCGTTGGCGTTTACATGAGTGACCTGCCGGTGTCGCCCAGCCGGCTCAAGCTTTACAACTACCACAAATGGGCGGGTGTCACGATCCTGCTGCTGTCGGGCTTGCGCCTGTTGTGGCGCTTGTCGCACCGCCCGCCGGCCGACGCCGCCATGCCGGCCTGGCAGGCCACCGCCGCCCATGCCACCCACGGCGTGTTGTACGCGCTGTTTTTTGCCGTACCGTTGCTGGGTTGGGCTTACAGCTCGGCCGCCGGTTACCCCATCGTCTGGTTTGGGGTGCTGCAATTGCCTGACTTTGTGCCGGTGGACAAAGCGCTGTCCGAGGCCATCAAACCCTGGCATGCACGCGCTGCTTTTTTGATGGCGTTTTTGGTGCTGCTGCACACTGCCGGCGCGCTGAAACACCACTTCATTGACCACGACGGTTTGATCAACCGCATGCGGCCAGGCCGCAGCTGACCCGCCCGCCCGCTGCCCAAACCTGCCACTTGACCATCCCAAAAGGCTGCCCATGTCGCTGCAATCGCTTCTCCCGCTGGCCTGGCTTGGCGCCATGCTGACCGGCCCCGCCGCCGCCCAGCAGGTGGTGCCAGCGCAAAGTGAGATCGGCTTTGTCAGCAAGCAGATGGGCGTGCCGGTGGAGGGCAAGTTCAAGCAGTGGACAGCGCAAATCACCTTTGACCCGAAGAAGCCCGAGACCGGCAAGGTGGGCTTCACCATCCAGACCGGCAGCGCCAGCTTTGGCGCCGCCGAGACCGATGCCGAGGTGCCCAAGGCAGCCTGGTTCAACGTGGCCAAGTTCCCGCAGGCCAGCTTTGCCAGCGACAGCATCAAGGCGCTGGGCGCCGGCAAGTTTGAGGTGCG
>JAYVLI010000024.1:0-4771 GCA_043759535.1 Betaproteobacteria bacterium | reverse complement strand
TGTGTTACGCCATCTTTGCCTGCGCATTCAACTTGCTGCTGGGCTACACCGGCCTGCTGTCGTTCGGCCACGCGGCTTACCTGGGCGCGGCGGCCTACGCCACCGGCTGGTTGATCCGCTCGGCCGGTTGGCCGCCCGAGGCCGGTTTGCTGGCCGGGCTGGTGACTGGTGCGGTGCTGGGGTTGATCGTCGGCCTGATCGCCATCCGGCGCCAGGGCATCTACTTCGCGATGATCACGCTGGCCATGGCGCAGATGATTTATTTCGTCTGCCTGCAAGCCCCGTTCACCGGTGGTGAAGACGGCCTGCAAGGCGTGCCGCGTGGTGTGCTGTTTGGCCTGCTGCCGCTCAAAGACGACGTGGTGCTGTACTTTGTGGTGCTGGCGCTGTTTGTGGCGGTGTTTCTGGCCATCATCCGCATCGTGCATTCGCCGTATGGTCAAGTGCTCAAAGCCATCCGCGAGAACGAGCCACGCGCCGTGTCGCTGGGTTATGACGTGGACAAATACAAGCTGCTGGCGTTTGTGCTGTCCACGGCCATTGCCGGGCTGGCCGGGTCACTCAAAACCCTGGTGCTGGGCTTTGCCACCCTCAGTGACGCGCACTGGTCACTCTCGGGTGAGGTGGTGTTGATGACCCTGCTGGGCGGCATGGGCACGTTTGCCGGCCCGGTGATCGGCGCCTTCACCATCATCGGCCTGCAAGACTACCTGGCCGACCGGGTGGGCTCATGGGTGACGGTGATCATCGGCGCCATCTTTGTGCTGTGCGTGCTGGCCTTCCGCAAAGGCTTTGTGGGCGAGCTGATCGCCTGGCAGCAGCGGCGCGGCAAGCCGGCGGGTTGACGCGGCGCCATCAACCCAGTGTCAAGAACTCCACCCAGTTGCCGTCCGGGTCGGCCACGATGGCGATGCGGATGCCGGGGCGGATCTCTTTTTCGCCCATCACCACCTTGGCGCCAGCGGCCTTGCAGGCGGCCAGGGTGTCGGCCAGGTTGCTGATGGTGATGGTCCAGTAGCGGTAGCCCGATGCACCCTGGATGCCGCCCGGCGCTGCCGCCGCCGGCACGCTGGGCAACACCACCAGCTTGATCAGGCTGTCGCCGCACATCAGCCGGTGCATCAGGCCCACACCGCCGGGCATGGGCATCTCGCCCACGGCTTTGAGGCCCAGCACATCGCGGTAAAAGGCCAGCATGGCCTCGCCATTGGTGGTGATGATGCCGAGGTCAATCGCGGCTTTGGTGATCTGCATGCCCATGGGCGGTCTCCTGCTGTGTTGGTGGTGATCGGGGTGGTGGATAGCGGTGCAACAACTGGTGCGCCACCACTGTCGGCGTGTCGCCCTGCCGGGTCAGTCACGCCGGGGACCAACCCACCGTGCTGGCGCACCCGTGACAGCGCCGGCCGCCAGGCAGAAAGCAACATCAGCACCCCGATCAACGCCTGCTCAACCCCGGACACGCCCATGACCTACCAGCGCCTCTCCCTTGAATTTAACGGCCCCGTGGCGGTGCTGCGCTTCAACCATCCCGAGGTGATGAACGCAGTGGGCGCGCAAATGCTGGCCGAGCTGAAGCAAGCCGTCAAAGCCGTGGCTGACCCGGCCAATCGCGCCCGCTGCCTGCTGATCACCGGTGAGGGCAAAGCCTTTTGCGCCGGCGCCAATCTGTCTGACCCCGGCCGTGACATCAGCCAGGGCGCCGGTGACAGCCTGCGCGGCAGCTACCACCCCATCCTGCTGGCGCTGCGTGACCTGGACATGCCCATCGTCTCGGCCGTCAACGGTGCAGCGGCCGGTGTGGGCATGAGCTTTGCCATCATGGCCGACATCGTCTGCGCGGCACGCAGCGCCTACTTTTTGCAAGCATTCGCCCGCATCGGCCTGATCCCGGACGGCGGCGCCACCTTTTTGCTGCCGCGCCTGATCGGCTGGGGCCGGGCGATGGAGCTGTCACTGCTGGCTGAAAAACTGCCGGCCGAAAAAGCGCTGGACTGGGGCCTGGTGAACCGCCTGTTTGACGACCAGGACACGCTGATGGCCGGCGCCCTGGCGATTGCCCAACAACTGGCCACCGGCCCCAAATCCCTGGCCCTGATGCGCCGCGCCTACTGGGAATCAGCCCGCAACTCGTATGAGCAGCAGCTGGACCTGGAAGCCCAGCTGCAAACCCAGGCCGGCCGCAGCGACGATTTCAAAGAGGGCGTGACGGCGTTTCTGGGCAAGCGGCCGGCGGTGTTTGCGGGGCGTTGAGCTGGGGCGTGCCGCCTACCAGGCGCGTCCAACAACCGCTCAAACGGCAGTCTGCCCCGGTAACTGCCGCGTCACCGGGTGTGAGCTGGACAGCCCACCGTCCACCGCAATCGCCTGCCCGTTCACATAACTCGATTGGTCAGACGCCAGGAACAGCGCCACTTGCGCCAGTTCCTCCGGCTGTGCCGCACGGCGCAGCGGGTTCAACCGGCCCAGCTTGTGCGTCACGCCTTTGTCGGTGGCGTAGTCAAACGTGGGCTTGGTCATGCCGGTTTCTGTCAAGCCCGGGCAGATGGCGTTGACCCGTACATTGGTCTCGCACAACTGCTGGGCCGAGACCATGGCCAGGTTGATGACGCCGGCCTTGGACGCTGAATAGGCCGGCCCGCCCGCACCCGAGCGCATGCCGGCCACCGATGCGGTGAAGAGGATGGACCCACCCCGGCCGGCGTCCGCCATCTGCTTGCCGGCATGTTTGGCCATCAACCACGGGCCGATCAGGTTGACCCGCAAGACCTCGGCAAAGGCTTCGGGCGTGGTTTCAAAAATGCTGGCCATGCCACCGGCAATGCCGGCGTTGGCAAAGGCCACATCCAGCTGCCCATAACTGGACAGTGCAGCGGCCACCAGCTTGGCCACATCGGCCTCCACACCGGCGTCGATTTGCAGCGCGGTGGCCTGGCCACCGGCCGCGATCACCGCCTGGGCGGTGGTCAACACCGCATCGGTTTTGTCGCCCAGCACCAGCTTGGCGCCCTCGGCCGCAAACAGCAGCGCAGTGGCGCGGTCAATGCCCGAGCCGGCACCGGTGATGATCGCAACCTTGCCTTCAAGACGTCCGGACATGGTGGGTTCCTTGGGTGAGGTGGACGCTCAGGCGGCGGGTTTGGCGGGTGCTGGGGCATAGCCCAGCACCGCCTTGATTTCCAGGAACTCGGCAAACGCGTGCTCGCCCCATTCACGGCCGTTGCCCGATTGTTTGAAGCCGCCAAACGGCGCCATCAAATCAGGCCCGGCGCTGTTCATGTTGACCTGGCCGGCACGCAGCCGGCTGGCCACTTTGCGGGTGGCCTCGGGGTCGGTGCCCGACACATACGCGGCCAAACCATACGGTGTGTCGTTGGCAATCTGCACCGCCTCGTCCACCGTGTCGTAGCCCAGCACCACCAGCACCGGGCCAAAAATCTCCTCGCGCGCCACCGTCATCTGGTTGTTGACATGGCCCAGCACGGTGGGCTTGACGTAATAGCCCGTCTCCAGGCCGGCAGGCTTGCCCGGGCCACCCGCCACCAGGGTGGCGCCCTCGGCAATGCCGGCTGCAATCAAGGTTTGGATCTTGTCGAACTGGGTGGCTGAGATCACCGGGCCCAGCGCAGCGCCGCTGTCGGGTGCGCCCACGGTGGTGGCCTCCGCCGCAGCCTTGGCAATGGCCAGCGCTTCGTCCATGCGGTTGTTGGGCACCAGCATGCGGGTGGGGGCGTTGCAGCTTTGGCCGGAGTTGCCCATCACACCGCGCACACCGTTGGTCACCGCGCGTTTGAAGTCGGCCCCCGCCATGTCAGGCAAGATGATGTTGGGCGATTTGCCACCCAGCTCTTGATGCACCCGCTTGACCGTGGGCGCGGCATTGCGTGCCACCTCGATGCCGGCGCGGGTAGACCCGGTGAAGGACACCATGTCCACCTCGGGGTGGCTGCTGATGGCCGCGCCCACCGTGGGGCCGTCACCGTTGACCAGGTTGAACACACCGGCCGGCACACCGGCGGCATGCAGGATTTCGGTCCAGACACGGGCCGAAAAGGGGGCAATTTCGGAGGGTTTCAACACCATGGTGCAGCCTACGGCCAGCGCCGGCGCCACCTTGCAGGCAATCTGGTTGACCGGCCAATTCCACGGCGTGATCAGGCCACACACGCCGATCGGCTCTTTGACCACCAGGGTGCTGCCGCGCTGTTCTTGGAAGTGGTAGTTCTTCAACACACCCAGCGCCGATTGCAGGTGGCCAATGCCCATGGCGGCTTGCGCTTTTTGCGCCAGCACCACCGGTGCGCCCATCTCCAGCGTGATGGCCGCAGCCATGTCGGCATAACGCTTCTGGTACTCGGCAATGATGGCTTCGAGCAGCGCCACACGCTGGTCCAGGCTGGTTTGTGAGTAGCTGGCAAAGGCGGCGCGGGCGGCGCGCACGGCCTTGTCCACGTCGGCCGCGCTGCCCATCGAGATATGACCCACCACCGCTTCAGTGGCGGGGTTGATGACATCCAAAGTCTTGGGTGTTGCCGGGTCAACCCAGGCACCGTTGATGTAGAACTGCAGTTCGTCGCGCATGGATGAGCTCCTGAAATGGGGGTCGTTCGGGGGTCGTCCGACCGGGTGTTTCCGCAGGATTTTAGGCAGCGGCGGCGCGCGCCGGCAGTCCGGGCGGGGACAGCTGCTGTGGTGTCAGGACGCCGGTATTTTGGGCACGGGCGTGGGCTGAATGTCGGCCTCTGACTGCTTGTAAACGGCTTCAGCCAGC
>JAYVLI010000023.1:0-12722 GCA_043759535.1 Betaproteobacteria bacterium | reverse complement strand
ATCGACTACGGCGTGGGCAACCTGCTCAGCGTCAGCCGGGCCTTGCTGCACTGCGGTGCGCAGGTGCAGGTCACGTCTGACCCGGCCACCATCCTGGCCGCTGACCGGGTGGTGCTGCCTGGCGTGGGCGCTTTTGCCAACGGCATGGCCGCGCTGCAGGCCAACGGGCTGGATGCCGTGGTGCGCCAGGTGGCCGCTGCCGGCACACCGCTGTTGGGCATCTGCCTGGGCATGCAGATGCTGATGGCATCGAGTGACGAATTTGGCGCCACCACCGGCCTGGGCCTGATCCCCGGCCGGGTGGTGCAGATCCCCGGCCGCACCACCAGCGGTGAGGCCCACAAGATCCCGCACATCGGCTGGAACGGACTGCTGCACCCGTCCGCGCATTCACCCAGACACGCCAGTTGGGATGGCGGCCTGCTGAGCGGCATCACGCCGGGTGAGGCGGTGTACTTTGTGCACTCGTTCATGGCCATGCCCACCGACCCGGCGCACCGCCTGGCCGACTGCCTGTACGGCGGCATTGCGGTGTCTGCCGCAGTGCAGCGTGGCCAGGTGCTGGGTTGCCAGTTTCACCCCGAAAAAAGCGGTGAAGTGGGCTTGCGGGTGTTGACGAACTTCCTGCGGCGCTAACGCCTGCCGCGTGCGGCCTCCAGGCTGCGCTGGCCTGACGGCATGGCCTGAAAAAAGACCTCTCTTGAACACCCGAAATCTCCTGTCCACCACCGTGCTGTACGGCATCGCTGATGTGATCGTCATGGCGGTGGGCGGGTTCTTGTTGCTGCCGCTCTACACCCGCACGCTGTCGCAGGTGGAGTTTGGCACCTACGTGATCGTGCGGGCCAACACCGAGATCTTCAGCTACCTGCTGTACTTTGGCCTGCCGTCAGCGGTGGCGCGGGTTTACTTCGACTACAAAAAAACCGGCCAGCATCTGGCCTACATCAACTCGGTGCTGGTGTTCTTCGGGCTCAACCTGCTGCTGTGCGGCGGGCTGCTGGCGCTGTGGGGTGCTGACCTGTGGGCGCTGCTGTCGCCCGGCACACCGGCTGACCCCTATCTGGCCTACAGCGTGGCCATTGCAGCGGTGGGTTTTGTGTCGGCGCTGGGCGGCCTGTGGCTGCGGCTGGACGGCCGTGCCAAGGCCTTTGCGGCGCTGCAGGTGGCCGCCTCGGTGGTGCTGGCCGGCTGCGCGGTGCTCAACCTGGTGGTCTTCAAGCTGGGCCTGCCGGGCCTGCTGCTGGCGCTGCTGGCCAGCTCGGCCTGCGCCGGGCTGGTGCTGCCCTGGCTGCTGGGCCGGGGTTTCCGCCTGCGGCTGCAGTGGGCCCACATCCAGGATTCTTTGCGTTATGCCGGGCCCATCCTGGTGGGCTATGTGGCTTACTTTGTGCTCAACCGCATCAGCACGCTGGTGTTGCAGCGCCATGTGGCGGTGGACCAGATCGCCGTGTTTGGCCTGGCCCAACAGCTGGCCATGATGCTGACGATTGCCGCCGCCGCCTTTGGCAAGGCCCAGCAGCCGGCCGTGTTTGCCGCTGAGCAGGCGCAGGCAGCGGATGTGCTGGCCCGCTCGGGTGCGCTGCTGCGGGCGCTGATGCTGGGTGTGACCTGCATGCTGGTGCTGGGTGCGTCTGACCTGTTCCGCCTGATGGCGCCCAAGAGTTATGCCGGCGGTTTTGAGATCTTGCTGATCCTGCTGGTGGCCAACTTTGCCTACTCGTTCTCGCAGGTGTCGGACACCGCGCTGCTGTACCACCGCCGGCCCAAAACATCGGTGCTGGTGTCCATTGCCGGCGCGGTGTTGTCGGCCGGCTTGAGCCTGTGGCTGGTGCCGGCCTATCACCTGACTGGCGCGGCTTTGGCCATTGCCGGTACCTTTGCCGCGATGTCGCTGTTCAGCCACTGGCTGGCCTGGCGCATCACCGGCCACTCGTACCTGCTGCCCATGTTGTGGGCGCTGGCCGGCGCCGGTGCGCTGGCGCTGTTTGCGGCCTGGCTGCAGCGCCAGGGTCTGCCACTGCTGGTGGCCAGTGGGCTCAAGGTCGCCGTCGGCGCGGCGCTGCTGGGCACCACCTACTTTTTTTACACCCGAAAGCAACAGCCCACGCCATGCGCGCCTTGATCCACGCCCTCTCCCGCCGCTGGGGCTTCAGCCCGCTGGGCTGGCTGCGCGACACCTGGCGCATGCGGGCCTGGGTGCGCGCCACCGGCCCGCTGCACCAGCCACCCGCGCCGGCAGCGCCCCACATCGGCGTGGTCATCACGCCGTGGCTGGACACTGCTGTGCCATGGTTCACGCTGGCCACCGGGTTGCTGCTGGCCTGCCAGGGCAACCGGGTGACTTTTTTGATCGACGACAGCCCGTTTGGCGACAGCCCCGTGCGCTACCGCTTTGTGCTGCGCTGCCTGCGCGTTGTGCTGGCGCGTGTGCCGCTGCCCTGCAGCCAGGTGCTGTTGTCCAGCCGGCCGGCACAGCCGACACCGGCCGCACCGGATGCACACGCCGCCGTTGAGCGCCTGGCCGGTCTCAACGCGGTGTGGCAGTTGCGCGGCGAGATGCTGTCCACCGGCCGGGCCGAATACACCCGCATCTGCAGCGTGCAATTGGCCCATGCCAACACGCCCATCGCCCACCTGCTGCAGCCCGGCGCGTTTGACCTGCTGTTCATGCCCGGTGGGGTGTATGGCAATTCCGGCCTGTGGGCGATGCATGCCCGCGCGGCCGGCATCCGCATTGCCAGCTTTGATGCCGGTGGTTATGGCACGGTGATGGTGGCCAGCAACGGCATTGCCTGTCAGTTGCAGGACATCCCGTTGGCCTTCCAGCAATTGAAGGCACGCTGCAGCGCCAACCCCGCCGAGCAACGCTTTGCGGTGGATGCCGCCCTGGCCGAGATGGCCAAACGCCGCGCCGGGGTGGACGCGTTTGCCTCGCAGATGCAAGGCGGCCATGGTGGTGATGCGCGTTATGACGGCGCGGTGCTGCTGGCCCTCAACTCATCGTGGGACGCCGCCGCACTGGGCCTGCATGCGGTGTACCGCGACAACACCACCTGGATTGTCGAGACGGTGCGCTACTTGCTGGACCACACCAGCGCCCCGGTCATCGTGCGCCAGCACCCGGCCGAGCGGCTGCCCATCGCCTACACCAGCGACGACTACGGCAGCCTGCTGCGCCAGCACTTTGGCACGCAACCCCGGCTGCACTTCATCGCCGCCGACGAGACCATCAACAGCTACCAGTTGCTGGAGCGGGTGGCGGCGGTGGTGGTCTACACCTCCACCATCGGCACCGAGGCCGCTGCGCTGGGCAAGCCGGTGCTCACGCCGTCGCACTCGTATTACGCCGGCCTGGGTTTTGTGTGGCAATGCACCGACCTGGTCAGCTACCACGCCCGCCTGGCCGATGCGGCACAAGGCCGGCTGCAGGTGACAGCCGCGATGCGCGACGACGCCCACCTGTGCTACTACCTCACCCAGTGCTGCAACTGGGTGTTCTCGCCGTTCAACCCGTCTGACTTTCAAGACTGGGGCACGCTGGGCCCGGCGCACTGGTTGGCCGATGCCACGGTGCAGGGCGTGCTGGCATCGCTGCGGCAGGGCGTGCCGGTGGCCACGCTCAACCACCAGACGGCGCTGGCGCGGCGGGTGGTGTCAGCAGCAGCGGTGGATGCGCTGCCCAGCGCCACGCCGGCTGCAGTGGCTACCGCCTGAGCCCAGCAACAGCACAGCCGTGATGCAGCAGCCCATGCCCCACCCCATCCAACGCCGTCCGGTCGCCCTGCGCCGGCTGGCCTTGCTGCTGGCCATGCTGGCCAGTGGCGGCTTGCTGGTGTTTCCGCGTGAGCCGATGCTGCTGTTGATCACCGTGTTGTGCCTGATGGTCACTGGTGGGCGCCTGCCCAGCCGCAAGCAGGTGTGGCCGGTGCTGGTGCTGCTGGCAGCGGTGCTGGTGGTCACGCTGGTGCGGCCGGGGCCGGTGAGCCCGGGCTCGCTGCTCAGCCGTTATGCCAACTACATCGCTGCGCTGCTGCTGCTGCAGGTGTACCTGCGGGCACCGGTCGGATCACTGGTGCGTGACCTGCGCTTCTTGCTGCAGCCCATGGCCTGGCAGGCTTTGACCACGGTGCTGCTGTCGCACACGGTGAGCGGTCTGTTTTTACCGGTGGCAGTTGGTGAGCAGCAATACATGTCCTTCCTGGGGGTCTTGAACTACCACACCATGGTGGACGGCCTGAACGCCATCAACCGACCAGACGGCCTTTTCTTCGAGCCGGGTGTCTTCCAGATCTACCTCAACCTCTACGCCTATCTGGCGCTGTTTGTCTTCCGCCAGCCGCAGCAAGTGGCGCTTGCGGTGGCAGCGGTGCTGTGTACACAGTCCACCACCGGGCTGGTGATCTGCCTGCTGCTGCTGGGCGTGGCATTTGCGCAGCGCCTGGCCCGTGGCACGCTGCGCCGCAAGGTGGTCGCGGCCGCATTGGCGCTGGTTTTGGCGCCGCCCTTGCTGTATCTGAGCTACGACAACGTCAACGAGAAGTTGTTCGGCGCCTCGCAAGGCTCGTCCTGGGCGCGGGAGTACGACTTGTTCACCGGGCTGAACATCGTTGCCGATAACCCCTGGCTGGGCATCGGCTTTGAGGTGGACCGCTACCTGGCAGCATCCGGCCGGCTCGGCTTTGAAGACACCTTGCTCAAGAGCAGCCAGTTGGACGAACGGCCCACCTCCAACGGCCTGGTGCAGTTGTTCTACAGCCTGGGCGTCCCGCTGGGGCTGGTGTTTGCGTGGGGCATCGTGCGGCAGCGAATTTTCCGGCACCGTGTGTTGATTGCGCTGTGGCTGCTGCTGTCACAGTTTGGCGAAGCCCTGCTGTTCACGCCCTTTTTCCTGATGATTGTGTTCAGCGCTTTTCTGGTGCTGCCGGCGGGCGTGCGCAGGCGGGTGCGCGCGCGGCTGCCCAAAGCCGGCCCGCAGACCACGCAGCCCGCCGCACCAAGGGCCACCGCATGATGCTGCGCTGGCCGGTGTCGCTGTATGTGCGTTGGTTCCGCCTGGTGTTTGCGCGGCGCTTTGCCGGCTTTGGCCGCAGCACCTCCGTCATCTTCCCGGCCGGGGTGGACGGTGCGGCCAACATCACGCTGGGTGACGATGTCTACATCGCCTACAAAACCTACCTGGCCGCGCTGCCGCACACGGCCCAGGCCGAATGCCGGCTGGAGATTGGCAGTGGCTGCCGCATCGGCCGCTTCAACCACATCTACGCCACCCAGCGGGTGGTGCTGGGTGCCCATGTGCTGACCGCCAACAACGTCTACATCTCCGACAACCTGCACGGCTACCGCAACCCCGACATGCCCATCCTGCAGCAACCCATCGTGCAGAACGGGGTGGTGGAGATTGGCGAGGGCAGTTGGCTAGGCCACAACGCCTGCGTGCTGGGTGTGCGCATTGGCCGCCACTGCGTGATTGGCGCCAATGCGGTGGTCACGCGGGACATCCCCGACCACTGCGTGGCCGTGGGCGCACCGGCCACCATCATCCGGCGTTATGACCCCAGCACCCTGACCTGGCGCAGCACCCACCCCGATGGCACTTTTTTAGCCAGCCCCATCACGCCATGACACCATGACCAAGAAGATCCTGCTGATCGGCCTGAACTACCACAGCTATACCGCCGAGATCGTGCGGGCGCTGCAGGCGCAAGGCCATACCGTGCATTTCCATGACATCCAGCCGGGCAAGCCCTGGCTCAAGGTGTTGCGCAAATTTGCGCCGGCCCGCTACCCCACAGCACTCAGCCGCTACCACCGCAGCATCCTGGCGGTTGAACACGGCTGGCAGGCCGACCTGGTGCTGTTCATCCAGGTCCACCAGATGGCGCAAGCCACCATGGCGGCGTTGCGCCAGGCCCAGCCCACGGCCGAGTTTGTGCTGTACAACTGGGACGCCGTGAGCAACCACGACTACCGGCCCTACCTGCACCATTTCAGCCGCGTTTACACCTTTGACCCGCAAGACGCCAAGACACTGGGCGTGCATTACCTGCCGCTGTTCTGCATCCCGGCTTTTTTAGGCCTGCAGCGGCGCGACACCGCTGGCCAGGCGGTGTACACCGTGGGCAATATCGTCAACCCAAAGCGTTATGAGGCCATCCATGCCTTCAAGCGCTACTGCGCCGCGCAGGGCATCGGGTTCCGGTCCTTCATGGTGGGCAGCACCCATGCACTCACCCTGTTGCTGCGCGGCGGCCATCTGCCGCTGGACGTGTCACTGCGCTCCATCCCCCAGGCCGATTTCATCCACCTGATCGAAACCTCGTCGGCCGTGTTTGACTTTGCCAACCACCGCCAGTTGGGCTACACCATGCGCACCATCGAGAACCTGTGCGCTGGCAAGAAGATCATCACCAACAACCGGTTGATTCAGGCCGAGGCGTTTTATTCAGACGACCGCATCCATGTGTTTGACGGGCTGGATTTCAGCGGCGTGCAGGCCTTTTTGGCCCAACCGCTGCGCAACCCGGACGCCGACTTTCCCGAGTTCCACATCAGCAGCTTTGTGCGGCGCCTGGTGGATGACACAGCGCCGCCGATGGGCGCGTCGCTCGAGGTGTCAAACGCGGCGTCAAACGCGGCGTCAAACGCGACCTCAAACACGCCGCTCAACACGCCATCACACGCAGGTTCACAGCCAAGTTCACACCCAGCTTTGCCGGCCACGTTGCCATGAAAAAAATCCTCTTCATCGGCTTGCCGTACCACACTTACACCGCCGAGATCGTTGCCGAGCTGCAAGCCCAGGGCCATCACGTCAGTTTCCATGACATCCAGCCCCGCGACCTGCTGATGAAAACGCTGCGGGTGACTGCCCGCGCTGCCTACCAGCGGCGGCTGGACGCCCACCACCTGCGCATCCTGGCAGCCGAGCGCGGCAAGCGCTACGACATGGTGTTGTTCATCCAGGCCCACCAGATGGCGCCAGCCACGCTGGCCGCGCTCAAACGCGACCAACCCAGCGCCGAGTTTGTGCTCTACAACTGGGACTCGGTCAGCAACCATGACTACCGGCCCCACCTGCACGCGTTCGATCGGGCCTACACCTTTGACCCGCAAGACGCCCGGGCGCTGGGCATTGGCTATTTGCCGCTGTTTTGCATCCGTGCGTTCCAGGGCCTGCAAAAGCGTGAACAGCAGCGCAAGGCCATTTACTTTGTGGGCAATATCGTCAGTGTGCAGCGCTACCGGGCCATTCAGGCCTTCAAACGCTTTTGCCAGCAAGAGGGCATCACCTTCAACAGCTACCTGGCCTGCACACCGTATGTGATGACCTGGCTGCTGCGCGCCGGCCACTGGCCCAGCGATGTGAGCACCCGGTCCATCACCCAAAGCCATTTCATTGATCTGATTGAGACCGCCACCACGGTGTTTGACTTTGCCAACCACAAGCAGTCGGGCTACACCATGCGCACGATGGAGAACCTGTGCGCCGGCAAAAAAATCATCACTGGCAACCCAGGCGTGGTGCATGAGCCGTTTTATTCAGCCGACCGCATCCTGGTGTTTGATGGGCTGGACTTCAGCGGCGTCAAGGTCTTTCTCAACACCCCGTTGACGGTGCCGGATGCAGACTTTCCGGAGTTCCACCTGCGCAGCTTTGTGGCGCGGCTGGTGGGTGCCGATGGACAGGTCAATGACGTGCAGGCCAAACACGCACGGCGCGAAGCACAGGCGGCGCTATGAGCAACACACCAACGGCGCGGCCGCGCTGCCTGTTGATCCTGCCGCGCGGCTTTTATTCATTTGTCACTGTGCTAACCCGTGGCCTGTCGGCACTGGGCTTTGAGACCAGCGTGGCCAATGACGAATACCCAGAAAGCTTTTTTGGCAAAGTCATCAGCAAGCTGGGCCTGCCGCTGTCGCATGCCATCACGCGCAAAGTGCTGACACGCCAACATCTGTCTGGCCAGCACTACGACCTGATCCTGCTGATCAAAGGGCGCGGCCTGGACGCAGCCACCGTGACCACGCTGCTGCAGCATGGCCGCCATGTGGTGGGCTACCACTTTGACTCGTTCCGGTTTGACGCCGGCCCGGCGCGCTGGGGTGCCAGCCTGCGGCGGGTCTGCACCTTTGACTACCGCGACGCGCAAGAGCACGGCCTGGCGGTGGTGGAGTTGTTCACCTCCATGCCACCGGTGGCGGCCGATGCGCTGGCCGCACCGCGCCGCTACAAGGTGTCGGCCGTGTTGCGCAACCATTCACAGCGCCTGGCCTATCTGGACCAGGCCCTGCGTGCGCTGGGCCCGCTGCCGGCTGAGCAGACTTTTCTCTACATCTTTGAGGCCAATGCCCTGAGCTTTCTCGCCAACTTTTTGCGCCACCCGCGGCTGTATCTGAAGTACCGGCACGCCATCTCGCGCAAGCCGCTGCCGTATGCGCAGTACGTGGCGGCCATTGCCGGGTCAGAGCTGACCATTGACTACGCCCACCCTAAGCAGACTGGTATCACCATCCGCTGCTTTGAGGCCTTGAGCGCCGGCACCCGCCTGATCACCAACAACCCGTGGGTGCTGCGCAGCCCGCATTTTTTGGCCGACAACGCGCTGGTGTTTGGCAGCAACGGGGATGCCAGCGCCCTGCGCCAGCAACTGCAGGCCTTGCCTGCCCAGCCACCGGTGGTGCTGCGCCGCACGGTGGACGATTTTTTGCGTGAGCTGATCGGCCCGGCCACGCTGGCGGCACTGGCCGTGCAGCCCCAGGCCGGCACCGCCACAGTGCACACCGCACCGCAAACCACACCACAGCACCCAACACACACGACAGCATGAGCATCCTCATCATCGGGGGCGGCAAGATGGGCCTGTCCCACATGGCCATCTTGAACCGTCTGCTGGACAAAGGCGCGGTGGCACTGTGCGAGCCGTCGTGGCTGTCGCGCTATGTCTTCGGCAAGCTCGGCCTCACCACCTTCAAATCACTGGATGCCGCACTGCAAGACCCTAAGCGATGGCGCGGGGCGGTGGTGGCCACACCCACGGCGTCGCATTTCCCTATCGCACAGCGCCTGTTGCAACTGGGCATCCCTTGCTTCATCGAGAAACCGTTGACGCTGAACCCGGCGCTGAGCCAGACCCTGGCCAAGCTGCAGCAACAACATGGCGTGCTGGTGCAGATGGGCCTGGTGACACGCTTCATCCAGCCCTTTGTGCGGCTGCGCCAGATCACCCGGCTGGGCATGCTGGGCCGGCCACTGCGCTACCGCGCCCGCATGATGGGCAATGTGGTCACCCAGCCGGACAACGGCACCTGGCGCACTGATTTTGAGCGCGGCGGTGGCTGCCTGAATGAATACGGACCGCACTTGCTGGACCTGTGCCGCTCCATCTTTGGTGATGTGCAGCAATTGGACAGTGCCAAGTTTGGCCAGGTGCATTCCACCCGGGGCGACGACAGCTTCGAAATTGCCTGGACCCACACCGCAGGCACCCAGGCCACGCTGTGGCTGGACTGGTGCGACACCAGCCGGCGCAAATCGGCGATGGACTTTGAGGTGGAGTTTGAGCACGGCCAAGTACTGGCCAACAACGCCGAGTTGCAGGTGCAGTTGCACCCCGGCGCGCTGGTCGACCCGGCGCACCAGGCCGTGCTGAACGCGCCGGTGCTGCCCTATCCAGTCAACTTTTACCTGCGCGGTGAGGAGTTCTCATTGCAGCTTGAAGTCTTCTTGCAGCAGGTGCTGGGCCGGCCGCTGCTGCGCGCCGATATTGACCCGGGCATGGCGGCGTCCATCCAAGACGGCTTGGCCGTTGACAGCCTGATCAAGGACATCGCGGTGATGGGGAAACTGGCATGAGCTTCGGTCGCATCCTGCTGGGGGACAACCAGTTTCTCGGCATCAACCACGCCAGCCCCGACAAGGCCTTGGCCCTGGACGACAAGTTCGCCCGCGCTGACGCCATCCTGGAGGTGATTGACTGGGCCTACCAGGCCGGCATCCGCGACTTCATGTTCACCACCCATGAGCGGCTCAAGCCGGTGTTTGCGGAGATCGTGCGCTCACGCTTGTTCCCCGACATGCAGTACATCCCCTGCCTGCCCTATGCCCACAAATACGCCAACTCGCTGACCGACGGCGGCATGCGGGCGGTGGTCACTGACCACATGAACGGCTGCAGCAAAACTGACCTGCTGACCGGCCTGGGCCGCCTGGCCGTGGGTGACTTTGCAGCGGTGATGCAGTTGCTGTTGGACATTGAGCTGCTGATGACACGTGGCCTGAGCGTGCGTGGTGTGTTTTTGCAAAACGTGCTGTTTGACCTGATCGTGGGCTTGCGTGGCCAGGGGCTGCTGGCGCGCTTTCACCGCCATGTCACCGAGCGCTTCAAGGCCACGCCGGGCTACATCACGATGAACCACCCGTTGGCGCAAAAAGTGTTGTGTGACGAGGTGGGCCTGCAGCAGCCCTGGATTTGCGCCAACTTCAACGTGGCGGGCTTCCGCATGAATCCGGGCAAGGCCGAGGTCGAGGCCTCGTTTGCCAACGGCCGCAGCAAGAACATCGCCATGTCCATCTTTGCGTCCGGTGCGCTGGGTGCCGGCGGCGCGGTGGAGCATGTGCGTGACTTTCAAGGTGTGGACGGCATTCTGTTTGGCTCGTCACGGCGGCAGAACATTGAAGCCAATGCGGCGCTGATCTCAGGCGGTAAGGCCGCTGCTACTGCCCGATAGGCGCGGCTGCCTGGTGCAACGCTCACAACAATCACTCCCCTCTTCAGGAGACCTTTCATGCAAAACATTCTGATCACCGGCGGTGCCGGCTTCATCGGTTCACGCCTGGCGCTGGCGCTCAATCAGCGTGGCGCCACAGTCACCGTGCTGGACAACCTGTCACCACAAATCCACGGTGCCAACCCGCGCACCTCAGCCCTGTTCAAAGCCATTGACGGCCAAGTGCGTTTCATGGAAGCCGACGTGACCAACCGCGAGGCTCTGGCTGCCGCGCTGGCCGGCCAGCATGCTGTTGTGCATTACGCTGCCGAAACCGGCACCGGCCAGTCCATGTACCAGATCGACCGTTATGCCCACGTCAACGTGGGTGGCACAGCACTGTTGCTGGACATCCTGGCCAACCAGCCACACACGGTGCAGCGGGTGGTGGTGGCGTCGTCACGCTCGATCTACGGCGAGGGCAAATACCACTCAGCTGAACATGGCGTGGTCTACCCCGGCCACCGCTCGGCCGAAACCATGAGCGCGGGCCAGTTTGAGGTGCAACACCCGGCCGGCGGATCGGCACTGCAACTGCAGGCCACCGACGAGGACGCGCTGATCCACCCGTCATCCGTCTACGGCATCACCAAGCAGGTGCAAGAGCAACTGGTGATGACGGTGTGCCCCACCCTCAACATCGCCGGCGTGGCGCTGCGTTACCAAAACGTGTACGGGCCCGGCCAATCCCTGTCCAACCCCTACACCGGCATCTTGTCGATCTTCTCCAACCTGATCATGAGCGGCAAGCCGATCAATATTTTCGAGGACGGCCGGGAGAGCCGCGACTTTGTCTACATCGACGACGTGGTGGCCGCCACCGTGCAGTCGCTGTTCAACCCGGCCGCCGCCAATGCGGTGTTCAACGTGGGCTCAGGCACACCGGTGGACGTGATGACAGTGGCCCGCACCCTGGTGCGCCTGCTGGGCACCGAGGTGCCGATTGCGGTGAGTGGCAATTTCCGCATTGGCGACATCCGCCACAACTACGCCTGCCTGCAAAAAGCCCAGCGCCTGCTGGGCTTCACACCGCAATTTGACTTTGAAGCCGGCATTCGGCTGTTTTGCGATTGGGTCAAAACCCAGGGCCCGGTGCAGAGTGATTACGAAGGCTCAATTGCCGAGATGAAGCAAAAAGGACTACTGAAATGATTTGGTGCACCGCGCACATGCCCCAGCATCAATTCCTATTCCCTCACCGCCGGGTCTTGAACTCTTGCAGGGTCGCCCGGATAGAGATGAAATTGCCCGCACCCCGCGTGGGTGAAGCGAAATCCGCCGAAATCCTATTCGAGCCGCTTCACAAACCAATCACTGAACCTGAAAAGGGTGATGGACGATACGGTATTGAGGATTCCTGCGGGACGAACAGATGACCAGACTCATTATCGAGGCGGCGAAGGCGCTCTTAGCCAAAGCCAATTTTCCCGTCGGAGTCGGCGTTTCGACCGACGCATTGCAAGGGCAAGCCGCTGCTGACGCGATCAAACGCGAACTGCTGGCAGAAAACCCCTCGTTTATCGCCCGATTTGGATGGACTGAGTTGGATTCTATTATTGCATATACGCATGGTATTGAGAAAAATGTTAGATTCGGAACCGTAGTAAAGTTCATCCTTAGAAATTTTATTAATAACCCGAATCTCCTGAGGACCGCCTCTGGCTTTTTTTCGAATGACCAGGCCAATGTCGAGCGATTTTGTAAGTATCAGATGGATCTGATGGGGGAGATTGATATTTACGGCAGCTGGATGAAGCAGGAGAGGTTCGTCGAAAAGTCTTTGAACCGAGCGGTCAAGGTGTCGGTCAGGAGTTTATTCGACCCATTCACAGAACATCCGTGGACAGAAGTTCTCCTGATTAGGCACAAAGCTCAGCACTAGCTCAATATTTGAGCTACCGAGGCCCTAAGCTGACTCTGTCTTCTATCGGAGCCAGGCGATGCCGACCAAC
>JAYVLI010000022.1:0-25977 GCA_043759535.1 Betaproteobacteria bacterium | reverse complement strand
GTTGGTCGGCATCGCCTGGCTCCGATAGAAGACAGAGTCAGCTTAGGGCCTCGGTAGCTCAAATATTGAGCTAGTGCTGAGCTTTGTGCCTAATCAGGTCGTCATTTGGGAACTCGTCGTGGACCGATTCCGAAAGATAGTTTACTGCAGCTGCCTCAAGCGAAGGGAGAATGTTGGCGCGGAGTTCATCTGACAATCTTGATTGAATTTCGCCAAGAAACTCAAGTTCTTCGGACATCGGTCGATGCTCACAAGCGGCAATTGCAAAGCTCGCAGCGTGCTCTCCCTTAATCAGCCCAGCGTCGAGTGCTCGAACTACAAACTCCGCAACGTCTTGAAAGTATGTGGGACACTCCGATCCCAGCAGGAACTCGATCGCCGGAGGTAGCAAAGAGTCATCGGCATCGAAGCTTGCTTCCGGACCGTAGCTCTGTAGGCAGGCGAGAGAAATGTATTCTGGTGAGTATCCTATGAACTGCTCTTCGATTGCGTTCTGCAAGACATATCGATGGATGGCAGTCGCGGTTAATTTGGTGAGAAGCTTGTTTGTGGCCAGGTCAGCAAGTGTTTTTAGCGATGTCGTCGACCGAAGGCTAGCAAATCCGGTCCTCAGTGCTGGTATGTCGGTTGCATAGCGATGAAGCACATAGTCACCGATGGATGGGTTGAAGAGGTCGACGCCGGCTTCCGAGGTGGTGCCAATGGTTCTTGTTAGCAGAGAGCCAGTGAGGTGCCGTAGGTTAAGCAAGAGGTCTCGCTTGCCATGATGGAGCGCTGTGTTTGGCGCTGAGGTGTAGCGAGCGTAGGACTCCGCCAAGTCCTCCTGTGCAATAGGGCGCCCATTAAGTGTCACGAGAAGAACGATTATGCGGCCGAAGTCATCCGTCTGAGATTCGAGCGGATTCTGCCAAACTGTTGTCGGGTTCTCCAGTAATCCCTTGATGTGCTGCCAATAGTCTCGCGCAGGGCAATTGGTAAGTCTATCGCTATCCGTGATGAATCGGATAAGTCGCGGATTGTAGTTTCTATGACGAATTATCTCTTTATATCGCTTGCTGTCGTATAGGGCGTCAATGTAGTCACCGCCAAGATTTGAATGCCAAAGATGGTTGTAAAGAACTCGCGCTCTGTCCATCTCGGTAAAAGAATCGAGAGTTACTTCGAACTCATTCCTGTCTAGATTGGAGTTCTGAAAAACATCTAACAACAGCTTTCCTTGATTGAGAATAGTCGTGCGAGAGGTTAGAACAAAGCGCTTCTTGCGATCTTTGGTGATGCGCTTGATGAACTGAACTATGTGAGCGCCTTCGTGACCAGAAAGAGCTTCCAAGTAGTTTCGCCCCAGAAAGTCGTCAAAATAGAATATCTGTTCTCTCTCCGGATCAAAGACCGCCTCGGCCTCTCGGATTTCTTCGGCAATCTTAATGAGCCTGAAGTCGCGCTTAAGATAATGCAAGCATAAGTGTTCAGCCAATGTGGTTTTGCCGATGCCCGCCGGCCCCGTGATGATCACGGCGCCCAACTTCTCCAGCTTTTGGATCGCCGTGTCGTGATTCCTGGTTGGTACGTACAAGTGGGCAGCAGTCAGAATCTCTTCCACGGCGAAGGAACTTCGGTCATAGATTGCCTTGTTGATCAAGTGACTAAGAACGGTCGAGCTTGATATCCACAACTTGTAATGGCGTCTCTCTACGTCAGGGTTCCTAGACAGAAGATCGTTCAAGTCTTCTCTGCCCAGTACGTCACTGGGCGTGACGATAAACGGTGCAAGGGTTGTTGAGATACGTGTCTTGTCCATCCTGGACAACGGATGAGAGACCGCAAGCAGATATTTCTTTGGTCGAAGTTTCTGCACCTTCGGCAGTTCGACTTCTTGAAGGTGTTTCACGAGTCTCTCAAGAGGTGTCGTTGCCCAGTGCTTAGCTTGTAGTACTACTTCCTTCGTATCCGCGGCAAAGTAGCGACCGTCCACTCCAAGGTCACGTCCCGGCTTGAAGCGTTCAAAGTGCACAGAGTCGCGTGCGCCTACAAGGTCTGCGGCAAGAATCTCGAACTCTTTGTCATTAAGGGTACGAAAGTCGTAGTCGCTCATTGCGTAATTTTTTAGATGCTCGTTAGTTGGGAAGTTTCGGGGCCGAGTTGATCGCTAAACGCGTGGCCGAGTGTGATGTGTTCAGTATCGGGAGCGCTGTGGTGGTTTCCGAGACGCCTAACGTGCATTACACCGCACACAAGCTCGATAAAAACCATCAATAGCCATAATATCCAGCATATCGACAGGCCTCTGCAGTTTTGATGATACGTTGCAATATATCAATATCAAGCCATCGCCATCTACAGATGGCAAACCGAAACCAAGGCCAATTCCTTGCCGCAGTGCCATTCAGCCTTGTTGGCCAGCACAGCGCATGCGCTGGCCGCCAACGTGTGCCATTGCTGTTGGCGCCTTGAATGTACCGTTGATGCCGCGTCAAGCCACCGCAAAATCTTGGCGCTTGTCGCCCGGGCTGCGGCGCGCACCCATCCGCAACCAGCTACGCGATCAACAAGATTGCGCGCCTGCAAGCGCCGACGCTGTTGTTGACGCAAACCCAGCCGGCATCATCGGTCGGGCATTCCGCCCAGCACTTTGTGCCAATTCAATTGCGCGGCACTGCCTGGCGCGCAGGCCGCGGCCTGGATTTATCACCCAACCGGCACCCGCGCGCTTTTTTCCCCGGACCGTTGCGCTGGGGTTGGCGCCCAGGTTGGCCTCTGCAAGCCCGGCAGCGTGTTGTGCCGGCGTTGACGTCATCACCAAGCCGCCATCAAGCCACACCGGCGCCGCACCCAATCCAGCCGCCTCACCCAGACAAAACGGCCTCTCCCGAGGCCGCCCTGCCGCCCATCCCTTCACAACAAACCAAACCAAGCACTAAACCCGCAACCACCCCTCAAGGCCCCACCTGCAACGACAAGTCATCAATCAACACCACCCCCGCCGGGTTGCTGCCGTCAATCGGCCCAATCGCCTGGCTGAACTCGATGAACGCCGCCGTCGCCCCCGCCGGCACCACGCCCAGCGTGTAGGTGATCTTGGTCCAGGTGGTCGGGTTGATCAGTGCCTGAAAAAAGCGGTTGCCGCTGTTGAGTTTGATGTTGCCGTTGCCGTCCAGGTAGCGCAGCGCAAACAGCACGTTGCCGGTGCCGCCGGCGGTGCCTTTGGCCCAAAAGGTGAGGGTGGGGCTGGTGCCCACGGTCAAATCTGGCCGCAGGCCTTGGTCTTTTGAGTTTTGCAGCATCACCGCCGCGTTAAACGCCACTGAGCTGAGCTGGGCCGAGAACTGCCCGCTGTGCGCGTCGCTGGACAAGCTGTAGCCTGACGCGGCCGCCAACCAGGCGTTGGCCGGTGTGCTGGCGCCGGGGGTCTCAAAGCCGCCGTTGGCAAACAGCTCCACCGGTGCGGCAGCCACGGTCACGCTTTGCACCACGCTTGTGGCGGGTGCGTAGGTGGCATTGCCGGCCTGGTTGGCCGTCAGGGTGCAGGTGCCCACGGCCACCAGCGTCAGCGTGGTGCCGCTGGCGTTGCACACCGCTGGTGTGTTGGATGTGATGCTCACCACCAGGCCCGAGCTGGCGCTGGCCACCAGCGGACCGGGTGCGGTGCCCAGCGTCTGGTTGCCGGGGGACGTGAAGCTGATGGTTTGCGCTGCAGTGTTCACGCTGAAGCTGCGCACCACGGCCGTTGCGGCGGCGGTGTTGGCATTGCCGGCCTGGGTGGCGCTGATGCTGCAGGTGCCGGCGGCCACCAGCGTCAGCGTGGTGCCGCTGGCGCTGCACACGGCTGGCGTGGTGGACGCAAACGTCACCGTCAAGCCCGCGCTGGATGTGGCCACCAGCGGGGCAGGTGTGCTGCCCAGGGTCTGGTTGGCCGGTGTTGCAAAGCTGATGGTCTGCGTGGCGGGTGCCACCACAAAACTGCGCAGCACGGCAGTGGCCGCCGCCGTGTTGGCATTGCCGGCCTGGGTGGCGTTGATGCTGCAGGTGCCCGCTGCCAGCAGCGTCACGGTGCTGCCGCTCACGCTGCACACCGTGGGCGTGGTGGACGCAAACACTACCACCAGGCCTGAACTGGCGCTGGCCACCAAGCTGCTGGGCGCGGCGCCAAAGCTCTGGTTTGCCGGGGTGTTGAAGCTGATGGTTTGCGCCGCTGTGGCCACGCTGAAGGTGCGGGACACGGTGCTGGCCGCGCCGTAAGTGCTGTTGCCGGCCTGGCTGGCGTCCACCGTGCAGGCGCCGGCGGCCAGCAGGGTCAAGGTGGTGCCGCTCACGCTGCACACCGTGCCGGTGCTGGATGCAAATGTCACCGTCAAACCCGATGTGGCGGTGGCCACCAGCGGGCCTGGTGCGCTGCCCAAGGTCTGGTTGCCGGGGCTGTTGAAGCTGATGGTCTGCGCCGTCAGCGGCGCTGCAGACACCGAGAAGCTGCGTGTCACTGCCGTTGCCGCAGCCGTGCTGGCACTGCCGGCTTGGGTTGCCGTGATGCTGCAGGTGCCGGCAGCCACCAACGCCAGGCTGTTGCCGCTCACCGTGCAAACCCCCGGCGTGCTGGATGCAAACGACACCACCAAGCCCGCGCTGGACGTGGCCACCAGGGTCGGTGCCGCAGTGCCCAGCGTCTGGTTGGCAGGTGCGGTAAAGCTGATGGTCTGGGCCAGCAGCGGCACTGCCGCCACGTTGAATGTGCGGCTTACCGCACTGGCTGGCGCAAACGCGGTATTGCCGGCCTGCGTTGCGCTGATGCTGCAGGTGCCCACGGCCACCAGCGCCACGCTGCTGCCGCTAACCAAACACACCCCAGGCGTGGTGGAAACAAACGACACCACCAGGCCAGAGCTGGCGGTGGCCGCCAGCGTGGCCGGCGTGCTGCCCAGCGATTGGTCGGCCGGCGCGGCAAAGCTGATGGTCTGTGTCAACAGCGGTGCTGCGGCCACCGCAAAACTGCGCGACACCGGCACAGCGGCCAGATAACTGGCGTTGCCAGGCTGGCTGGCGTCTACCGTGCAGGTGCCCACCGTCAACAGCGTCAAACTGGAGCCGCTCACCGTGCAAACACTGGGTGTGCTGGATGCCAACACCACCACCAAACCCGCGCTGGACGTGGCCACCAGCGGGGCTGCTGCCGTGCCCAAGGTCTGGTTGCCCGGCGCGGCAAAGCTGATGACCTGCGGCATGGCCAGGATGGTGAAGCTGTTCAATACCGTGGCCGCAGCGCTGTAACCGGCATTGCCCGCCTGGCTGGCGGCCAGGGTGCAGGTGCCGGCAGCCAGCAAGCTCACGCCAGTGCCCGCCACCGTACACAGCTGCGGTGTGATGGACGCCAAACTGACCGGCAAGCCCGACGTGGCCGTTGCCACCAGCGCCGGTGCCGGTGTGCCCAAGGTTTGGTTGGCCAGCGGGTTGAAGCTGATGGTTTGCGCCAGCAAGTTGACGGCCACCAGCACCGAGTGGGTCACCGGCGCTGCCGCGCTGTGGTTGGCATCACCCGCCTGGCTGGCGGTGATGGTGCAGGTGCCTGCACCGGCCAGTGCCAACCTGGTGCCCGCAACCGTACACACCGCAGGCGTGCTGGACGCAAACCCCACCACCAGGCCCGAGGTGGTGGTGGCTGTCAACACGCCAGGCAACGTGCCCAGCGTCTGGTTGCCGGGTGAAATGAAGGTGATGGTTTGGGCCGCAGGCGTGATCTTGAAACTGGCCAGCACCGGCGTGGCAGCGGCGTACACCGCATTGCCCGGCTGGCTGGCGCTGATGCTGCATGTGCCGGCACCCAACAGCTGCAGCGCGTTGCCGCTGAGCATGCACACCTGCGGTGTGCTGCTGGCAAACACCACCGCCAGGCCAGACGTGGCGTTGGCCGCCAGCACGGGTGGCGCGGCATCAAACGCCCGGTCAGCGGGCGCGGTGAAATTGAGAGTCTGCGGCACAGCTTGCGCCTCGGGCTGGGCGCCACCACCGCAGGCGGACAGGGCCAGCACAGCGGCTGATGTCATTGCCCAGCGCGTGGCCCGCTGCAGGATCAAGGTCAGGTCTGGGCGCATCAAACAACTCCGCAGCGGGGGCTGGCAAACAAA
This sequence comes from Betaproteobacteria bacterium, assembly GCA_043759535.1. Classification (GTDB taxonomy): domain Bacteria; phylum Pseudomonadota; class Gammaproteobacteria; order Burkholderiales; family Burkholderiaceae_C; genus Pseudaquabacterium. Next base: position 19,864 of record JAYVLI010000022.1, on the reverse strand, counting down.
AAAACCCGGCCCAGTGGTGCTGGCCGGGGTGTCAAGGCTGGCCCGGCCAGCGCGCTTGGCGCCAGCCGGGTGGGTTTGGTACCCAGCGTCAGACGTTGCGGCGGCGGCGTGCCATCACGCCCAGCATGCCCAGCCCCGCCAGCAACATGGCGTAGCTGCTGGCCTCAGGCACGGCGGCGGCAACGCCCAGGTACAGGTCATCGATCAGCACCTTGCCAGCCGGCAGGCCAGCCTCAATGGGGCCAATGCCTTGGCTGAACTCGATGAAGGCAGCGCTGGCGCCGGTGGGCACGCCGCCAGCCAGGGTGTAGTTGATCTGTGACCAACTGCTGGTGTTGATCGAACCCTGGAAAAACTGGTTGCCACTGCCCGCCATGATGTTGCCAATGCTGTCCAGGTAGCGCAGCGCAAACAACACGTTGCCGGTGCCGCCCGCAGTGCCCTTGGCCCAAAAGCTGAGTTGCGGCACATCACCTGCGGTCAAGGACGGCAAGCCGCCTTGCTCAACCGAGTTTTGCAAAAACACGGCGGCACCAAATGCGGCTGAAGCCAGTTGTGCAGAAAACGCCCCGGTGTGGGCGTCGGTGGACAGCGAGTAGCCATTGGCCGCTTGCAGCCAAGACGCCGCCGGGGTGGTGGTGCCGACTGTCTCAAAGCCACCGTTGGCAAAACCGTTGGTGGTGGCGGCCTGTGCCACACCGGCGCACAGCGCCAGCACGGCGGCTGCGGCGATGGAGGTTGACTTGATACACATTGCTCTATCTCCTGAAGATTGCGCCACCGCTGCCAACACCACTGCGGACCACCCGCAAAGCTGCTTTGGTGACAAAAACCGGCATCGCCCGAGCGCACCGGCGGTCACGGCCCTGCTGCATTTGCTTGCGTCTGCAGTGTCGTGCCGGTAAGTTTGAAAGCGCTTTCACAAAATGCTGTGCGGAGATACCCCAGGTCGTTACCAAAAGCGCTTGCAACCCCCCTTGTTTCAATGCCTGTTTCAGGGGTTTCTCCACCCAGCACCGGGGTGCTGGACGGGGGAGTTGGCATTGAACAGCCTGCGCCGTGCCCGATGGGCCGCGCGGCGGGCTTGGCGCGTTTGCTGCAGCAAGACAGCGCTGCCAGGTCCATGTGAGGCGGGATCACGCCGCCCATCCATCCACCAACCCATCCACCAACCCATACATCTATCCACCCACGCACCCTTACCGCGACCAAGCCACCGCGTCGAGGTTGAGTTTGGTGGTGATGCCCGCGTTGGTGGCCTTGCCAGTAAAGCCGTAGCGGTCGGCAATGATGAAACGCGACAACACCAGCGACAAATCCAGCTTGGCATTGGCCGTCTTGAAGGCCGACAGCGGGATGGTCACCTTGCACCAAGCCCCCGTGTTGCAGTAGCCGTAGTCACCATTGCCGATCTGCAGGTAGGCCTCTTGCACCACCCGGTCGGCGGTGTCGGTGGAGATGCCGATTTCGATCTTGCCGGGATAGCTGGTCTTGATGCTGAAGCTGATGCTGCCGCCGGCAAAGTTGGACAAATTGGCGCTGACGGGCGGCGTGCTGGCCGATTGGTTCAAAAAGCCCCAGCCGTAATCTTTGGGTTGCGGGGTGATCTCAATGGACATGCTGCCGTCGCCAGGTGCGGCACTGGCCACCTCGGGTGCTGCCACGCTGTTGCCGTCAAACGGGTCCCAGCGCAGGCCGGTGGGGCGAAGTTCAGACGCACCCAGCGCCGCGTCAGAGTAGATGGTGTAGCGCGCCTCGGTGACTGCAGCGTTGGTGATTGGCGACGCAAAGTACACCGCATCGCTTGTTTTGTAGCTGCCAGGCTCATACACCCAGGTGGCGCTGGGCGGGTTCAGTGCCTGAATCACATAACGCGCCTGGCGGGCGGCATTGAACAGGCCCCATTTGTCATCGCCCTGCTTCCAGGCCTCGTCAAACGCTTCAAAGTAGATGATGGCTTTTGGGCCGGCGCCGGCCTTGCCTTCAGCCGCCCAGCCGGTGAGCAGGTCATAAAACAGCTTTTGATTCACCGGGTGGGCGCGGAAGGGCAGCCGGCCCAAATCGACCGCATTCCAGCCCGTCTCGCCAATGGTGATGGGGATGTTGGCCAGGCCTTTGCGGTCAAGGTGGTTGCGCGCCAGGGTGTACTGGGCTTTGGATTCGGCCAGCGCGGCGGCCATCATCGCGTTGGCGCGTTGGGCTTCGGGCACGGCTTTTTGCTGCCAGTCCCAGCGGCCAGGGTCGAAATAGGTGTCCAGCTCGGCGTAGGTGTGCAGTGACGCGAAGTCAATCAGGTCGGTGATGCTGCTGGGCGCGCTGGCCCAGAACAGGTAGTTGTCGTCAGTTGTGACCGGCTGGGCAATCTGGCTGCGCACTTTGGCCAGATAGCCCGCCAGCACCTCGGGCGTGAACTTGTTGAATGACCAGCTCACCAAGGTCTCGTTGCCCACGCTCACCGCCAGCACGATGTCGCTGTACTGCTGGGCCAGCGCCACACCGCGGGCAATTTCGGCCTGGTTGTAGGCCTCCTCACCGCTTTGCACATAAATGCCCAGCTGCACCTTCAGGTTGAGCTTGTTGCTGCGTATCACTTGCAGCGTGGCCTTGGCCACTTTGTCCGAGCTGTCAAACAGCCGGATCAGGCCAAAACCGCCGGCCACCAGCAAATCCAGGTCTTGCTTGATATTGGCCGTAGGGATCACCTCGGCCGCCAGGCCAGCGGCGTTGGTGGCGGTGCGGTAGGGCGAATAGCTGACCGCTTTGCGGCTGGTGAACTCGGCGCTGAGCGGGCGGATTTGCACACCGGTGACGGGGGTGGTGCCACCGCCGCCGCAGGCCACCAGCAGGCTGGCGCACAGCACGGCCGTTGCAGCCAGGGCAGCGCGGGCCCACAAGCCGGGCTTGCGGTGAAGGGCGGTGGTGGGGCGGTCTTTGGCCGTGGTGGCCGCTGGGGTATGGAGTTGCATGGTGTTGGTCTCGTGCATTGGCACGTCAGAAGGTGTAGACCGCGCCAGCACCCAACCAGGTGCCCCGGGTGGTCAGCCTGGAATCGATGTTGGTGAAGGCTTTGTTGTCAGCCGCTGACAGGGGCGACAGGCCTTTCAGCGCGTAATTCACCATGCCGGCTGAGCCGTACAACTGGAAACCGCTGCCAAAGTCGTGGTTGAGCCCGACCACATTGATGGTGGCCGAGTTGGACTGGCCGCGCTGGCTGGGGTTGGACGTGGCGGCCGCGCCCAGATGCACCATGCCGGTAGACGCAGTCCACTGGCCCACCTTGTAGCGCGCACCCAACATGAAATCCACCGACGTGGCCGGGTAACCGCGGAACACACCACCGCCCAGGTCTTTGGTCCAGTCCACATTGAACATGGTGTTCCACTGGTCAAACGTGCCTGCGGTGCCGGCCGAGGTGATGGTGGCGTAGGCCCCGCTCCAGCGGTTGCCGCGCAGGCCGCCCGAGACCTCCAGCTTGCTGTCCACCTGGTAGCGGGCCATCACCATGGCAATGCTTTGACCTGATCCGCCCAGTTTGGCGTCATCCGCAGGAAAGGGTGTGAGCCCGGTGAACGGCCCATGGGTAAACGCCGCCGGCGTGCCGTTGCGGGCGTTTTGCCACATCGCGTCAACCCACAAATCACCGCGGTGAAACTGGGCCCACACCTCCAAAAACTGCGGCTTGTTTTTCTTCCAGCCGGCTTTGCCGACGTCGTAGGTGGCCTCTAGCGTCAGGTCGCCCTCGGCCACGTCGAGCGGACGTGAGGTGTAGCGCACCGCCCGTGTCAGCAAGCCATAACCCGCGCCGCTGGACCCCCACGCATCGGCCACGCCCACGGCGGTGCCGTAGGGGTAGTCGGCAAAGCTCCAGCCCCGGGTGGTCATGGCGCCCACCCGCAGGCCGCCGTAGTCCTCATGGCTGACGGCCACATTGGCCTCGTACAAAAAGCCCTTGAAATCTTCTTTGCCATCACGAAACCGCTGGCTCAGCAGGCCAGACAGCTTGAAGCCGCGTGGCAGATCAAACTTGGCACCCAGGTAGGGCTGAAACAAGGTGACGTGGCTGGTGCCCCGGCCATAGGCCTTGCCCTGCACCAGTTCATCGGCCCAGAAGCGCTGTTTGTTCTCATTGCGCTCCAGCTGGCAGTCGGGGCAGTAGTCGCTGACGCTGGTGACCTCGGCCTTGGCAAAGCCGGTCAGGCTGAAGGGGCCGAATTCAATTGCCTGGCTGCTGCTGCACGCGGCAAAAGCGGCGGCGGCAACAAGCCTGTGGGTGGTGGTTTTGATGGTCATGGTCTCGGCCGCAAGGGTTCTTGAAATCGCTTTCAGAAGCGTATTGGTGAAACCGGCCTGCAGTCAACGCGGCGATGCCCCGTGTTTTCCCGCGTTTGGTGCTGCAGCGCTGGTTTGTTGTGCCTGGATGCTGCCTGTCTGCACCGGTTTTTGCCGGTTGCAGCCGGCCTGCGGGTAAACCTGTGCATGTATTTTGAAAGCGGTTTCAATATCATCCGCAGCGCAGCGGTTTGCTGTGGTTGGGGAGTGGTGTATGGCCTGGCTTGGCGGTGGCAGCGTGCTGGTGTTGGTGGGCTTGGTGCTGGGGCTGGGGCTGGGTGCGGCGGCCACGGCACAACCGGTCAAGCTGGGCCAAGCCGGTTTTGCGCTGGCGCCCAAGGCGGGGGACAAACCCATGCCGGCCGCGCCGCTGCGCACCGACGCCATGCTCAAACTGGCAGCGCCCACCAACCAGTGGTATTCGGGCCTGATTTTCAACCCCCAGCCCGATGCGATTTACGCCCAGCCGCTGAGCTTCAAAACCACCACCGCCGGGCTGGAGCTGGCGCTGCCCACCAAAGAAGTGATTGCCACCGAGCGGCGTGATGTGGAAATCCATTACCCGCACCGCAACGCCATCGTGTTGTCGCCCACCGCCTTCACACCCGGCCCGGCCAAGCTGGCCAAAACGGGGGATTGGTCCATCGCCGTGTCCATGGCCAACGGTGTGGACGATATGCGTTTCACCATTGCCCACGGCAGCCCGTATGCCTATCTGCGCTTGACGCAGGGTGATTTGCGGCTGCGCTTGCCGGCGCTGGCTGAGCGGGTGGTGCCCACCACCGGTGCCACCGACCCGGCTGCCGACCCCCGCATCCTGGCTTTGCGTGTTGGCAGCAGCAGCTACGCGCTGTTTGGCCCCACCGGTGTGCGTTGGGAGCAGGCCAGCCCCGCCGAGTGGATAGCCCGCCTGCCGGCCGGCAAGGGCTATGTGGCCGCTGCGGCCTTGCCCGACGCCCAGCCGGCAACGCTGGCCTTGCTGGCCCGCCACGCCTACGCATTCATCGACGACACCCGCGTTGATTGGCGTTACGACGCCGCCGCCAGCCGGGTGCAAACCACCTTCAGCGCCACCACCACGGTGATGGAGGGGCCGGACTTGGGACCGTTACTGGGCCTGTACCCGCACCACTGGTTCAACAACCCGGCGGTGGCCGGCAAGCTGGGCCCGGCCTACGACACGGTGCGCGGCAAGCTGCACCTGTTGGCCGCCGCCCAGTTCAGCACCAGCAGCACTTACCACGGCTTTGTGCCGTTCTGGCCAGGCATCAAAGACTCGCCGCGCCTGGGTGAACTGGGGGATTTGATGGGCAAAGAGGTGCGTGAAGCGCGCCGCATGATGTTGCAAGAAGGCAAGGGCGCGTATTGGCAGGGCAAGGGGCTGCAGCGCAACCTCAAATTGCTGGATGTGGTGGAGCAGCAAGGCGACAAAGCCGGCCGTGAGCAACTGCTGGCCATGGTCAAAAAGCGCATGGAAGAGTGGTTGTCGGGCGACAGCAAAAAAAGCTACTTTCACCTCGACAAAGCGCTGGGCGCGGTGGCCAGTTACCCGGATGAGTTTTTCACCGTGGAGCAGATCAACGACCACCATTTCACCTACGGCTACTGGATACGCGCGGCCGCAGAGATTGCGCTGCGTGACCCGGCCTGGGCTGCCAAAGACCAGTGGGGCGGCATCATCGAATTGCTGATTGCCGACATTGCCACCGCCCAGCGTGGCCGAGCAGACTTTCCGTTTTTGCGCAACTTTGACCCGTATGAGGGCCACTCCTGGGCGTCCGGCATTGGCCTGGGCGCCTGGGGCAACAACCAGGAGTCGTCGTCCGAGGCCGTCAACGCCTGGGCCGCGTTGATCTTGTGGGCCGAGACCACCAACAACACCGCCCTGCGCGACCTGGGCATCTACCTGTACACCAGTGAGATCAACGCCATCCAGCACTACTGGTTTGACCTGCACGGCAAGGTGTTTGCGCCCGAGTACAAAAACGTCGAAACCAGCATGGTGTTTGGCGCCAAGTACGCCCACAACACCTGGTGGACCGACGAGCCGCGGCAGATCAAAGGCATCAACCTGCTGCCCATCACCACCGCGTCGCTGTATTTGGGGCAAGACCCGGCTTACGTCAAACGCAATTTGGATGCGCTCAAACCCGAGATGGAGACTTACGCCAAGTTTGGCAAAAAGCCACCTTCGCCCCCACCGGCCGATGTGTGGCAAGACATCTTTGCCAAATACGGCGCGCTGGCCGATCCGGCGGCTGCCTTGGCTGGCTGGGACCGCTGGGGCTCAGTGGAGCTGGGTGACACCCGCAGCCATGCCCTGCACTGGCTGTTGAGCCTGGGCGAGATGGGCCTGCCCGACTTCAGCGTCACGGCCAACACCACGCTGTATTCGGTGTTCAAGCGCGCCGATGGCCGCAAAACCTACCTGGCCTACAACGCCGGCACAGCGCCTGTCAGCGTGCGTTTCAGTGACGGCACCACCCTGGCCGTGGCACCCGGCACGCTGCAGCGCGGGCCTTAGCCGCGTTGGGCGCAGTCACCAGATTCGCCACAACACCAGCAGCACCCCCTACCCGACGATTGACGCAGAAAGAACCCCATGACCGACACACGCAAAACCGCCGCCTTTTCATTGACCGCCATCGCTGCCGTGTTGCTGCTGTCCGGCTGCGGTGGTGGGGACGCCGAGGCACCACCGTTGGCCGCTGCTGTGGCCGCGCCCGTCACCCCCACGCCCACACCGGTGACCCCCACGCCGGTGACGCCCACCCCCGTCACACCCACCCCCACACCAACCGGCACCAGCCTGGTTTCATTCGACGAAGCCAGCCCCGCCACCACCGGCATGGGCGCGTACGGCGGTGCGCTGCCCACGGTGGAGGCTGGCCCGAATGGGAGTATGGGCGGTGGCAGCGGCAACGCGCTGAAGATCGTCAAACCGGTGTCACCCGACACCTGGGGCGGCACCTACTTCACCGTGGCCGCAGTGCCGTTTACTGCCACCCGCACCATGCTGACCGCGCGGGTGTATTCCACCCGGGCTGGCGCGGTGGTGCGCCTCAAAGTGGAAGTGCCAGGTGGCAGCAGTGTCGAGGTGGCCGGCTCACCCAACGTGCCCGCCAACACCTGGACCACCGTGACTTGGGATTTGAGCGCGGTGGATGTGAGCAAGGCCTACACCGTGATGGCCATCACCCCCGATGTGGACGTGGTGACCAGTGGCCAGACCTACTACATCGACGACATCACCCTGGCCCCGGCCAGCACCACCACGCCCACACCGGCGCCAGCGGCCGGTGCCATCTTTGTGTCGTTTGACGAGACGGTACCCGCCTTCATGGACATGGGCGCGTACGGAGGCGCTTTGCCCACGGTAGAGGCTGGTCCGGCGGGAGGGGCAGGCAACGCACTGAAGATCGTCAAACCGGTCGCGCCAGACACCTGGGGTGGCACGTTTTTCACCACCGCTGCCATCCCCTTCACCACGGCCAACAAGGCCATCACCGCCCGGGTGTATGCCACCCGCGCGGCTGCGGTGATCAAGTTCAAGGTGGAGATCCCGGGCGGCACCTCAGTGGAGGTGGCCAGCGCGCCCACCGGTGCGGCCAACACCTGGAGCACGCTGACCTGGGACTTCAGCGCGGTTGACCTGAGCAAGGCTTACAAGATCATTGCCATTACGCCAGATGCCGACACGGTGACCACCGGCCAGGTGTATTACATCGACAGCATCAGCGTGGCCGCCAGTGCGGTCACGCCCGCATCCGCCCCTATCACACTGGCCACGCTGGAGGAGAGCACCGCCGCGCTGGTGGGTTTTGAGGGCTGTTACGACAGCACCCTGGTGGCTGACCCGGCCGGTGGCCCCGGCAAGGTGGGGCGCATGGTCAAGCCCGGCAGCGGTGTGCCGTTTTACTGCGGCGCCACCGTGGTGGCGGTGGCCAACGGTGGGCTGGACCGCATCAACTTCACCAGCAGCGCCACCACCATGACGGTGCGGGTGTGGTCACCCGACGCCGGCATCCCGGTGCGGCTGAAGGTCGAAGACATTGCCGACGGCAGCAAATCGGTGGAGACACAAGCCAACACCACCGCCGTGGGCTGGCAAACACTCACCTTCAACTTTGCCAACCCCGCCGCAGGCTCGGCCGGCATCAACCTGGCCACCACCTACAACAAGGCCTCGATCTTTTTTGACTTTGGCACGGCGGGCACCGGCAAGACCTATTACTTTGATGACATCACCTTTGTCACGGGCACCGGCACCAACACCGTGTTGGCCACCTTTGACGAGAAAAACTACAACAACACCCAGTCGCAGCCATCGGTGCTCAGCGGTTTTGGCGGGGCTGAAAACGCCACGCTGGTGGGCACCTCTGACGGCTTGCCGGCCGATGGCGCCAAAACCGGTAAATCGGCCAAGGTGGTCAAGGCGGCGGGCAGTGAGGTGTGGGCCGGCACGTCGGTGCAGCGCAAGCCCAATGACGCGGTGCCCACCATTCCGTTTGTGGCCGGCGCCACAAAAATGTCGATGCGCGTCTACAGCGCCTACCCTGGCATGCGGGTGCATATGAAGGTGGAGCAATCTGGCCGGCCCGACTACAACAGCGAGGTGGACGCCTTCACCACCTTGTCCAACACCTGGGAGACACTGGTATTTGACTTTGGCCCGGCCGGCAAGCACTTTGTGCCCAGCGGCCCGGGGCCAAATGATTACTTCTCCAACCCCGCCTTGCCGTCCTACCAGGCCACCGCCCAGCTGGACGTGAGCAAGCTGTTCAACAAGGTCAATGTGTTTTTTGACTACGGCCTGGGCCTGTCGGGTTACGACGCCATGCCCGGCACCCGCACCTACTACTTTGACGACATCAAGTTTGTTGGCAAGTGACGGGGTGGAGGTGTTCAGCACCTACCTGACCAGCCGCGACGGTGGTGAACGCTGGGCACCGCAGGCGGTGCCGGCCGTGGGCCGGGATGGCGACGCAGCTGACAGTGAGCCCCACACCATGGCTCATCTGCCGGTGGTGTTTGTAGACCCCGGCCGGCGCTTCCAGGTGATTGACGGTTTTGGCGGCGCTTTTACCGAGGCCGCTGCCGTCACCTGGCAAGCCCTGGCCCCGGCCGATCAAGGGCAATTGCTGCGTGACTACTTTGACCCGCTGCAGGGCCACGGATACACCTTTTGCCGGGTCCACATCAACAGTTGCGACTTTGCGCTGGGCAACTACGCCCATGCCGACATGCCGGGTGATGTGGTGCTGCACAGCTTCTCCATCCAGCGTGACCGGCAAGCTCTGCTGCCCTTCATCCGGGCCGCTTTGCAGGTTGCCGGCCGACCGGTGCGGCTGCTGGCCAGCCCGTGGAGCCCACCGGCCTGGATGAAGGACAACGGCCAGATGAACCACGGCGGCCACCTGTTGCCCCAATACGCCGCCGCCTGGGCCCAGTGTTATGTGCGCTTCATCCAGGCCTATGCCGATGAGGGTGTGCCGATTTGGGGCGTGTCGGTGCAAAACGAGCCCGAGGCCACCCAGCGCTGGGACAGTTGCACCTACACCGCCGCCCAAGAGCGCGATTTTGTGCGTGACCATCTTGGCCCGGCCCTGCACGCCGCCGGCCTGGGCCATGTCCGCATCGTGGTGTGGGACCACAACCGCGACCGTCTGGTGGAGCGCGCTGCAACGGTTTACAACGACGCTGCAGCAGCGCGTTATGTCTGGGGCGCCGGCTTTCACTGGTACGGCGAAGACTGCTTTGAGCAAGTGCAGCTGCTGCACGACGCCTGGCCCGACAAACAACTGCTGTTCACCGAGGGCTGCCAAGAGGGCGGCCCGCACCACGGCAGCTGGGCCTTGGGTGAGCGCTACGCCCACAACATCATCAATGACCTGAACCGCTGGACGGTGGGCTGGATCGACTGGAACCTGCTGCTGGACGCCAGCGGTGGGCCCAACCATGTGGGCAATTTTTGCAGCGCGCCGGTGCTGGCGGATTTTGAGGTGGATACCAACGCCAACGCCAACGCCGCAGGCCCGGGTGGCAGCGCCTTGCGCCACCAAAGCTCGTTTTTTTACCTCGGCCACTTTGCCCGCTTCTTGCGGCCCGGTGCGCAGCGGGTGCTGTGTGCCTCTGGCCGCCACAGCCTGGAGGCCACCGCCTTTGTCAACCCCGACAACAGCCTGGTCACGGTGGTGCTGAACCGCAGCGATGCGGCCATCCGCTGTGTGCTGCGTTGCGCTGTGGGGGCGGGTGAGGGTGGGGACACCCGGCAAGCCGTGCTCACGCTGCCCCCGCACGCCATCATCACTTGCGTGCTGCCAGCCACGGCCTGACCCACCACGCCCCCGCAGTTGCGGGCCGGCCAGGCCCTGCCCAGCACCACTGCAAGCCTGCCCGGCCCAGGCCGCAGCAAGCCCACCGGGCAGAATGCCGCCATGCGCTTTTGCGACACACCACCCCTCCCGGCACTGCCCCCGGCGACCCACAGCGGCATTGGCCAGGCATGAGCGTTGTGCAAGCCCTCTGGCGCTGGCTCACCACATCCACCAGCCGCAGCGCCGCCGCCCGCCATCCTGACCTGGCGCCGCTGGACCCAGCCCAACTGGCAAAAGACCTGGACCTGCTGCCCCAAGCACAACGCCTGGGCGCAGCCGGCTTGCCAGCAGCCGATGCCAAGCAGCCCTCAGGCCCTGAAGCGGCCGTGGTGCAGCGCATTGACAAAGCCCGGCAAGACTGCATTGACTGGGCCCAACTGCGGCTCAACCTGCTCAGCCAGCAACTGGCCCAGCGCAGCAACACCCACGACATCAACAACGCGCGCCAAGCGGACCAAGAATTTCAACGCCAGGCCAGCGCGCTGCTGACCGAGCAAGCCCCCACGCTGCGCGCACTGGGTGATGCCGTGACGCGGCGCCAGGCCGAGCTGGCCATCTTCCGCAACCAGCACGGCCTGCAGCGGGAGGCGCATTACCCCAGCCCCACCGGCAGCTTTTTGCGCTACGCGCTGGTGCTGCTGCTGATCGTGGTGGAAGCAGTGCTCAACGCCCGGTTTTTTGCCCAGGGCCTGGACACCGGCCTGCTGGGTGGTTTCTCGCAGGCCGGCATCCTGGCGGCGGCCAATGTGCTGATCGCGTTTGCCTTTGGCAAGTTTGCAGTGCGCTATTTGCACCACGCCCAGCGGGCTGTGGCGCTGCTGGGCTGGGCCGCACTGGCCGCCGCGCTGCTGGTGATCACCGCGCTGGGTTTGGGCATTGCCCACTACCGCGACAGCCTGGTGGCTGACTTGGCCGACCCGGCGCGGCTGGCCTTGCAAGCCGCTGCGGCCCACCCCTTCACACTGCGCGATTTTTTCTCATGGGCGCTGTTTGCCATCAGTGCCGCGTTTGGTGTGGCGGCCTTGTTTGACGGCTTGTCCAGCGATGACCCCTACCCGGGTTACGGGCCGCTGTCGCGCCGCGCACAAGCCGCTGCGGATGACCAAACTGCCGAGCTGGCCACGCTGCGCGCTGATCTGGAGGCGTTGAAAGAATCCACCCTGCAGCAACTGGCCAGCACCGTGCAGCAGGCGCAACAAGCACTGGCGCTGGCTGAAGCACTTGTCAATGACAAACGCCAGGCCGCCGCCCGCCTGGCCACCGCGCTGCGTGATGCCGACCAGGTGCAGGCCGCGCTGCTGGGCCGGTTTCGCACTGAAAACGAGCTGCACCGCCAGGGTGTGCCCCGCCCCGCCTACTTTGACATGCCGCCCGACCCGCACGGCGCCCGCCCCTTGCAATTGCCTGATACCAACACCGCCGCCGACGAGGCCAAGCTGGCCAGCCAGCGGGCGCAGTTGCAAGCCCTGCTGGCCGATGAGCAAGCCATCCGCGGCCGCATCCAGGCCGCGTTCAACCAGCAGTTTGACCAACTGACGCCGCTGGGTGCGCACTTCCAGGCCAACGTTACGGCCAAGGTGGGTGACTGATGGCCACACTGGGCAGCCGCGCCCGCCAGCGCCGCAAACGTGACCTGCTGCTCGGCACTTTGGCCCTGCTGGTGGTGGCCGCCGTGGTGGCCGGCGCCGTCTACAGCATGCTGACCCGCAGCCCCGGCGCCGACAAACACACACTGTGCCCGGCCAGCGGCCCCACCGGCCACTGGGTGCTGCTGGTGGACAAGACCGACCCACTCAGTTTCACCCAACAGCAGGCGTTTGACGTGCTGCTGCGCCAGTTGGTGGCACAGCGCACCCCCCCAGGCACGCTGTTGTCGCTGTTTGTGCTGGGCGAAGATTTCAAGACCACCGCCAAACCGCTGGTGGAACTGTGCAATCCCGGCACCGGCGCCAGCCAAAGTGAGCTGACCGCCAACCTGGCCAAGCTGCGCCAACAGTATGAAATCCGGTTTGTGGCACCGCTGCTGCAGCAAAGCCAGGCGCTGGTGGCCAGCCAGCCGGCCGCCGCATCCCCCATCTTCGAGATGCTGCAGTTGGTGGGCATCAACGGCTTTGCCAGCGCCAACGCACCAGGTGAGCGGCGTTTGATCATCTTGTCAGACATGCTGCACAGCACGCCCCAACTCAATATGTACAAAACCCCGCCTGACTTTGCCGCCTTCAGCGCGTCTGACTACGGCAAGCGCGCCCAGGCCAGCTTGCCCGGTGTGGTGGTGGAGCTGCACTACCTGCTGCACACCCCCGCGCTGCAAACCAAACGCAACCTCAAGTTCTGGGAGGATTATTTCCACCAGGCCGGCGCGCGCATCGTGGCGGTGCAACCGCTGGAGGGCTGAACCCAATGCGCCGCGTGTTTGACATCCAGACTCAAAAACTCTTTGCCGTGGTGCTGGCCGGCAAGGTGTTGTCGTCCGGCCTGGGCTGGTATTTCCAAACCCCGTGGAGTTTGGGCTTCTGGCTGCCGCTGGCCTTGATGGCCGCCTACATCGGGCTGGGCCTGCGCCGCCCCGGCACCGATGTGAGCGACGAGAAGTTTGCCGACAGTTGTTATTACCTCGGTTTCATCTTCACCATCACCTCCATCATCTTCAGCTTGTTTGACCTGCCCAACATCGGCAGCCGCATTCAAGACATTGCAGTGCGTTTTGGCGCCGGCATGGTCAGCACCGTACTGGGTTTGAGCGTGCGGGTCTACCTGGTCAGCTTCAAGCGCGACCTGTCGGACGCCATGCAAGACGCCGAAGACGGCGTGCTGGACGCCACCAAAAAGCTGCGTGAGCAAATGGTGATGGCAGTTGAAAAACTGCGCGAATTTCAAGCCGAAGTGGGCAGCGCCAGCCAGGCCACGGTGCAGCATGTCAACCAGCAAATGGCGCAGTTGTCACAAGACCACGCCACTGGCCTGACCGCGTTTTACAAGGATTTGTCACTGCGCAACAAAGAGACCTTTACCGAGGCGCTGGACGAAGTGGTCAACGCCAGCCTGCGTTTGTCGGACACGGTGGACGGCTACGCCCAAGGCCTGAAAAACAATCTGGACAGCGTGCAGACCCGTGTGCTGGGCTTTACTGACGCCATCAGCCTGCGGCTGCAAACCACCAACTTCCCCGATGACTTTTTTGCCCGCCAACTGGCCCCACCGCTGCAGCAGTTGCAGCACAGCGCGGGGGTGCTGGCGGGCGGTTTTATGCAGGCGTCTGACCAGGTGGGCCGCTCGTCTGCTGCGTTAGACAGCAAACTGCAAGCCTTGTCCACCAAAGCCCAGGTGGCTGAGGCTGGGCTGGACGCCGTGCTGCGCCTGGCGCAGCAGCAGCAGGGCCTGCTGGATGCCGCGCAAGGCCAGCTCAGCACGTTGGGCCAACTGACCAGCACGCTGGCCAGGCTGGACAGCGCCCTGGGCGGCGCTTTGCAAGGCATCCAGGCCAGCCATGCGGTGACCACCAACCTCAGCGCCCAGGTGGCCGCACTGGTGGCTGAATCAGGCCGGGGCTCACTGCGCCAGCAAGACGCGCTGGCGGCAGTGGTCAACCGGCTGGATGTGCAAACCGCTGCCACCGGCCAGGTGGCCACCAGCTTGAGCAACGCGGTGGCAGCACGCGACGCCGCCACCGAGATGATGGCCGCCAACGCCGCCGCGTTTGAAAAAGTGGCCAACAAACTGGACGCGGTGGCGGCGGCGGACGCCCAGTCGTCCCAGGTGCTGGTGCTGCTGGGCAAACAAGCCGGCAGCGCCATCGGCAAGGTGGACAGTGCCGCCGGCCAGTTGCAAAACATGGTCTGGCGCCTGGCCACACTGGACGCCGCGCTGCGTGCCCAAAGCGAAGAACTGCACCAGGTGGCCGACCGGCTGGGCGGCGGCAAGGCTGGCAGCGCCAAGCCGACTGCCCCCCGCACAGGCGCTTGAGCGCGCAGAGGATTTGGCGTGGCCCAACCCAATGACCAGGTGTTTCAGCTCTCGCTGACCGAAATTGCTTTCACCATCGCCTTCATCCTGCTGCTGCTGCTGGGCTACCAGGTTATCCATGAGCAAACCGGCCGCCAAGCCGCCGAGGCTGCATTGGCCCAGGTGCAGGGTGCGGAGCGCAGCGCTGCCGCCCTGAACACCGCCAAAGCCGGCCTGGCCGACGCGCTGAAGGCCGTCGGCAGCAGCAACCCCGACGAAGCCATCAGCCGACTGATTGCTGCCGATACCGTGCGCGCCGAGCGTGACCGCCTGCAGCAACAACTCACCGACCTGGACGCCAAACTCACCGCGCTGACCGAGTTGCAAACCCAGGTGCAGCAAGCCGCCGAGGCCAGCCAACCAGGCATCACCCAAGCCGCCATCAACGCGGCGTTGGTGGCCAGCGCGGAGCTGAAAAAGCAGCTCAAGGCGCAACTCAACCAAGACCTGCCCGCAGGCGGTGAGGTCCAAGCCGTGTTAGCCCTGGTGGCCGCCGCCAAAGCCCAGCAAGACCAGGCGCTGGCGGCAGCGGCTGCGGCCAGCGCAGGTGCCGCCAACCTGCCGACCATCGCACCAGCAAGCCCCGAAGCCCTGCGCAAAGACAACACCGACCTGCGCGGCCAGCTTGCGTTTTTGAAGAACAAGCTGGACGCCAAAGGCGGCCGCGACTATCCACCGTGCTGGGCCGATGAAAACGGCAAGGTGGAATTTTTGCTGGCCGTGGAGGCCAGACCCGACAGCGTGGCCGTGTCACCCGCCTGGCCCACCCACCGCGAGACCCAAGCCCGCGCCTTGCCCGGCATGGCCGCTGTGCTGGCCGGCGGCACCATCCCGCTCACCGACTTCGGCAACCGCATCCAGGGCATTTACCGCTGGAGCCAGACCCAAAACCCGCAATGCCGGCACTACGTGCAGTTCAAAAGCGCGATTGCCAATGCGGTGCAATCGGACCGGGCCAGGCTGCTGGTGGAGGGGTATTTTTACAAGAGCGAGGTGCGGCGGTGAGGTTGCGGCCACGGCGCACAACGCGCCGCAAAGACGGCTGGAGCGGCCGGATGTTCGGCCTGAGGTCAGCCCGTCGCGATGGCCTGACCCGCGACGAGGCTGGCCGCCAACACCCGCGCCACATGCACCGCCTGCCGCCCGGTCCCATCCGCAATCTGGTGCCGGCAGCTGGTGCCGTCGGCCACGATCAATGCATCCGGCGCGGCGCGCACGGCCGGTAACAAGGCCAATTCGGCCATCTGCAGCGAGACCGCGTGGTGCGTGGCTTCGTAGCCAAAACTGCCGGCCATGCCGCAGCAACTGCTGTTGATCAACTCCACCTCGGCGCCCGGGATCAGGCCCAGCACGGCCAGCACCGGTGGCACGGCGCCAAAGGCTTTTTGATGGCAGTGGCCATGCACCAGCATTTTTTGCGTGGCGGGGCCTAACACCGGTTTGAAGCGGCCGGCGTTGGCCTCACTGGCCAAGAATGTTTCAAACAAAAAGGACTGGCTGGCCACGGTGTGTGCGGCTTGCCCCAAGCCCATCACCAGCATTTCGTCTTTCAGCGTCAGCAGGCAAGACGGTTCCAGCCCGACGATAGGGATGCCGCGTTGGGCCAGCGGCAGCAGGGCGCTGAGCAGGCGTTGGGCGCTGGCCTTGGCTGCGTCAGCCAGGCCGGCGGCCAGCAGAGTGCGGCCGCAGCACAGGGGTTTGCGGCTGCCATCACCCGGTGCGGCCTGAGCCACAAACACGGTGTAGCCGCCGGCTTGCAGCACATGCACTGCGGCCACCGCGTTTTCAGAATCCAGATAGCCGTTGAAGGTGTCGATGAAGAGAACCACCGGTTTGTCGGCCGCCAGCAGTTGTTCGCGGCTGGCCAGTTGCAGGGCCGTGCCGGGTGCGGCGGCTTGCTGCCAAAAGGTGTCGCGGCGGAAAGTGGGCAGGCTGCGTTGGGCAGACAAGCCCAGCCAGCGCTCACCCAGGCGGCGCAGCAGGGCGACGCGGTTGCGCAGGTTGAACAGCGCCGGCAGGCGGCTGGCCAGGCCGGCGTAGGCGGGCAGGTGGGCCACCAGGCGTTGCTGCAACGTGAGGCCGTGGGTGCGCGCGTGTTGCGCTGCCACCTCCAGCTTCATGCGGGCCATGTCCACACCGGTCGGGCAATCGCGCTTGCAGCCTTTGCAGCCCACGCACAGGTCCAGCGCGTCTTGCACGGCCTGGCTGGCCAGTGGGTTGTCTGCGCCAGCCTCCAACCCCAGTTGCCCCGACAAGGCCAGCCGCAGCGTGTTGGCGCGGCCACGGGTGCTGTGTTGCTCGTCGCGTGTGACCCGGAAGCTGGGGCACATGGTGCCGGCGTCAAATTGCCGGCAGGTGCCGTTGTTGTTGCACATCTCCACCGCTTTGGCCAGGCCGCCGGTGTTGTCGCCGCCGCTGCCGGGTGGGCTGGTGGCCTCAGTCACAGGGTCGTTCTGCACATCCCAGGCTGACCAGTCCAGCGCCGGCGTGATGGCGATGGTGCGGTAGCCGGGGGGGTAGCGGAACAGCGCCGCATCGTCCATGCGCGGTGGGTCGATGATCTTGCCCGGATTCATCACGTTGGCCGGGTCCAGGTGTTGTTTGATGGCGCGCAGCGCATCATTCAGTTGTGGGCCGAACTGCCATGCAATCCACTCGCCCCGGCACAGGCCGTCGCCGTGTTCACCGCTGTAAGCGCCTTTGAACTGTTGCACCAGCGCCGCTGCTTCATTGGCAATGGCGCGCATCTTGGCGGCGCCGCCATCCGGCCCACCACGCCGCATGTCCAAGATGGGCCGCACATGCAGCGTGCCCACCGATGCGTGGGCATACCAGGTGCCCCGGCTGCCGTGGCGGGCAAACACCTCGGTCAGGGCGTCGGTGTAGGCGGCCAGGTGGGGCAGCGGCACGGCGCAATCCTCAATAAAGCTCACCGGTTTGCCGTCACCCTTCAAGCTCATCATGATGTTGAGGCCGGCTTTGCGCACCTCCCACAGCGCTTTTTGGGGTGTTTCGTCGGTCATGCGCACCACGCTGCCGGGCAAGGCCAGGTCACCCATCAGTTCGACCAATTGCTGGAGTTGTTGCAGCAGGGCGGGGCGGTCGTCGCCGCTGAACTCGACCAGCAAAATGGCCGCAGGTGTGCCCAGCAAAGCAGTCTCAACCGTGGGGCGGAAGGCGGGGTTGGCGCGCGACAACTCGATCATCGTGCGGTCCACCAGCTCCACCGCGCTGGGCTTGAGCCTGACGATGTGCTGCGCCGCATCCATCGCCGCGTGAAAGGTGGGGAAGTTGACGACGCCCAGCACTTTGGCCTTGGGCAGTGGGCTCAAATTGAGCGTCAGGCTGCGGGTAAAGGCCAATGTGCCTTCGGCCCCCACCAGCAAATGCGCCAGATTCACACTGCCGTCAGCGGTGTAAGGCCGCTCACTTTGCGGGTGAAAAATATCCAGGTTGTAACCACCCACGCGGCGCAGCACTTTGGGCCAACGGGCCTCAATCTCGCTGCGCTGGGCGTTGGCAAGCTGGTGGACAAATTGCGCAACCTGCTGCTCGGCCGCGCCCAGGGTGGCCACCGGGCCAAAGTCCAGCAGCCGGCCGTCAGCCAGCCATGCCTCGATGCGATCCACGTTGTGGACCATGTTGCCGTAGGCAATGCTGCGGCTGCCACACGAATTGTTGCCCGCCATGCCACCCAGCGTGGCCTGCGCGCTGGTGGACACATCCACCGGGAACCACAGGCCGTGCGGTTTGAGATAGGCGTTCAAGCGGTCCAGCACGATGCCGGGCTGCACCTGCACCGTCATCGTCACCTGGTCGAACTGCAGCACCTGGCGCAAGTATTTGCTGGTGTCGATGACCAGTGCGGCGCCGGTGGTCTGGCCGCACTGCGATGTGCCACCACCGCGCGCCAGCAGCGGGGCCTTCAAGCTGCGGGCAATGCCGATGGCGGTGGCAACATCTTCTGCGGTGCGTGGCACAAACACACCCGTGGGCATGATCTGGTAGACGGATGCATCAGTGGCATAACGGCCACGTGACGCGGCATCAAAATACACCTCGCCGGTGGTGTGTTGGCGCAGCAGGCGGGCCAGGTCGGCGGCATCCGGGCCGGCGCTGCGGGCCAGGGTGGTGAGGGCGGTTGCAGACAAGGGGGCGTTCATGCGTGGCCTTTCTCGGCCACTGGCAGGCCTGCTGTGGCCGCCTGCATCAGCTCCAGCACGGCGTCGCGTTTGTGCAGCAAGTGGGTGTGCAGCAGGCTACGCAGGCCGGGCGCATCGCCGGCGGCCAGCAGCACCAGCATTTGTTCATGCTGGTCCATCGCCCGCTGCCATTTGACGGCATCAAAGTTGGACCGGAAACGCAGCGCCTGCAGCCGCGCGTTCACATTGGCCCAGGTTTGCGTCAGCACCCGGTTGCCGGCAGCGGCATTGATGCGGCTGTGGATCAGCGCGTTCAGCCGGTAGTAGGTGGGCAGGTCTTGCTGCTGGAAGGCGGCACGCATCTGGCTGTGCAGGGTTTGCAGCTCGGCCAGTTGGGCGGGGCTGATGCGCTGGGCGGCCAGTTCGCCTGATTGGCCCTCCAGCCCGGCGATCAGCTCAAACGTATCTGCCACGTCCTGCAGTGACATCTGCGCCACCACCGCGCCCCGATTGGGCAGCAAATCCACCAGGCCCTCGGCGGCCAGCATGCGGATGGCCTCGCGCAGCGGTGTGCGGGAGACATGCAGGGATTCGCTCAACTCCCGTTCGTTGAGCTTGGCGCCGGGTGGCAATTCCCCCTCCACGATGCGCTGGCGCAGCCGCATGGCCACCTCCTGGTGCAGCACCTGGCGCGGGATGGAGAGGATGTCGGCCATGGTGGCTGTCCTGTTGTTGAGGTTTGCAGGGTGGCTGCAGCAGCGGTGCCACTTGGCGCTGCCCACTATAGGCCGATCAGCATTGACAAACGTATTTTGTATGCAAAACTGATTTTGGCACCCGAATCACTGCAATGCACGGCACAGCACAGCCCGGCCGCGCAACCCACGGAGCACCCCAAATGCAACTCAACAAGCACCCTACCGGCCGCCACTTCTTGCAGATTCCCGGTCCCAGCCCGGTGCCAGACCGCATCCTGCGCGCCATCAGCCTGCCCACCATTGACCACCGCGGGCC
>JAYVLI010000021.1:0-2690 GCA_043759535.1 Betaproteobacteria bacterium | reverse complement strand
GGCCTGACAAACAGCAGACACGGCGGCGCGCACTCATCCTGGGGCCCTGGCCACTGTTGAAAGAAATCACGTCACCATGCGCCATCTTCTTGCAATGTCTGCGCCACCTTGTTAACCGCGCCAACCACCACCCACCACCGCGCTGGCAGCCCGCGTGGGCCCAACGTGAAAGTCCTGATCCTGCGGGGTGGTGGCGCGCCGGTGCGGCAGGGGCCTGCTGATGTCGGCCACAAGGTCAACCACAACAGCAACCCCAAAAACAGCCGCCACGAGACCCGCAGCCGCGGCGTGATCGCGTTGGGCAATGGCAGCAGCCAGTGGGTGTTGATCAACATGTCACCCGCCGTGGCCCACCAGTTGGACACTGACCCCGGCCTGCAGCAACACCCCGGCCTGCTGGGCGGCGAGGTGCGGGCCGTTCTGCTCACGGATGCCCAGGTCGGCCACGTGGGCGGCCTGCTGAGCCTGCGTGACGGCCCGGCAATTGACCTCGACGCCACGCCCACCGTGTTTGAGCAGCTCACCACCGCGCTGCCGGTGTTGCCGGTGCTGCAGCACTACTGCGGTGTGCATTGGCGGGTGGTGCCTGTGGCGGGTGATTTGCCGGCGGCGTCGTTCCGGGGCGAGGGCCTGCCCACGCTCGAATTCACGGCCCTGGCCACCCAGGCCCCGCAGCCTCCCCACCTGGCCCAAACCGAGCCACCGCAGGTGGGCGACAGCATCGCCCTGGCGGTGCGTGACCTGGCCACCGGCCAGCGCCCGTTGTGCGCCCCTGGCCTGGCCCAGCTGGGTGCTGCCGAGCTGGACTGGATGCGCGAGGCCGACTGCCTGCTGCTGGACGCCTCACCCAACGCTGCACCACCCTGGCTGGCCACGCTGCGCGACCTGCCAGCCCGCCACAAGGTGTTGTTTTGCGACGCCGCACATGGCCACAGCCTGCCCAGCCATTGGGCCGCAGGCAGCATTGCCCTGGCCCATGACGGCATGGAGACTGCCCTGTGATGGGCCCCATGGCAACACTGCCCTGCTCCATGACAGCACCGCAGCCTTTGTTGATGCCAGCAACGCTGTCCTGCGCCATGCCCGCAACGCAGCCCCGGGCATTCCGCAGGTGTGCGCCGGCCGCTGCAGCAGCTACAACCGGTGTTGCATGAATCCAACCACCTCCGCCCCTGTTGCTCACAGTGCTGCCACCAACACGGCCGCAACAACGCCAGCCGCCACACCGCGCCTGCAACTGCAATCCCTCAGCAAACGCTACGGTGAGCGCAAGGCCTTGAACGGGCTGTCCCTCACGTTGGACGCAGGCTGTTTTGCCGTGCTGCTGGGGCCTAACGGGGCCGGAAAGTCCACCTTGTTCCAGATACTGACCGGCCTGTTTGCGGCTGATGCGGGTGATGTGCGGGTCAACGGCCATTCCCTGCGCAGCCACGCGGTGGCCGCGCTGCGCGACATTGGCGTGGTGTTCCAGCAAATGTCGCTCGACCTGGACTTGAGCGTGTTGCGCAACCTGCGCTTCCATGCCGACCTGCACGGCCTGCCCAGCGCGCTGGCCGCAAAGCGCATCACCGACGGCTGCGCCGCTGCGGGTTTAAGCGCCGACCTGCAACGCCCGGTGCGTGAGCTGTCGGGTGGCAACCGGCGCAAGGTGGAGCTGGTGCGCGCCCTGCTGCACCGGCCCGGCCTGCTGCTGATGGACGAGCCCACCGTGGGGCTGGACCCAAAATCCCGCCGCGACCTGCGCACCGGCGTCTTGGCCGATGTGCGGGCGCGCCACAGCAGCGTGTTATGGGCCACCCACCTGGTGGAAGAAGCCGAAGCCGCTGACCGGGTCATCGTGCTGCACAAAGGCCAGTTGCTGGCCGACGGCACACCGGCTGCCGTGGCCCAGGCACTGGGTGGCGGCACACTGGAAGAAGCCTTCATCCGCGCCACCGCGTGACCACCTGGCCCCAAGCCGCGCGGGCCAGGCAGTTGCGCAAGGCAACACGGCGATCCACCCCACCGGAACACACCATGCAGCACCCTGTTTTTGCGCTTGTCACCCTGTCGCTGTTGGTCGCGGTCAGCACTGCCCTCACCACCCCATCCGCCCAGGCCCAGGGCGTGGCTTTTGTGTCCAGCGAGAAGGACAACGCGCTGGCCATCGTCGATCTCAAAACCCTCACCGTGACCGGCAGCCTGCCCACCTGCAAGCGGCCGCGCCACATGGCCCGCACACCCGATGGCAAACAGCTGCTGGTGGCCTGCGGCGATTCACACCAGGCCGACATCATCGACATCGCCACCCGCAAATCAGTGGGCAAGCTGGCACTGGGCGATGACCCCGAAGCGTTTGACCTCTCGCCCGACGGCAAGACGCTGTATGCGTCGAATGAGGACGAAGGTGCGCTCAGCATCATCGACATGGCCAGCGGCAAAGTGACCAAGAGCGTGGCGGTGGGCAAAGAGCCCGAGGGGGTCAAGGTGTCGCATGACGGCAAGACGGTGTGGGTGACCTCAGAGGCCGCCAGCCTGGTGCATGTGATTGATGCGGCCAGCGGCACCGTCACCAAAAACATCAAGGTGGGCAAACGCCCGCGCCGCTTTGCGCTGACACCCGACGGCAAACAACTGTGGGTGACGAATGAGCTGGGCGCCAGTGTCACCGTGTTGTCCACCACCGATTACACGGTGCTGGGCACCATCAA
>JAYVLI010000020.1:0-75417 GCA_043759535.1 Betaproteobacteria bacterium | reverse complement strand
CGAAGACTTCGCCGCCGGCCCCGATTTCAACGCTCGAGGGCATGGCCTTACCAAACGCACCGAACACCACGACAGGGATGCCGGCCTTGATGGCCTTCTCGGCCAGCGGCGCGCCGATGGCAGCCGAGATCGGCCCAATGATCATTACATCGACCTTTTTCGTCAGCAGGTCTTCGACATCGGCCACTTGCTTGGCCGCCTGCCAGTTGGCCTCGACGAAGATGAACTCGCCGATGTTCTTGTTCTGCGCTGCAGCGTATTTCATCTCCTGGATCATCTGCACGATCCAAGTGTTGCCCACACCCCCAAACGACACGCCAATGCGCCACGGCCCCGCCTTCTTGAACTGGTTGGGCTTGGTCTGCTCTTTGCTGGTGGGTGTCAACAAGCCGCTGGGCAGCAACTCCACATCCGCCGCCTGGGCTGCACCACACAACAGGCTGGCGGCCACCACAGCGCGCAAGGCCAGGGACGTGCGTTGGATCAATGTAGGCATGGAATCTCCGGGGGGTGTTGCGCCGATGGCCGGTGCTGGCTTGAGCGGACGCTGGATGGTGGCCCTGCGGGCCGGTGCGGTTGTCATGCGCAGCAACCAAGCTGCTGCTGATTTGTCCCCGATTTTTGTATTTTTCTGTTCTTTTAGCAGCTATGTTTTTCCCTGATTGCTTTCGATTGCTTTCGATTGCTTTCGGTTTTGCGCGGATCAGACATGGCGAGCCGTGCAAGCGCCAGGTGGCTTGGCGTTGGCAGCTGGTGCAACAGCGCTTTGACTAGCGGGCGGGCCGGCAAAGCGGCAGGCCAGCGGGCGGACAGGTTTACGGCGCGGTGTCCAGGTCGGCCATCGCCTGCGTGATCAGCCGCGCCAGCAGGGCGGGGTCTTCCATCGGCAGCATGTGGGTTTTGTCCATCAGTTGCAGATCACGGCCATCGTGGAACTCAGCCGCCAGGGCTGGCCAGGTGGGGCTACCGAGCGGGTCCCAGGGCATCACGCTGGGGTCTTGCGGCCGGGCGCGCAGCACCAGCACGGGAATCTGCAGCGCGCGGATGCAGGCATAAATGCCGGGATAGCTGCGGGCCAGCGGATAGACCTGGCCCTCAAACGCGGGCGCGCAGGCCAACTGGAAACCACTGCCCGTGCTGCTGTCCACCGGGCGCAAGCCGTGTTCGCAATAGTCCTGCAGCGCCTGCGGTGTGAACACCGAATACGGCGGCCGGCCAGCAAAGCGCGTGGCCATGGCCTGGGCCGATTCAAACTGGTTTTTGCGGCCGGCCGATGGATGCAGCGTGCCTGGCGCAGGCGGTGGCAGCAGGTAATCGGCCGGGGCCAGCAGCACCGGGTCAATCAGCACCAGTTGGCGAAACGCACCCGGCACCAGCGCGGCGGCCTGCACCAGCGCATGTGCGCCCATGCTGTGGCCCACGCCCACAGCGCCTTGCAGCTGGAAGACCTGGGCCAGCGCAGCCTGGTCATGGCCAAAGACACTCCAGTTGTCAAATGCGGCCGCCTGGCTGCGGCCGTGGCCGCGCTGCTCAATGGCGATGACATGGCGGCCAGGCAGGTGGGCAATCGTCTGGTCCCAGACCCGGGCGTGGAAGCCGGTGGCATGCACCAGCCACAGCGTGGGGCCTCGGCCTTGCAGGGCGGGCCGCCATTCAAAACTGGCCTGCAGGATGCCGTTGGCCAGGGTGTGCTGCAGGTGGGGGTGGGTGCTCATGGGGTGGTTGCCGTGCTGTCAAACGTGTGCTGTCATCGCAGAGGCCATCACACCGTGGCCGCCAGCCGGCTGGCTTGATCGATGGCGCGTTTGGCGTCCAGCTCAGCCGCTTCAAACGCACCGCCCACCAGGTGGCTGGTGACGCCCAGCGCCACCAGTTCGTCATGCAGGCCACGCAGCGGGGTCTGGCCGGCGCAGACAATCACCGTGTCCACGGCAAACAGCCTGGGCTCGCCGTTGACGGTGGTGTGCAGGCCGGCGTCGTCAATCAGCCGGTAGTCCACCCCGGCCACCAACTGCACGCCGCGCCGGTTCAGGGTGAGGCGGTGGGTCCAGCCGGTGGTGCGCCCCAGGCTTTTACCCAGCGCGTCCGCCTTGCGCTGCATCAGGGTGACGCTGCGCTCATTTTTGGCCACCTGCGGCAACACACCCGTCACACCACCACGCGGGTGGTTTTTGAAGTCAATGCCCCATTCACGCGCAAACACGTCCACATCCAGCGCGGCCGAGGTGCCGGCATGCGTGACCAGCTCAGCCACATCAAAGCCGATGCCGCCCGCGCCCAGGATGGCCACCCGCTGGCCCACCGGTTTGTGGCCCAGGATGGCGTCCAGGTAGCTGATGACTTTGGGGTGGGTGATGCCGGGGATGTCGGGTGTGCGCGGGTGGATGCCGGTGGCAACGACGACCTCATCAAAGCCCTCGGCTTGCAGGCCGGTGGCATCGGCGCGGGTGTTCAGGCGCAGCGTGATGCCGTGCAGGTCGATCATGCGACGGTAGTAGCGCAGGGTCTCGTAGAACTCTTCCTTGCCGGGGACGCGTTTGGCAAGGTTGAACTGGCCGCCAATCTCCAACCCGCTGTCGATCAAGGTGACGCTGTGGCCACGCTGCGCCGCCACCGTGGCAAAGGCCAGCCCGGCCGGGCCGGCGCCCACCACCGCAATGCGCTTGGGCGTGGCCACCGGCAAGTAGTTCAGCAGCGTCTCGTTGCAGGCGCGCGGGTTGACCAGGCAACTGACCTGCTGGCGGCCGCCAAAGGTGTGGTCCAGGCAGGCCTGGTTGCAGGCGATGCAGGTGTTGATCTCGTCCTCACGGCCCTGGGCCGCTTTCAACACCAAATACGGGTCGGCCAGCATGGGCCGCGCCATCGACACCAAATCGGCGTCACCCCGCGCCAGCACGGCTTCGGCCACGGCCGGCATGTTGATGCGGTTGCTGGTGATCACCGGCACGCGCAGTACCTGGCGCAGCCGGCCGGTGACCGATGTAAACGCCGCCCGCGGCACCATGGTGGCTATTGTTGGCACCGGCGCCTCATGCCAGCAAAAATGGGTGCTGATGATGGTGGCGCCAGCGGCTTGCACGGCCTGGCCCAGCTCCACAATTTCATCCCAGGCCAGGCCGCCGTCCAACATGTCCATCGCCGCAATGCGGAAGATGACGATGAACTTGTCACCCACCGCCGCCCGCACCCGCCGCACCACCTCCACCGGGAAACGCATGCGGTTGTGCCACGGGCCACCCCAGGCATCGGTACGCAAATTGGTTTTCTGGACCAAAAACGTGCTGAGCAGATAACCGGCCGAGCCGATGATCTCGACACCGTCATACCCTGCGGCTTTGGCCAGCGCGGCGCAGTTGGCAAAGTCGGCCAGTTGCTGCTCGATGCCGTCTTCGTCCAGCGCATTGGGGGTGTAGCGGCCGATGCGGCTTTTGACCGCTGACGGCGCCACGCAGTCTGGTGTGCCGGCCAGCGGGCCGGTGTGCAGGATCTGCAGGCAAATCTTCACATCCGCGTCGGCCGCATGCACGGCGCTGGTGATCAGCCGGTGCGCTTCAGCTTCAGCCGGTGTGGACAACTTGCCACCCACACCGGCTGAGCGGTTGGGTGCAATGCCGCCGGTGATGATCATGCCCACGCCGCCACGCGCACGCTCGGCAAAGTAGGCGGCCATGCGCTCAAAGCCGTTTTCAGCTTCCTCCAGCCCGGTGTGCATTGAGCCCATCAGGATGCGGTTCTTGAGCCGGGTGAAGCCCAGGTCCAGCGGGGCAAAGACGTGCGGGTAGCGGGTGTGGCCGGTCATCGGTGCTGCCTAAAAGGTGGTGTTCATGGGTGCCGTGGGCATCGTAGCGGCGTGGCCAACAACGGCCTGCCGCCTGGGCGACTGGTTGACGGGTGGTGGGTTGACAGGTGGTGGTGCGGTTGATGGCGGCATCGACGGCGTTGGTGAAAATGCCCAAGCCGCGTTTTCAACACGGCGTTCAACACCCCGACAGGAGATTGCATGCGCCCCAGCGTCACCATCCACCGCGCCACCGCCCAAACCGCCGCCGCCAACGTGGACGCGCTGGCCGGTGTGCTGATCGACTGCGTGGCCGGCGGTGCATCGGTCAGCTTCATGTGGCCGCTGGCACGCGACAAGGCCCTGGCCTTTTGGCGCGGCGTGGCCGATGGCGTGGCACGCGGCGAGCGCGTGCTGCTGCTGGCCGAGGACGCTGCCCGCCGCGTGGTGGGCACGGTGCAAATGATCACCAGCCAGCCCGACAACCAACCCCACCGCGCCGACATTGCCAAGATGCTGGTCCACCGCAGCGCGCGCCGGCAAGGTGTGGCACGCATGCTGATGGCCGCGATTGAGACAGAAGCCCGCGCCGTAGGCAAAACCGTGCTGGTGCTGGACACAGTGACCGGCGGTGACGCCGAACGCCTGTATGCCCGCGCCGGCTGGCAACGGGTGGGCGAGGTGCCGCACTTTGCGCTGATGCCGGACGGCGCGCCGTGTGGCACCACCATTTTTTACAAGCGGGTTTGAGCTTGGTCGGTTTGCCGGCGCTGTAGCGGCAACGCTGCGGGCGGCTACTCAACCAGGCTTTGCCAGCCACCATTGGCGAATGACGCGGCTCGAACCCGCGCTGCACCAGCAAGCACCGTCAATCCCCCTGCACCCACGCCGGCTTGCGCTTCTCCCGAAACGCGGCCATGCCCTCGGCCCCTTCGGCCGAGCGAAACATGCGGGCGCTCCACTCGGCAGTTTCGGCAAAGGCCTGCGCGCGTGGCAATTGCGGCACGCGCCGCACCAGCTTTTTGCACTCGGCCACGGCAATCGGCCCGCCCAGGCAGATGGCGTCCACCTCGTCTTGCACAGCGCTGTGCAGTTGCGCCAGCGACACCGCGCGGTGGGCAAAGCCGATCTCCACCGCACGGGCGCCAGAGAACCGCTCACCCGTCAAAAACAATTTCATGCCGTGGTGGCTGCCCAGTTTGGGCAGGCAGGTGACCGAGATCACCGCCGGGATGACGCCGATGCGCACCTCCGAAAAACTGTAAGGCGCGTCGTCGGCCGTCACCACGATGTCGGCCGCGCCCACCAGCCCCAAGCCACCCGCAAACGCCGCCCCGTTGACCGCCGCGATCACCGGTTTGGGGCTGTCCAGCATGCGGGCCAGCACATCGGCCAATGACACACCGGCCTTGCCTTCGATCATCTGGCCGGGTGGGCTTTTCAGGTCAGCGCCGGCACAAAAACCCGGGCCGGCGCCGGTGATGACGATGCAGCGCACCGCCGGGTCAGCCAGGGCTGTGGCCAGATGGGCATCGAGCTGGTTGACCAACGCGGCCGACAAGGCGTTGCGCTGCGCCGGCCGGTTGAGGGTGATCCAAGCGGCGCGGCCATGCACTGCGTACAGCGCGGGGGATGCATCAGCGGCAGAGGGCGGCGCAGCGGCGGTAGAAGGGGTGGCCATGGCGGGTGTGCAGGTCAGTGGCTGGGGCTGCAGGATAGCCCGTGGCTTGCTGGCCCGGCTTGCGGTTTGTGGCCGCCAAAAGCGGCCCGCATGGACAGCACGGCGCGCAGGGCCCGCCCTGTCAGGGGCCTGCAGGCGCCAATTGCTCCAGCTTGAGCCCCACCGCCGTGTTGTTGGCAAACCCCTTCCAGTAGGTGTGGTTGGCCTTGGGCGTGCCGTCGGTGTTGAGCGCATAGACGCCGTCTTTTGCGTTGGGCACCAGGCTCAGGTAGCTGTCCATCGCGGCGTTGTTCTTGAGGTATTTGCCCAGGAATGCAGTGGTGAAGTGCTGCGCGATGTTGTTCATGCGCACGTTGTCCCAGACCGGGTCGGTGTAGTGCTCTGACGGCACAAAGTCGAGGTTGGCCACGGCGGTCCGGGTTTCTTTGGGCGCAGGGATCGGGGCGCCGGCGTTGTGGTTGGCGTTTTCGTAGGTCAGCAAAAAACGCCGGGCGTTGACACTGCCTTCATAAATGCTGCGCACGCCGGGTGAATAGCCCGAGGTGCTGTCCACGCTGCCCGCAACAAACATCACCGGTGTGCGCACGCCGGCCAGGCCGGTGGCGTCCCAGAAGCCGTAGTTGAAGCCCCACGGTGCAAACGCCACCGCCGCCTTGATGCGGCTGTCCAGTGACGCCATGTAGCTGGCATTGCCCTGCTGGCGTACCGCCAGCGCGCCGTTGGCCGTTCCCCACGGGTAGGCCACGCTGGCCGCCGTGACACCACCACCGATGGTGTTGACCACGCCGTAACCGCCCATCGAATAACCGATCAAGCCCGTGGTGTTGGCATCCACCAGGCCCTTGAGCGTGGCGTCGGTGGTGTTGAGCCTGGCCATCGCGTTGAGCACAAACAATTGGTCGAGCGAGCGGTTCAGCAGCGTGCTGCCAAATGCGGCGATGTTCTCGTAGGTGCTGTCGGTGTGGTCGATGGACACCACCACATAACCTTTGCTCGACAGGTTTTCACCCAGGTGGCTGAGCAGGAACCGGTTGCCCGGGTAGCCGTGCGAAATGATCAGCAGCGGATACGGGCCACCGCTGGCATCGGCAGCGGCATCACGCACCGCCTTGCCGTAGAGCGAGACAACGGTCTTGCCGTCACGCGTCAGGGCGCGGTACTCGCCGCCAGCGGCCTGGCCGGCGGCCAGCTTGGCGGGGTACCAAACCTCTACCGTGAGCGGCCGGTTGTAGGTGGGCGTGGCTGACCCTGCCACGGCCTTGGCGATGTCGAGTTGGCTGGGGTTGGTCAGTGTCAGCGTCTTGACGCCGATGCTGAAGCTGCCGTAAGGCGCCAGCGACGGTGCATCCGAGCGCACGATGTCGATGTGGTTGTCGGCACTGGCCACGGTGGCTGTGGGGCCCGGTGCCGGGTCGTCCGAGCCGCCGCAGGCGGTCAGCACGGCCACAGCGGCCAGCGCCGCGAGAGACATCAAATGCTTCATGGGGTCGCTTTCATCGGCGTTGGATGGATGCTCGAGGCCGAGGCACTCTACTGCGCAAAAGCCCTTTCAGACACAGCAAAATCGGCGTTAGCGGCTGGTGAAAACCCTGCGCGGCAGCGGTGCCGAAGCGGCGCTGGCCACCGCTGCGGGTCAACGCACGGCACGCAGCCTGTCACGCCCGGCACAGCGCCCAGCCGCCGGCCCGGCGTACAAAAGACCATGCCTATCTACCACCCCGCCGCGCTCTTGCCCACCGACGAACCCGGGCCCTGGGGCCCGCCTGTGCCCATCCCCTACACCCAGCGCGACGCGCTGTTGTATGCGGTAGGCATTGGCTGCGCCGACCTGCGCTTTGTGTACGAGCGCCACCCGCAGTTTGTGGTCTTCCCCACCTTTGCCATCCGCTGGGGTGGAGCCGGTTTGCAGCTGGATGCAGCGGCGCTGCCACCGTCCCCCGGCCCGCTGACCATCGACGCCGAGCGTTGCCTGACGCTGCTGGCCCCGCTGCCGCTGCCCGGCACGGATGCTGTGCAAGTGCAAGTGCGCAGCCGCCTGCTGGCAGTCCACCCCCGCGGCAAAGGCAGTGCGCTGGTGGAGGTGGAAAGCGAGGTGCTGGACGCCAGCGGCCAGGTCTGTGTTCGGCTGGTGTCGGGCTCGTTTCGGCGTGGTGTGGCGGCATTGGGTGACATCGCCCCGTTTGACGGCCGGGGCCGCAGCCAGTCCATCAAACTGGAGGTGCCCACACGCGCACCGGACGTGGATTTGACCGCCCATATCGCCGCCAACCAGGCGCACTTGTACCGCTTGTCGGGCGACGACAACCCGCTGCACATTGACCCCGACGCGGCACGTTTTGGCGGCTTTGATGCACCCATCCTGCACGGCCTGTGTACCTATGGCCACTGCGGCCAGTTGCTGCTGGGCGCCGTGTGTGGTGGTGACGCCGCACGCTTTGTGGCGCTGCGGGTGCGCTTCTCGTCGCCCGTGTTGCCGGGTGACACGCTGCGGCTGGTGGGCTGGTTTGACGGCCCGGGCCGGCTGCTGTTTGAGGCCAGGGTGGGCGAGCGCACCGTGGTATCCAACGCCTATTTTGAGTACCGCTGATCCACCTCTGGAGCCCACACCATGACCACCGCCATCAACACCGGCACCCCCGACCTGCTGGCCACGCTGGATGCCGGCGTGCTGACACTCACGCTGAACCGCCCTGAGGCGCGCAACGCCATGTCGGCCGCCATGAACCTGGCGCTGCAACAGCAACTGGCCAGCGCCGAGCTGGACCCAGCCGTGAAATGCATCGTGCTCACCGGCGCCGGCAAGGGCTTTTGCGCCGGTGGTGATGTGAAGGGCATGGCCGCTTCATCCACAAAGTCGGGCGACGGCACGGTGGGCGCACCAACCATCGACGAAGCCATCGCCCGCCAGCGCATCAACCAGCGCGCCACTGCTGGCAAGCTGTTCAAGATGGCCAAACCCACCATCGCCGCGCTGCCCGGTGCAGCCGCCGGTGCCGGCCTGGCGCTGGCCTTGGCGTGTGATCTGCGCATCATGGCCAGCACCGCCATCCTGACCACCGCATTTGCACGGGTGGGCTTCTCGGGTGACTACGGCGGCACGTACTTCTTGACCCAACTGGTGGGCACGGCCAAGGCACGTGAGCTGTACTTTTTGTCCGACCGCATCAGCGCCGACGACGCCCTGCGCCTGGGCCTGACCAACTGGGTGACAGCGCCAGACGATCTGGCCAGCAAAACCCGTGAGATCGCCGCACGTTTAGCCAAGGGCCCCACCGTGGCCCTGCGCTACATGAAAGAAAACCTCAACCGCGCGCTGGCCGGTGACGTGGACGATTGCCTGGACCTGGAAGCCACCCACCACATCCACTGCGGCCAGACCGAGGACCACCGTGAGGCCACCCGCGCCTTTGTGGACAAACGTGAGCCGGTGTTCAAAGGGCGTTGAGCCGGTGCTGCGCCATTCATCACCATGAGCCCCATGACCCCACTCACCCGCCAGCAAGCCCTGGACAGCCTCACCAGCCCCGGCCAGCCCTACACCCTGGCTGAGCAGGTCATTGCCGGCCGCACGCTGCGGGTGTTTGTCAACGCACCCACATCGCTGCGCGCAGTGTTTGAGGCCACCGCCACCAACCTGCCGTTTCTGGTCTACCAAGATGAGCGCTGGACTTTTGCGCAAGCCTGGGCCGATGCGGCGCGCATCGGCCAGGTGCTGGTCCACACCTGTGGCGTGTTGCCCGGTGACCGGGTGGCGATTGCCCTGCGCAACTACCCCGAGTGGGTGCTGGCCTTCACCGCCATCACGTCCATCGGCGCGGTGGCGGTGGCCATGAACGGCCACTGGCTGGCAGATGAGTTGGCCTACGGCCTGCAAGACAGCGGCGCCTCGGTGGTGCTGGCCGACAGTGAGCGGCTGGACCGGTTGGCCCAGGCTGCAGTGACTGATACCGCCGTGTCGAAGCTGCAGGTGCTGGCGGTGCGGCCATCCCGCCCATTGCCACCCAACTTGACGGTGCAGCGGCTGCAAGACTTGACGGATGCCATCGGCAAGGCCGGCGCAGTGCCCATGCCAGCGGTGCAGATAGCGCCTGACGCGCAGGCCATCATCCTCTACACCTCCGGATCCACCGGCCACCCAAAAGGTGTGGTGTCCACCCACCGGCAAATCCTGTCGGCGCTGTTGTCCTGGGAGCTGGACCGTGCGGCCAGTGAGCTGATGGCCCGCAGTGCGGGCACCCTGGCCCCTGCTGCACAGCCCGACGCCGTGCAGCCCGGCACGCTGCTGGCCGTGCCGCTGTTCCACGTCTCCGGCCTGCATGTCAGTTGCCTGTCCAGCTACCGCATGCAGCGCCGCACCGTGGCCATGTACCGTTGGGACCCGGACCTGGCGGCCACGCTGATCGCCCAAGAGCGGCTGGACTCGGTGTTGGCCCCGGCCGCGATGACGGGTGACCTGGTGCGGGTGGCCAAGGCCGGCCAGCACGACCTGCGCAGCCTGACCGTGGTGGGTGGTGGCGGCGCGCCCCGGGCGCCAGAGCAGGTGCGGCAGATTGATACCGCCTTCCCGAATGCCATGCCCGGCACCGGCTGGGGCATGACCGAAACCAACGGCATCGGCACCGGCATTTTTGGCGACGATTACCTGGGCCGCCCGGCCAGCTCGGGCCGCTGCTCGGCGGTGCTGCAACTGCGGGTGGTGGACGAGTTGGGCCAGGCGCTGCCGGCCGGTGAGCGCGGTGAGCTGCTGGTGCGTGGCACCTCCGTCTTCAACGGTTACTGGAACCAACCCGAGGTCAATGCCCAGGCGTTTGTGGACGATTGGTTCCGCACCGGTGATGTGGCCTACCTGGACGACGAAGGATTTTTGTTCATCGTGGACCGCATCAAGGATTTGATCATCCGCGGCGGCGAGAACATCGGCTGCGGCCAGGTGGAGGCTGCGCTGCTGCTGCATCCCGACGTGCTGGAGGCAGCGGTGTACGCCGTGCCGGATGAGCGTTTGGGTGAGGTGGTGGGCGCCACCGTGTACGGCAGTGCGGCGCTGGATGCCGCTGCGCTGCAGGCGTTTTTGCCTCTCCACCTCGCGGCGTTTGAGCTGCCCACCCACCTGCGCATCAGCAGCACACCGCTACCGCGTACGCCGTCGGGCAAGATCTTGAAGCGCCAGGTCAAGGACGCCGCGCTGGTGAGCCTGCAGCGCTAAAACAGCGCTGCATGGCCCGGTCGGTCAGCCCACCAACACCTCAAAGAATCTTGGACGTGTGGCCAGCCCAGTAACGGTCTTTCAGCAGACGTTTGTAGAGCTTGCCGGTGGCATGGCGTGGCAACTCGGCCTCAAAATCCACCGACCTGGGGCACTTGATGTGTGACAGGTGCTGGCGGCAAAACGCAATCAACTCTTGCGCCAATTCGGGGCCGGCGTCACGCATATCACGCGGCTGCACCACCGCTTTGACCTCCTCGCCAAACTCGGCATTGGGCACACCCAGCACCGCGCAGTCGGCCACTTTGGGGTGGTTGATCAGGATGTTTTCAGCCTCTTGCGGGTAGATGTTGACCCCGCCCGAGATGATCATGTAAGCCTTGCGGTCGGTCAGGAACAAGTAGCCCTCGGCGTCCACATAGCCCACATCGCCCAGCGTGGTCCAGCCCAGCGGGTGGGTGGACCCGGCGGTTTTGGCCGGGTCGTTGTGGTAGGCGAACGGCCGGCCGTTGGCAAAGTACACCGTGCCGCTGGTGCCGGTGGGCTGCAGGCCGCCGGTGTCGTCGTCCA
Organism: Betaproteobacteria bacterium; assembly: GCA_043759535.1. GTDB lineage: Bacteria > Pseudomonadota > Gammaproteobacteria > Burkholderiales > Burkholderiaceae_C > Pseudaquabacterium. The sequence continues at coordinate 64,185 of JAYVLI010000020.1, read as the reverse complement.
CGATGCGCAGCTCACCAATCACGGCCCTGCCCACCGTGCCCGGGCGGGTCAGCCATTCGCTGCTGTTGACCATGGTCACACCATTGCCCTCGGTGCCGGCGTAGTACTCCCACAGCACCGGGCCCCACCAGTCAATCATCTGCTGCTTGACCTGCACCGGGCAAGGTGCTGCGGCATGGATGGCGCAGCGCAGAGATGACATGTCGTAGCTGGCCCGCACGGCGGGCAGCAGTTTGAGCATGCGCACAAACATGGTGGGCACCAGCTGGCTGTGGCTGATGTGGTGCTGCTGCACAAGCTGCAGGTACTGCTCGGCGTCAAAGTGCTCCATCACCACCACCGTGCCACCCAGGCGCTGCACCGCCATGGTGTAGCGCAGCGGCGCGGCGTGGTAGAGCGGCGCGGGCGACAAATAAACCGTGCTGGCCGTCATGCCATACAGCTTGGTCAGGATGTCGGTCATGGGGCCGGGCGCGTCAATCTCGGTGGACTGCGGCGGCACAAACACCCCTTTGGGCCGGCCTGTGGTGCCGCTGGAATACAGCATGTCGCCACCGGCCAGCTCGTCGGCAATGCGCGCCAGCGGCTGGGCCGCCACGGCAGGGGCGTAGGCAGTCCAACCCGTGAGATCACCGTCCAGCATCAACCAGTGCGCCACCGCAGGGCACACCGCCGGCAGGTGCTGCACGGCCGGCGCCATCGCGTGCGACGCAATCACCGCCTTGGCGCCACAGTCATTGACGATGTGGCTGACCTCGGCCTCGGTCAGCCGGGTGCTCATGGCGGTATAGATCAGCCCGGCGCGCTGTGCGCCCCAGCAGATCTCGAAATAGGCCGGGTGGTTTTCCAGCATCAGCGCGATGTGCTCACCCGACTGCAAACCCAGCGCCCGAAACAACTGCGCCACCTGGTTGGACCGATCATCCAACGTGCGGTAGGTGATGACTTGGCCCGTGCCGGCCATGACGACGGCGGCTTTATCGGGTGTGGCCTGGGCGTGGAAGTACGGGTGCAGCACGGCGTCTCCTGGGGGCTGGGGTGGGTGGGGTCAGTGGCGCACAGTTGCGCGATCCATGTCCTGGATTTGACGCCGTGCGGCAACCACCGGCTGTCGCCTTTGGGTCCGCAGCCGGTTGCGCCACGACGCGGGCAGCGCAGCGCGGCTTGCTGCACGCGTCGTGGCTGCACGCGTCGTGGCTGCAGAGACAACATTCGCCACACAACAAACCGCGCCGATGTATCTTATGTCAACTTAAAACCAAGCGGATGGCACGCGCACCACGGTGCAGCCTGCTGCGCTGTTGCCGGTTTGCATTGGTGCGCCGACTGCAGGCTCATTGCCAACCTGCCGGCAGGCCACGCGCCCGCGCCAACACCGGCCCTCAAACAAAGTCCAGTTCCGGGTAACACCGGAAGATGCCCTGCTCGTTGAGCGGGATGCGCCGCTCACTGCGCAGGTAAGCCGCCACTTTGGGCAGTGCGGCGATGCGCGCATGCAGTTGCAGCACAGCGGGCGTTTTGGCCAGCGCCTGCTCGGCTGCCTTGGGGAAAGCGTAGCGCAAGCCCTCGATCAACTGGAACAGCGACAGGTCGGCATAACTCAGCTTGCCAGCGACCAAGTGGCGGGGCCCGGCCGGGTTGCGTTGCACGATGGCCTCAAACCACTGCAGGTATTTGGGCAGGCGCTCGCGGCAAAAACCGGCGGCACGGCGCAGCGCTTCGGGCTGCTGGTCTTCGTAATGCAGGCCCATGCTCACCGGGTGGTGGGTGTCGTGGGCCTCGGTCACCATGTCGGCAATGGTCAGCTGGATCTGCTGGGTCCAGACGCGGGCGCGCTCACTGCGGGCCACCAATTTCAGGGTGGGGGCGATGTGGTGCAGGATAGCCGCCGTCTGGCCCACCAGCACATCACCGTCTTTCAAAAACGGTGGTGCAAACGGGGGTTGCGTCTCGTAGCGGTCTTGCAGGTGGCGCAGCATGGCGGGCATGCCCTGGCCTTTGGCCTCAGCGCCACGCGCCACGTCGAGATATGGTGCGCCGGCCGCTTCAAGGGCCAGGCGGACAAATTCTCCGCGGCCCTGAATGGTCGGCCAGTAGTGCAGTTCATAGGCCATGCAGCACTGTAGCCTGCTGACCAAGCCGGCCCAGACAAGCGGGCTGTGGGCCAAATTGCTGCCCCAGGCAGCAGGTGCAGCAAGGGCAGATCAGGCGGCTGCGTCTTTCAGTTTTTTCAGTGCGCGGGTCTTGATCTTGACGCTGGCCGGTTTGGCGGCAAACACCCGCTCGACCTTGGTGAAGGGGTCAATACCGGTGCGCTTTTTCTTGGCCGGCACGTTGACCACATTGACCTTGAGCAGGCCAGGCAGGGTGAACGAGCCCAAGCCCTTTTTATGCACCGATGCCAGGATGGTGGCCTCCAGCGACGCAATGACGGCCTTGACGGCTTTGGCCTCAACCACCGCCAGCTCAGCCAGGTGGGCAATCAGGCCGGTCTTGTTGAACGCCGTCTTGATGGGTTTGAGCACAGCGCTGAGCTTGGACGGTGCGGCCGTTTTAACCGCTGGCTTGGCCGGTGCCGCTGCCTTGACTGTCTTGACGGCAGCTGCTTTTATGGCGGTTGGCGCCGGCTTCACAGCGGCAAGCTTCTTGGCGGGTGCGGCGGGTGCGGCGGGTGCGGCGGGTGCGGCGGGTGCGGCGGGTGCGGCGGGTGCGGCCTTGGTGACAGCGGGCGCTTTTTTAGCAAGCACTGTTTTTGTCGCTGCTGCAGCCTTGGTGGCCGGTGCAGTCATGGTTTTGGTTGCTGTCTTTTTTGCAGTTGCCATGGGGTCGGTTGTCCTGAGATTGAAGGGATGACCCGCAATCACAGGTCCCCAACATTCTAGGGGTAGGGGCTTGTGCGGCCGTGCCGTGCTGCGGCGCCCTGCCCTGCCCTGCCCTGCCTGCCCGCTCACAACGTCAAACGCAAGCCGCTCACCACAGCTGCTGGGGTGGTCACCGAATCGAGCTGGCGTGCGCCGTAAGTGCTGCTGTTGGGCGTGAACTCTGCGGTGTCGGTCAAGCCCACCAGGCCGCTGCCAAACAGCCGCAGCGCGTCATCGTCAAAACGCATCACATTGATGGGCGCCACCAGCCGGCCGCCGTCAACCCAGAAGCAGGCATAACGCGTCATGCCGGTCATGCGGCAGGCTTGCCGGTCGCTGTAATTGAGGTACCAGAGGTTGCTGATGTAGAGACCGGTATCCAACACCTGCAGCAAATCCGCCTGGGGGATGTGGCCGGTGGCCAGCACCAAGGCGTCGGGCGATTCTTGCGGGCCCACGCCGTTGGCTAGCACACCATATTCAGCGGCTGCGCGCGGCGCGTTGAGCGTGCCGCCGCTGCTGGGCAGTTGCCCCGCGTGCACCAAAGCCACTCTGCCCGGCCGCACAAAACCTTCTGCCGAGAAACCCGGCGCCGTGCCTTGCGCCACCGCGTCATCCAATTGAAAACTGGGGTGGAAGGCCGCCTCACCACGCGCCAGCCGCATCAGCGCGCTGACCCCTGTGCGGCGCGCCTTGAGTGAAAAGCCGCTCCAGCCCAAGGTGCCCAGCAGTTCCACCATCGCCGCCGGCGCCAACGCAGCGCGGTAGGCACCGGGGGCCAGCGTGCGGGGCGCCATACCTAACAGCGGGACTTGTTGGGCTGCAGCGTCCAGCCGGCGCGCAAACTCGGCGTCATGCCATTGGGTACCGGCATAGCTGGTTTTCACCGCCTTGTCAGCCCGGTGGTACAGGCACCAATCAAACTGGAAGCTGACCACCCGGTGCCAGTGGCGGGCGCCCAGGCTGTCCGCAAATGCGTGGGCCACCGGGCCACCGGCATAAAAGCCGACAAAGTCTTGCTGCAGGCGCTGGCCGGCCTGGCTGTGGACCAGTGCGATCAGCTGGGCCGCATCGGGCAGCGTGCCGCTGTCGTCACGCTGGCTGTGGCTGGGTGCAGCGGGCCGCTGCAGCCAGGGGTCATCTGCGATCAGGTCCAGTTGGCCCAGCAGCAGGCGGCGTTCGGCCTGCAGGCGGGCCACATCCAGCGCCGTCTCACCACCCAGCGTGAGCGTGCTTTCGGCGCGGCGTTGGCCACGCTCTACCGCCAGTGTGAGCGTGGCCTGCTGCACGTTGGTGGCCTGCCGCAACTTGGCCTGGTTGAAGCGCAGAAAGTCGCTCACTTCAGCTCTTAGGTACAGGCTGGTGCGGTCTACCGCCGCATCGGGCTGCAGCAGCGCGTCAGCCAGCAGGGCGAAGCGGGCGGGATCGGTATAGCCCATCATGCTGCAGCCCCAAACACATCCACCTGCGCGAACTTGCACACCGGTGCAGCATGGCCAACGCGGATGACTTGGGACGGCTCACCTTTGCCGCAAAACGGTGTGCCCATCACCTGCAGTGTGCTGGCGTCCCCCACCATGGCCAGTGAGCGCCAAAAGGTGGCGCTGATGCCGCGGTAGTTGGGGTTGCGCACCACCTCGGCCAGCTTGCCACCCCGCACCATGCGGCCGTATTCGCAGCCAAACTGGAACTTGTTGCGGGAGTCATCAATGCTCCAGGAGCAGTTGGTGTGCATCACCACGCCCAGCGTGGTGCTGGCGATGATCTGGTCCAGCGTGTGGCTGCCGGGCTCCACATTGAGGTTGCTCATGCGGTCAATCGGCGCACGGTTCCAGGCTGACGACCGGGTGGTGGCCACGGCGCCCAACTCAAACCCCTGTGCCCGTGCCCGCGCTTGCGACAAGCTGCCCCCCAGCGGGCGCAGCAGCACACCGCGCTCAATCAGCAAGGCACGCTCGGCGGCCATGCCTTCATCATCAAAAGCAAACCCCGCAAACTCATGCGGCCGGGCCGGGTCAAAACTGACATTGAGCAACTCGCTGCCGTAGCGGTAGTGGCCAAACATGTCCATCGTGACAAAACTGGTGCCGGCCATGTTGCGCTCGTCGCCCAGGATGCGGTCCAGCTCCAGCGGATGGCCGATGCTTTCATGGATCTGCAACATCATCTGGTCAGGCATCAGGATCAAATCCAACGTCCCGCTGGGGCATGCCGGTGCGCCCACCAGCTCCAGCGCTTCACGCGCCACGCGGAGGCCTTCTTGGGTGCGAAAGCCCGCGCGGTCCAGCACCTCCAGGCCACCCTGCTGGCAAAAGCCGTTGTACTGGCCAGCGCTGGAGCGCACCTGCGTCAGGCCGCCGGCCTGGGCAGTGGCGGTGACAGACGGCGTCATGAACTCCCACTGCTGGTGGGTGTGGGCGCCGTCGCTGGTGAAGAACAGCTGCTCGGTGCGCACGCTCCACAAGCTGGCCTCCCGGTCAACGATGCGGGCGCCCTGCCCTGCGTCACCACCATTCCCATCGCCATCCCCACGACCACCGGCGGCGGCGCAGACCTCACGCAACCAGCCGATTTTCTCGGGCAAGGTAGCGCTGGCAGCAGGCCGCTGCACCACAGCGGCATAACGGCCAGATGCAGTGGGCTGCACCAGCGTGTTGGGGTCGATCACGCTGCGGCCGGCACCGGCGCGGGCCAGCGCTGAAGCACGGGCGAAGGCGGCCGCTAAACCGGCCTCGGACACATCGGACGTGGCCGCATGGCCCAGGCCGCCGTCCAACACGCTGACCATCACACCGTCATCCTGGCTGCGGCGCGGGGCTTCGGCCACGTCTTGGCGCACACAGAGTTGCTCGGCAAATTCAGTCATGCCACGCACCGCCCAGTGGCGGGTGCTGGTGGGCAGCCGGCCGGCGGCGCGGCGGGCGGTGGTTTCAAGGGTGTCCAGCATGGCAGTAGGCCAGCGCCAAGGCCGGCAGCAAAAGACAAGCCTTGATTTTGCGCGCCGTTTGGGCGCGGTCAAAAACGCCTCAAGTGCTCAACCCAACCGGGCCAGCGCGGCGCGGATACGGGCCACGGTCTCGCCCACAGGCGCGGCCGACGAGACCTGCAAACCCAGCCGCCTGGCGATCTGGTTGACCCGCCCCGGGTGCAGCGGCAAGCCACCGGCATCAACGGCGCGGACCAAGGCTTGTGCTTGCTGGTGCGTCAGGCCGTGTTCCAGATCGTGCGCCAGGTCGTGTGCCGGCGGATGCGCCGGGTCGGCCACCAGGCCAAGTGGCGCTTGGGGGTTGACTGCCGTCGCCCGGCGTGGGCTGAAACAGCGCTGCAGCCAGCTTGGCAAGCGCCACCAAACGCCATGCGGCACGCCAGCCCCAACATCAACCCAAAAGCGCCGATCAAACCGCATGGTTAAGCCCGTACAAAGCATTTGCTAACCCCGGCGGCAATGCACCACCGATTCACCGCTTTAGCCAATGTTGCATTGCAAAGATATTTGGCAATCTCGTCGCTGTGTATCATGAAACCTTTTCATAAAAGGAATGTGAATGACAGCGGACAATGGCAAATTGGTCAATCTCGACGGGTTGGATTATCAAGCACTGCAGGCCTTGGCCGATGAAGTGTCAGCCAAGATCGCCGCCAAGCGGGACAACGAATTGAAGACGCTGGTCAACGGCTGGGCCCAAAAGGCGCAGTTGAACGGGCTGACGGTTGCCGAAGTGATTGCCGAATTTCAACACTACTTGCCCAAGAAGGCACCCAGGGCCAGCCGCAGTGCTGGCCATGCGGCGGACGGTGCGGCTGGCGGTGGTGTGGGCAGCATCAGCGGGGCTTCCAGCAGTGACCCCAAGCCCTACCAGTTTGGCGTGACCTACCACAACCCGGCCGGTGGTGACAGTTGGGTGGGCGGCACCAAAGGCCGACAACCACAATGGTTGCGTGCCCTGGTACCCGATACCCTGGCGCTGGACGAACGCACCCGCAAGTTCGAGGACCTGCGCGCCAAACCCTGACGGCGCGCCTGCTGCTGCAATATCTGTTGGGGGGTTATCAGCGCTGCGGCTAAGATATTCACCCGCTGGCGCTTCCAACACCGCGTGCAATCACCGGGTACGACCGCCGCGCACGCCCCCGCTGGTTGACTAACCCAGCCTCCAGGCTGTACGTGACACCGGCCAAGCACGCAGGCTGGCCAGATGGCCCGGTCTTCGTTATGTATTCAAAGATATAGCGCAAGCCATGCGATGCGGCTGGTGCAGCGTGGGTGACAGGTTCTGGTGGATGGCACGGCCTACGATGTGTGTGGCCGTGTCTGGTGCGCGTTGTTTTGGAGCGCTGTGTCTTGATTGACAGACGGCTTGTACACCCCGCCCACCACGCGCCGCAGCCACACCCGGTGGCGCAAGAAAGGACCATGCCATGACTGCCGTATTGCCTGCCCACCAGGTCCGCCCTGCCCGCGTCACGCACACCGTGTCTGCCGCCGAACAGCAGGTGCGCCAAGACCTGGCTGCGGCCTACCGCTTGGTTGCTTATTTCGGCATGGACGACAGCATTTACACCCACATCTCGGCACGGGTGCCGGGGCATGACGACCAATTTTTGATCAATCCCTACGGTTTGCTGTTCCGTGACATCACCGCGTCATCACTGGTCAAGATCGACCTGGCCGGCCGCGTCGTGGGTGATTCACCGTATGACGTGAACCCAGCCGGCTTCACCATCCACAGCGCTGTGCATTCGGCCCGGCACGATGCCGCTTGCGTGCTGCACACCCACACGGTGGCGGGGGTGGCGGTGTCATCGGTAGTGGGTGGGTTGCAGCCGTGCAACCAGTGGTCGTTGCAGTTTTACCAGCGTGTGGCCTACCACGCGTTTGAGGGCATTGCGCTGGACCATGCCGAACGTGAGCGCTTGGTGGCCAACCTGGGCGCCACTGCCCGCGCGCTGATCCTGCGCAATCATGGCCTGGTGACCTTGGGCCGCACCGTGCCCGAGGCGTTCATCCTGATGTACAACCTGGAGCGCGCCTGCAAGGTGCAAATGGCCATTCAGGCCAGCGGCCAGGCCATCAACCCGGTGCCGGCTGAGGTGTGTGAGCGCACCGCCCTGCAGTACGAGAGCGGCGCCAGCAAACGCCCCGTTGGCCAGACTGACCCCAACCTGCGGGAATGGCGCGCCTTGCTGCAGCGGCTGGAGCCGGCACCACCGTCGTCGTTCCGCGATTGAGCGGCTGTTGGCAGCTTTGCGGTGGGGGTTGGACCGTCCAACCCCAACCGCCGCCATTGACCAAAGTCAGGTGAGTGTTTTCGGGATCAGGCCGCCCTGCCCTACCCCGCCAAAAATTGCGCCAACACAGCCACCAACGCTTGCCGCTTGGTCTCATCCAGCGGCTTGTTGAAGCGCACCACGGTGCGGCCCGTCGTGTCGACAGCCACCACCGCCGCTGCCCGCGCGCCCTGACGCACCGTTAGCTCAACCGGGCCCAACGATCGCGGGTGAGCGGCCATCGCCGTTGTCGCCCCGGCATCGGCCACCAGGGCATCAAAAACCTGCCGCGGTATGCACTGTGCAGCCAGGGGTTTGATCGCCCTCGCCCGCTGCACCAGCCCGTCCGGATCCCGCTGCTGCGCGTCACCCAGCGGCTTGGCCCAGCGGTATTGCAGGTCTAACGGCGACCGGAATGCCTGCACCACGGCCAAGGGCAAACGCGCCAGCGACAAGGCCTTGCCCACATCGCCCAAATCACGTCCGATGGCCGCTGCCAACTGCCGGTTGGACGGGTACAGGCCCTGATCCAGCGCACGGGCGTACATCATCCCCTGCTCCCAGGCGGACAAATCCTTGCGGGCGCGGTTCTCGCGCTCCATCTCGACAAACAACTGCTGCTCGGGCAAGTCCTCCACCACAGCCAGCACCGGCAGACCCAAATCCAGGCAGGCGCGGTGGCGGCGGTGGCCGAAGACGATTTCATACAGCAGCGCCGCGCTGTCAGGGCCTGTCGCAAGGGGGTTGGACGGTCCAACCCCCAACTGCAACCCGGCGGCTGGCGCAGCGGGTGCTGGCAATGGCCTGACCTTGATCGCCTGCACATTGCCACCCGCTGCTGCAATGTCGAGCTTGAGCGCGGCAAAGTCATCGTCCTGGTAGCTGTCGGCATGGCGGTTGGCCCAGGTGGACACGCCCACAGTGCGCGGGTCCAACCGGCGTGCAGGCAGGGCTCCATCAAAGCCAGCCAAGCGCTCCCGCAAAAGCTCCGCTTCCTTGACGGCTGCAGATTGGGCTGTCATGAACTGCAACATCGACCCGGGCGCTGTTTTGGCCTTGGCCTGCTCCAATTCGACGGACTCGGCAGCAACCGCGCCACCAACGGCCACTCCGGAGGGGGCGTCCAGCAACACCTGGCGCGGCAGTGCGGGTGGCAACTGGATCAAACCGGCTTTTGCCAGCAGTTTTTTGGCCATGTCGATGCCCTCTTCACTGGCCGCGCGTAGCGGCGGCTTGTTGTTGCCACACCGACCGCACCGAGCCCTCGATATACGAGACAAAGGTGTCGTAAGCGTCCCGCGCCCGCTTGAAGGTGCGCGCATTGCCGTCGTAGCGCGAAATGTCGTACACGGTGCCAAATTCAACACTGCTGGTGGCGGTGACAGCGGTCTTGGGGATCTCCACCGGCAACACCTTTTCGGCGTAGGTGGACCCGATCCACTGCCGCACGATGTTGCTGGCGGCGTCACTGGAATCCACCCGGGCCAGCAGGATGTGGATGAAATCAAACGCCTTGCTCAAACCGCGCTTGGTGATCAACTCGTTGGTCAAGTCGGCAAACAAGCTCCAGAACTGCGAGGCAGATGCAAAGTCCAGCGCGTTGGGCGGCAGCGGCATGATGATGCCGTTGGACGCCATGAAGGCATTGATGGTGGTGTACGACAGGGCAGGGGGGGTGTCGATCACGATCACGTCGTAGTCGGGCCGCACGTCATCGATACCCAAATCCAGCACACGCCAGAACTCGAATCCGGGCTCTTGCGTCTGGCGCGCCGGCAACGCAAATTCAGCCCCAAACAGCACCGGTGCAGCCGCCACCAGATCAATGCCATCCCAATAAGTGGGGCGGATGGCGTAGCGGATGGAGGTCTGCGAGCCCATCGCCAGCGGCAGGATGGTGTCGTGCTCCTCCACCTCGGTGTCGGGCAGGATGCCAAACAGCGTGGTGAGCGAGCCCTGTGGGTCGGTGTCGATCACCAGCACCTTGTGGCCCAGCAAGGTCAAGCCCTGGGCCAGGGTCACCGCCGTGGTGGTTTTAGACACACCACCCTTGAAGTTGCCAATGGCAATCGTCACGGCTTCAGCGCCGGCCGGGCGCAGCATGTCGCGCCGGTAGTCGCGTATCCACTGGCGCGCCTCGGCCAAGCTGAACTCACGCCGGCTGCCAGCGCTGTTCAGGCGGCCGGGCGGTAAATCACCCCGGCTCATACGGTGGCTGAGCGAGCCCTTTTCAATGCCACACATGGCCGCCAACTGGCTCAGGTTGAAGATGGGGGGTGTCTTGCGCGCCGTTGGCGCCAGCATGGCCGACCTGATCTCGGTCATCATCGCCACTGCACGCTCTGCCTGCTCGGCAATGCCGGCCAAGGTGATTTGTTTCGGGGGCCTGATGGTGATGGGTTCCAACGGAGAGCTCCAGGTTGTACGGGGAGTGCGGCTTTGACGATCAAGCGCGTGCAATGCTGTATTTTGTCAAGCGCAGCATTAAGTGCAAAGCAAAAGCACGTCAGCGGGCTGCTTTTTCTGCGCCTGCTGGATCAACAGAGCACCACACTGTTTGGAGATTTCAATCTCTTCAAACTCCTTTAAATTCTTTAGGCCTCAAAAACTCGTTCGTTGACAAGCACTTACCGCGTTCTAGATGCAGGGATACGGGACCATCCGGAGCTTTTTCAGGAACTGCCCGGTGTGAATACAGGGCCCAACATGCACCCCAACAGGGGGTTCTGTGAGTGGATTCGGGTTTTTCCACTGCCTACACCGGCGGGTTTTGAAGGTTTGAAGACCACGCAAACCACACTGCCACGACAGGCGGTGTTGGGGTTGAGCCCCCTGACGCATTGCGCAGCGCCTAAGGAAGGGGGCTCAACCCCAACACCGCTGCGCACCGCCGTGAAACGCGACATTGGCGAGCGCTCGCCAAGCAACACCAAAGCCACAACCTTTGAAGTGAGAGTTTTCAGGAAACAAGCCTGCGCAGCAGCCAACAGACAAGGCCAGTTTCAGGTGAGAGTTTTCAGGAAAGCGTTTCACCGCTGTGTCCAAAACCTCAGGTGAACCGCAGCTTCACCTGAAGACCACCTGCGCTACGATGCTGGCATGTCTGACACGCCACCGGCCCAGCCCTTTGCCATGCCCGCACCAGTGGCCGAGGTGGCGCCGGCACCGCCGCCCCGCTTGGCACAGCCCAAACCTGCGCCGGCGGCCAAACGGCATCCAGCCCGTCCCGCACCCCGCCTGCTCGCCCCTGAGCCCGAGCCGCTGCTGCGCAAACCGGTCAACACCCTGGCCATCGTGCCCAAGTCGCACAAGATCACCTCGCTGGGCCGCAAAAGCTACAACGTGTTGCTGCACGAGGCGCAAGCGCAGGGGCTGGACAAGGCGGTGTTCCAGGCGCCGCTGGAACGCATCATCCGCGGCATCGACTTTGACTCTAACGACCAGGCGCTGATCAAAAAGCACTTGCGCGCCATGGTGTCCACCACGGTGGAATGGCAGTCGCCCACCACCGGCGAGGGTTCATCGTGGAACGTCAGCGGCCTGCTGGCCCACGCCCGCCTCAGCAAGGTGCGTGGCCAAGTCTGGGTAGAGTGGTCTTACGCCGTCAACCTGAAGCAGGAGTTGCTGGAGCCCACGGTGTTTGCGCGCCTGTCGCTGGAGGTGATCTCGCAGCTGCGCTCGCATGCCGGCATTGCGTTGTACGAGATCTGCTCGCGTTACAAGGACATCGGCCGCACCTCGCGCCAGGCCTGGGGCTGGTGGCGGCCGGTGCTGAGCGGCCGGCCCGAGTCTGAAAAAACCGCCAGGCTGGAATACCGCATCTTCAAGCGCGACACGCTCAAGCCGGCAATCGCCGAGGTCAATGCCGTCACTGACCTGGACATCGAACTGGTGGAGCACAAAGCCGGCCGCTTCATCGACGAGTTGCAGTTCCTCATCCGCCGCAAACCGCAGGCCCAGCTGCCTTTGCGCCCAGCCACCGAGCCGGTGGATTTGTCGCTGGTGGTGCGGGCCCAGGCGCTGGGCGTGGATGACAGCCAGGCCGAAGCCTTGGCCGATACCTACGGCGAGGACGCCCTGCGCAACGGTCTGGATGCCCTGCAGCGGCGGGTGGCCAGCGCCTTCCCCGAGCCGCTGCGCGACCCCCACCGCTACCTCAAGGCCTTGATGCCGGGGCCGGGCACGCCGGCAGGGCAGGGCGCGGCACTGCAGGACAGCCAGACGGACCAGGGCCGTGTTGCGGAGCCTGCTGCGCCGGGCTGGCCCACCAACGCCGCTGCCAACGCCGCCGGGTCGGCCCGCCTGTCATCCCGGCAATCAAGCAACGCATCGGGCAACCCACCAGCCCATCCATCGGTGAACCCACCCACCAGCCCACCCATTAGCCCAGCAGCCAGCCCATCAGCCAACCCCGCCGAACAGCGCCGCCACGCCCAGTGGGTGACGGCCTGGCTGGCACGCCGGCACGCGCAGATCAGCGCCGACATCGCCAGCCTGTCAGCACAAGAGCAGAGCCGCCTGTGCGACATGCTGCTGGACGACATGGCCGCACGCCAAGTGCATCCGTCCATCCGCAAGCGCCTGCAGGGCAATGGCTGGCAGCACCCGATGGTGCTGCATGAGATGCTGCGGTTTTACGCCCGCGCCGCCATCGGCGAGCACTGGGACCAACCCACACCCGCGCAACTGCTGGCCGTAGCGGCCCAACTGGGCGACACCGAGCCGCTCAACCCAGCGCGCTTTGCTTGAGCGCGGCGGGCGGCTGCGCTCAACCCAGCGTGGCAGGCGAAATCAAATCGCCCAGATCATCTGGCCCGTAATGCCCCATGCGGCGTGACTTGGTCTGCAGATAGCCCGGGTTGTGCGGGTTTGACGGCATGTGCAGCGGCAGCCGCTCCACCACCGTGATGCCCAGACGCTGCAGCGCGTCCACTTTGGCCGGGTTGTTGGTCAGCAGGCGCACCTGCTGCACCCCCAACTGGCGCAGCATGCTGGCGGCCACGGTGTAATCGCGTGCATCGTCGGGCAAGCCCAGCAGGCGGTTGGCCTCCACCGTGTCGGCGCCGGCTTGTTGCAGCGCATAAGCGCGAATTTTGTTGACCAGGCCAATGCCTCGGCCCTCCTGGCGCAGGTACAGCAGCACGCCGCGCCCGGCTTGGGCGATGGCTTGCAGACTGGCCTCCAGCTGAGCACCGCAATCACATTTCAGGCTGTACAGCGTGTCGCCGGTCAGGCATTCGCTGTGCATCCGGGTCAGCACCGGCTGGCCATCATCCAGGGCGCCCAAGCTCATGGCGGCATGCTCGGCGCCGGTGCTGCTGTCCACCAGGCCGTGCAGGGTGAACTCACCCCAGGGCGTGGGCAATTGGCAATGCACCAGTGTGCCCGCAACAGGCGGGTTGCGGGGGTCGGCAAGCAGGGACGGGGCAGCAGTCTGGAGACGGGCGTTCATGGCGGGGGCCGCAAGTGGCTGGGCGCGGAGTTGGGCGCGAGGCTGATCGAGCCGGCGACAGAATCAAATTTGATTGTCGGCGATCGGCTGTGTGGTGGTGCAACCCGGGCGACAGGGCCCGCCCACGACCCTGGATGTGGTGGATCAGTGCTCGGCAGACTAGGGTAAATACTAATATGGTGGGTACACCCTGCGCCGGCCATCTTGCTGGCCGCGTTTTGAAGCCTGCAGGCCCGCGCCACAAGCGCCCGTTTTGCGCCTTTGCTAAAGACCCACCATGACCATCCGTTGTTTGATCACCCTGGGCACTGCCCTTGCCGCCACGCTGTGTGGCCAGCCCGCCAGCGCCCAGGATGTGGGCCAGCACCCCGCCGTGTTTGCTGCCCGCAAGCTGCCTGGGGTGGATGCCAACACCTTCATCGTGGGCCACCCGGCCAGCCCGCGCAACAGGGTGCTGCATACCAATGGTGAACATCCAGCGGTGCTGGCGGCGGCACACGCAGCGCAGCACGTCGCCGGCCCGGACAGCAATACATTTTTGGTGCAGCCGCCGGCATCGGTGCGCTGGACCATGGGCCCGGCGGTGGATGCACCGCCGGTGGCCGCCGGCGCCAGCACTGTTGCGGCCCTGACGCGCTGAATGGTCTGCTGAGGGATGCGCTGCACAGCGCACGGCCCGCAGCCATGTGGCCGTCAGACGATGCGGCTTTTGTGGCCCGCCCAGTACGGATCCCGCAGCAGCCGTTTGTAGAGTTTGCCGGTAGGCAACCGCGGCAACTGGTCGCTGAAGTCCACCGAGCGTGGGCATTTTTGGCGTGACAGGTGCTCAGCGCAAAACGCCATCAACTCTTGCGCCAGCGCCGCGCCGGGCTCTACCCCAGGCACGGGTTGCACCACCGCTTTGACCTCTTCGCCCAGGTCTGGGTTGGGCACCCCAAACACCGCCGCATCGGCCACTTTGGGATGGGTGATCAACAGGTTCTCGCACTCTTGCGGGTAGATGTTGACGCCGCCCGAAATGATCATGAAGGTGGACCGGTCAGTCAGGTACAGAAACCCATCGTCGTCCAGATAGCCCATGTCGCCCACGGTGCTCATGCTGCCGTCGGGTGAGCGGGTCAGCGCGGTGCGCTCGGGGTCGTTGAAGTAGACAAAGGGTGATGCGGTCTTGAACCAGATCTCACCCGATGCGCCCTTGGCCACCGGCTGCATCAGCTCGTCGAGCACCTGCAAATCCCCCAACAACACCCGGCCCACGGTGCCCCGGTGCGCCAGCCATTCGGGCGTGTTGCAGGCGGTAAAGCCCAGGCCCTCGGTGGCGCCGTAGTACTCATGGATGATGGGGCCCCACCAGTCGATCATCTGTTCTTTGACCTGGGCCGGGCAGGGCGCTGCGGCATGCACCGCGATCTTGAGCGACGACAAGTCGGCGCTGGCCCGCGTTGAAGCCGGCAGCTTGAGCAGCCGCGAGAACATGGTGGGCACCAGCTGGGTGTGGGTGATGCGGTGCTGGGCCACCAGCGTCAGGTAATGCTCAGGGTCAAAGTGCTCCATGACCACCACGGTGCCACCATTGCGCAGCGCCAGGCTCACATTGGCCAGCGGGGCGGAGTGGTACAGCGGCGCGGGTGACAAATAGCGCATGCCGTCCTCACACTGCCAGAGCGCGTTCAAGAAGTTGAACAGCGGCAGCGGCTGGCTGGGTGGGGTATCGGGCAGTGGCCGCAGGATACCTTTGGGCCGGCCGGTGGTGCCGGATGAATACAGCATGGCCGTGCCCAGCCACTCATCGGCCACCGGGGTGTCTGGCAGGCCGGCCACGGCAATCTCGTAGTCACGCACCTGGGCTGCGCCCACTGTGCCCTTCACCGCGTCACCCCCGCCCACCACCAGGCAAAGCCGCACGCCCGGGCAGTCGGGCAGGGCCTGGCGTGCCACGTCCAGCAGGGCGGCTGAGGTGACCAGCAGCTTGGACTCGCTGTTGTTCAGGATGTAGGCCAACTCGTCGGCCTTGAGGTAGGCGTTGACGCAGGTGTAGTACAGGCCGCTGCGCTCACCCGCCATGCAGGCCTCGATGAAGCGGCTGTTGTTCTCCATGAAGATGGCGTAGTGGCCCAGCCGCTGCAGGCCTTGGGCGCGCAGCAAGTGGGCCAGGCGGTTGCTGCGCTGGTCCAGGCTGCGGTAGCTCATCGATTCACCGCTGCTGGCCATGATGAAGGCCAGCCGGTCGGGGTGGCTCCGGGCGGTGGTTGCGGGGTACATGTGGGCTCCTGGTGTCGCGCGCTGCGGCGCGGTTTGCCAGACATTGTGGGGATGCTGCCTGGCGCTGCCCACGGGGATTGCCCGCTGTCAGGTGGCCGGTGGTGTCGCCCGATGGAGCCGTGTGATTCGGTCAGCGCAGCTGGCCACCCAGCCGTCAAACGCAGCCAGCAGTGGGTTGTAGCGCTTGGGTGCCGCCTCCAGCATGGCCAGTGCCAGGCAGGCGGCCTCCAGGGTGGACCGCTGCTCCGGCCGCTGCGCCTGGCGGATGCGGTAGCGCGACGGCGGTGGCGCCAGCAGCGGCCAACGTGGCAAGGCCAGCAGCCACGGGTTGACCTGCAGCAGGTGGCGCGCCTGGCGCCAGGTGCCGTCCAGCAGCAGCAGGCGGCAGTGGGTGGGGTTGGGGTGTGGCGACGGCGACGCGGTTGCGCTTGTCGGCGCGTTGGTGGCCGTGTCCGGCGCGGCCGGATACAGCAGCCAGGTCTGCAGGCTGCCAGCAAAGCCCAACACCGCCGCATCAAACACCTCGCCCACCCGGCAATCACAGTGCTGCAGGCTCAGCCGCAGCAGGCGCGCAGTGCCTTTGGCTTGCCGTGCTTCTTTGGGATGTTGCAACAGCAGCACCTGCGCCAGATTGGCGGTTGGCGTGACCCAGCGGCACACGCAACTGGCCAGCGGCAAGGCGCAACGGCCACACACCGGGCGCGTTGGGTTGGCGGCTGGGAGCGCTGGCGGTGGCAGGGCGGCGGACTGGTTGCACATGCACCGCACCGTACACTGACTTGCGGCGCGCCGCACCGCCTTGCCGCCCCGCGTTGCCGCCCGTTTTGGACCACCTCTTGAGCTTGCCAGACCACCCCCAATTTTCCGATCTCGGCCTGTGCGGCGCACTGGCCCAGGCCGCGTCTGGCGCCGGTTGGCTGGCGCCCACGCCGGTGCAGCTTGCGGCTGTGCCGGCCGTGCTGCAAGGCCGTGATCTGCTGGCCATCGCGCCCACCGGATCGGGCAAAACCGCTGCATTTGCCCTGCCGCTGCTGCAGGCCGTGCTGCAAGACCCTGACTGGCAGCATGAGCGGCCACGCCGCCTGCGTGTACTGGTGCTGGCACCCACACGTGAGCTGGCCGCGCAGACCGCTGGTGTGATCGACAGCCTGGCCCGCAGCGCCGCACCCGGCCTGAAATGTGTGCTGGCGGTGGGTGGTTTGTCCATCAACCCGCAGATGATGGCTTTGCGGGGTGGCGCCCAGGTGGTGGTGGCCACGCCCGGCCGGCTGCTGGACTTGCTGGACCACAACGCGCTGCAGCTTGGTGGCTTGCCGCTGTTGGTGCTGGACGAAGCCGACAAGCTGCTGGACCTGGGTTTTGCCGATGAGGTGGGCCGCTTGCTGGCGCACCTTGGCACGCCCCAGTCACCCACCAAAGCGCGCCAGACCCTGCTGTTCTCCGCCACCATGCCCGCCGCCGTGGCCACGCTGGCCACGCAGTTGCTGCGCAGCCCGCTGCAGGTGGACATCAGCGGCCCGGCCGCCGCCGCACCCGACATCCAACAGCGCGCCATCGTGGTGGACACACCACGCCGCACCGCGCTGCTGCGCCACCTGATCCAAACCGCCGGTTGGGACCGGGTGCTGGTGTTTGTGGCCACCCAGTACGCCAGTGCGCATGTGGCCGACAAGCTGATCCGCGCCGGCATCAAAGCCGCTGCGCTGCACGGCCAGCAAAGCATGGGCCGGCGCAGCCAGATGCTGGCCGACTTGCGCGCCGGCCGGCTGCAGGCGCTGGTGGCCACTGACCTGGCCGCCCGGGGCATTGATGTGGTTGGGTTGGCGGCCGTGGTCAACCATGATTTGCCACGCTCGGCGGTGGACTACACCCACCGCATCGGCCGCACCGGCCGGGCCGGTTTGGCAGGCCAGGCGGTGAGCTTCATCTGCGCCGATGCACCGGGCAGTGAGCCGCATTTCCGCCTGATCGAAAAACGCCAGGGCGAGCGGGTGCCGAGAGAGCAGGTGCCGGGTTTTGAGCCCGCCCTGGCGCCACCGGTGCTGGCCGATGACGCTGCAGCGGGTGATGGGCCGCAGCTTGGGGATCAAAACGCCGATCAAAACGGCGGTATCAAAGGCCGGCGCAAGAGCAAGAAAGACAAGCTGCGCGAGGCGGCTGCACAAGCCGCTGCTGCTGCAGCGGCGCGCCCGGCCCGCAACCGGCGTTGATGTGGGCCGTCAGGCCCCGGTCGCACCCCAGGCATCCCGCAGCTCACGTTTGAGCACTTTGCCAATCGCGCTGCGTGGCAGTTCATCCACCAGCCGCAGGCCGGACAAGCGCTGTGTTTTGCCCACCTGCAGGTTGAACCAGGCGCGCAGCGTCTCGGCGTCGGTGGTTTCACCCGCCCGCCGCACCACAAACGCCACCGGCGTCTCGCCCCATTCGGCAGACGGGATGCCCACCACCGCCGCATCGGCCACCGCAGCATGGGTGCGCAGCACGGCCTCCAGGTCACTCGGGTAGATGTTGAAGCCGCCGCTGATCACCATGTCCTTGCGCCGGTCGTGCAGCGTCAAGAAGCCATCGGCATCAAACCGGCCCACATCACCGGTGCGGATGTAGCGCTGGCCCTGCGCATCAAACCACTCGGCCTCGGCCGTCTTTTCGGGCTGGTTGTGGTAGCCCGTCATCATGCCGGGGGATCGGCCCACCACCTCGCCACTCTCGCCCACGGTGGTCACCGGCTGGCCGGCTTCATCGATCAGCAGGATGGTGTGGCCCTCGGCCGGCTGGCCCACGGTGTGCAACTTGGTGGGGTGCAGGTGGGCTTGCAGGATGCAGGTGCCACCACCTTCGGTCATGCCGTAATACTCCACCAAGCCACCCGGCCAGCGCTTTAGCACATCGGCTTTGAGTGCGGCGTGGAAGGGCGCGCTGGTGCAGAACTTGGTGCGGTAGCTGCTCAAGTCAAAACGCTCGAAGTCAGGCCGCGCCAGCAGGCGCTGGTACTGCACCGGCACCAGCATGCTGTGGGTGGCGCGCTCGGCTTGGGCGGTGTGCAAGAACTTATCAGTATCAAATTTGGGCATCAACACCAGGCAACCACCGTAGGCCAGCGTGGGGATCACCGAGACCAGCGTGGTGTTGCTGTACAGCGGCGTGGCAATCAGCGTGACGGTGGTCTGGTCATACCCCGACAGGGCCGCCCGCTGGATGTGGGCCCAGCGCATGGCGTGCGACTGCACGATGCCTTTGGGTGTGCCGGTGGTGCCGCTGGAATAAATCAGGTTGAAGGCCCAAGCCGGCTGGATGGCCACCGGCTTTGGTTTGCTTCCTGCGGGCATCAGCCAGCCGCTAAGCGGTGCTTGGGCGTCCACTGCGTCCAGCCGGGTCAACGGCAGGCTGGGGGGCGCCGTGATGCCGGCTGCGGCCAGGGCGGCCTGCACATCCCCATCGATGAAAAAACGCTTGGCGCCAGCGTCCACCGCCATGCCCATCAACTGCGCTGCGGTGGAGCTGGGTGCCAGCGGTGCCACCGCCACGCCAGCACGCAGCGCGCCCAAGAACACCGCCAGGTATTCGATGTTGGTACCGGAGCACACAGCCACCACGTCTTGCGGCTGCAGGCCGTCGCGCTGCAGGGATGCGGCCACCTGGTCGGCCAGTGCGTCCAGCGCGGCATAGCTGTAGCGGCGCTCGCCAATCACCAGGGCCAGTGCGTCAGGCCGGTTGCGGGCCTGGGCGGCCAGCAGGGTGGGCAGGTCAGCAAAGGGCATCGTTTCAGCGGCTTGCGGAGGAGTGATCGGCTGGTCCATGGGCGGTGTTGGGCGGCAAGTGCGCGGTTGCGGGGAGAGGGGGCAATCACGATAGCAGCGCGGCCTGCCGCAGCGTTGTCGCCCACGTGCTTGTTGGGCTGCACTGCAGCAGGCTGAAATCACGGCCCGACAACCCGCAACAAGGCAGCGCAGATGATGGACTTCCAGGGCAAGGTGGTGGTGGTCACCGGTGGTGCGTCCGGCATTGGCCGGGCGCTGTGCCTGGCCTTTGCGCAGGCTGGCGCGCGCGGTGTGGTGGTGGCCGATCTGGACGCCGCCGGTGCGGCCACCGTGGCCGCGCAGATTGGCGGCCTGGCCGTGCCCACCAACGTGGCGCTGCAGACCGAAGTGCAGGCGCTGGTGGACGCTGCCACCGCCCGCTACGGCCAGGTGGACATCTTCTGCAGCAACGCCGGCATCATCAACCGCGCCGATGCCGACGCCCCCGCTGCGGTGTGGCAGCGCCACTGGGATGTCAATGTGATGGCCCATGTGCATGCGGCCAACGCGGTGCTGCCGCAGATGCTGGGGCGTGGCCAGGGTTGGTTGTTGCAAACCGCGTCGGCCGCCGGGCTGCTGAGCCAGGTCAACGCGGCGCCGTATTCAGTGACCAAACACGCTGCGGTGGGCTTTGCCGAATGGCTGGCCATCGCCCACGGTGACGCCGGCATCCATGTCAGCTGCCTGTGCCCACAAGGCGTGCTGACACCGATGTTGCTGGGCGCCGATGCAAGCACCGGCCGGCCCAGTTTTTTGGGGGAGGGTGCGCTCACGGCTGACGCGGTGGCGGCCTGTGCGCTGCAAGGCCTGCAGGAAGGGCGCTTCTTGATCCTGCCGCATGCCGAGGTGCTGGGCTTCTGGCAACGCAAGACGGCCGACTGTGACCGCTGGCTGCGTGGCATGCGGCGCTTGCGCGCCCGGGTGATGGGCAGCAGCGCTTGAACACCCAGCGCCCACGAAAAAAGGGCTGGGAAACCCCAGCCCTTGTTGGCCAACGCGCAGCAGCAGCAGCGGCCGGCGCGGGTGATGTCTTACTTGCTGGCAGCGGCGGCCGGGGCAGCAGCAGCAGCCGGCGCGGCAGGCGCTTGGGCGAAGGACAGGGCAGCGGCGCCAGACAGCAGGGCGGCGACGAGCAGGGACTTGGTGGTGGTCATGGGATGTTCTGATCAAAACCAGATTCGATGAAGCTCCGATTCTGATAAGCGGGCCGGGTTTGTCGCCGGGCTTGCAGGCACAATTCCGGGTTTACCCGGGTGGGTTGACACTGCGCCCGTCAAATAGTCCAGGGGCTCACAACAGCGACTTCAAAGCCACCGCCGGGTCACTGGCCAGCGTTGGCGCCGGGTGGCGGCTGGCCTCCATCAGCTTGCGCGACAGCATGTGGTCCATCGGCGCGTTGACCGATTCCACACACACCAGCCTGTCGTCTTGGTAGTGGAATACCGAGAAGCTGGCCTCACTCGCGCCGGGCCGGCGGTGGCGCTGCACGCCGGGCCCGTCAGCCGCTGGCATCAGCCCGGCCATCTGCAGGCGCAAGGTGCCTTGCTCTGACCAGAACCACGGCAGGGCGGCGTAAGTGGCGGCCTGGCCTTGCAACGTGGCGGCTGCGGTGCGGGCTTGGTCATTGGCGTTTTGCACTGATTCCAAGCGCAGCCGGGTGCCATCAGCCGCCCAGCCGCCGCCCACCGGGAACTGCGCCACATCACCGATGGCCAGGATGTGCGGGTCACTGCTGCGCATCGCGGCGTCCACCATGATGCCGTTGTCCAGCAGCAGGCCGGCGGCTTGCGCCAGGCCGGTTTCAGGCTCGGCGCCAATGCCCAGCAGCAGCAAGTCCACCGGCACGGTCTGGCCGTCCACCACCAGTGACTGCAGGCGCTGGCCGTCCTGTACGATGTCGCTCACTTTGGCTGACAGGTTGATGGTGATGCCTGCCGTGCGGTGGACTGCCAGGATGTGCGCCGCCAACTCCGCCGACACCGAGCGGCCCAGCAAGCGTGGCGCGGTTTCGATCACTTGCACCGCCAGGCCCAGCGCGCGGGCGGTGGCGGCCACCTCCAGCCCAATGAAGCCACCGCCCAGCACCGTGAGCGAATTGGCGCCGGCCAGGCGCTGGCGCAACGCCATGGCATCAGCGGCCTGGCGCAGGCTGATCACGTTGTCCAACCCGGCCTGCAGGCCAGCCAACTGGCGTGCCCGGGCGCCGGTGGCCAGCACCAACTGGTCATACGGCAGCACGCTGCCCGATTGCAGGCGCAGTGTGCGGGCGCTGCGGTTTATCTCCAGCGCCGCATCGCCAAGATGCAAGGTGATGCCGGCAGTGGCAAACCAGGCCTCGGCGCGGTGGGCTTGCAAGGCCTGGCCCGGGTCTTTCAAGAAAGCCTTGGACAACGGCGGGCGCTGGTAGGGCAGGTGGGGCTCGGCGCAGACCAGGTGGGTGCGTGGGCCCAGGCCGGCCTCAGCCAGCGCGGCGCAGAGTTGGGCGCCGGCATGGCCGCCGCCAACGATGACGATGGGGTTCATGGGGTGTTCTCGGTGTGGCAACAGGGCAGACACGCCTGCGGGGCCTGCAGTGTCGCCTGGGCGAAGCAGGGGCCAAGACGCGCTGGCTAACATCTCGCAGCGTCTGGGCCATGGCCCGGCGCAGCGTTCTCAGGGCGGGGTGCAAGTCCCCACCGGCGGTGATGGCGTCAGGTTGACGCACCAGCCCGCGAGCGCCCGGCCTGCTTGTGGGGGCCGCCGGGCTGCGTGCGCCCTGATCTTGGCAACCCTGTTTTTGAGGATCAAGCATGACATCCACCTCCACCGGCGACACCAATCCCACTCCAGCCAACAAGCCGCGCTTCGCCTTTTTGCATGCCCAGTGGCACGCCGAGATCGTGCTGCGCGGGCGCGATGCTTTTTTGGCTGAAATGGCCCGCGCCGGCGTTGCGGCCAGCCAGGTGGACGTGGTGGCGCTGCCCGGCGCGTTTGAGATTCCGCTGCATGCCCAGGCCTTGGCCCGCAGCGGCCGCTACGCGGCCATCGTGGCCTGCGCGCTGGTGGTGGACGGTGGCATCTACTGCCATGAGTTTGTGGCCGACGCAGTGATCAGCGGCCTGATGCGGGTGCAGCTGGACAGCGGCGTGCCGGTGCTCTCAGCGGTGCTGACGCCCAAGAGCTTTCACGACCACGCTGAGCACCGGCAGTTTTTTGCCGATCACTTTGTGCTGAAAGGCACCGAGGCAGCCCAGGCCTGCCTGCGCACGGTACACAGCCTGCAGGGCTTGACGGCTTGACGGCGTGGAGGCGCCCGAGCGCGTCCAAGCGCCCACCGAGCGCCCACCGAGCCCTACACCCCGCAATACACCGCGCTTGACAATTGGCCTGATTGACGCGACATTTGTCTGATGCGTGCCTTGCTGCAATCCACTCCCGCCCCGCAGACCTCTGCGGCCACTCCAAGGTTGGCCGCAGCCCATCCAATGCTGGCGGTGCGTGAGTCAACACCGCCCTGGCCAGCGCAGGGGGGTGTGGTGGCCGCCGTCAGTGCCGGGGCGATTGAGTTCATGGGTGGCCGGCGCCAGTTCAAGGTGCTGCCGCAAAGCCGGGCCGAGATCCACGGTCGCCTGGTGCAAGGCCTGCCGGCGGCGGTGCTGTGTACGTTGGTGCAGCATTTGTCGGCCCTCAAGCCCGAGCAGGTGGCTGACGCGCTGGGCATCAGCACCCGCACTTTGCGCCGCTTGTTTGACCAGCCGCAAAAGGCCATGCCGCCTGATCTGGCCAGCAAAACCTGGCTGCTGGCCGAAACCTTGGCCCAGGCCAGCGTGGTGTTTGGCAACCGCGACGCCGCTGAGCGCTGGATGGCCCAGCCGGCCATGGGCCTGGACGGCGCCGTGCCCATTGACCTGCTGCGCACCCTGCAAGGCGCCGAGCTGGTGACCGAACTGCTGGGCCGGCTGGAACACGGCGTCTACAACTGAGCATGGCGGCCGCTTGGATGTTGGGTGCCGCGCCGCCCATGGCCGCGCTACCTGCGGCTTTGCCAACACCCGGCACCACGGCGGGCCACCTGCTGGCCTGGCGCATCGACGCCGAGTGCTTTGCGCCGCAGTGGGACAGCGGCATCGGCGCTGAGCTGTACGGCGGCCGCTGGAACCCCAAAGGCCAGCGTGCGGTGTACTGCAGCCTGGACCCGGCCACCTGCCTGGTGGAGGCCGCAGTGCACCGTGGCTTTGCGGTGCTGGACACCCAGCCGCATGTGCTGAGCTGTGTGCAGATCACGCTGGACGCGGTGGCTGCTGCCCCCGGGACGGCAGCCCCCATCCGCGTGGTGCAGCCCGACGAGCTGCCCAACCCAGCCTGGCTGCACGGCGGCACCCCCAGTGCTGGTCAGCAGCAGTTTGGTGCCGGTTTGCTGGCCGCCCACGGCATCGTGCTGTTGCCCAGCGCGGTGTCCAAATGCAGCTGGAACCTGGTGCTGGCGCCCACTGTGGCGGCCGGCCGTTATCACTTGTTGCACCAGCAGCGGTTGGTGGTGGACACGCGGCTGCATCCTGCCGGCTAACGCGCTGGCGTCAGGCCGTGCGGCCGTTGGCCGCCACCTCGTCCGCCAACTGGCGCCGCAACTCGGCCTTGGCAATCTTCTCCAGGGTTGACCGGGGCAGGCTGGTCACCAAGCGCACCTCATGTGGGCGTTTGAAATCCGCCAACTGGGCGACGCAGGCGGCGCGCACCCGGTCGGCCAGGTCGACCAGTGCAGCAGCGCCGTTCAGGCCGGCCAGCGGCAGCACAAACAGCACCGGTACCTCGTCCAGCATGCGGTGGGCGCGGGCCACCACGGCGCATTCATGCACACCGGCCACGCTGGCCACCACCCGCTCGATCTCTGACGCAGCCACGTTCTCGCCGCCCACTTTGAGCATGTCTTTGGTGCGGTCACCAAAACGGATGGACCCGTCGTCCAGCAAATCCACCCGGTCGCCGGTGCGAAACCAGCCGTCGGCGGTAAAGCTGGCCTCGGTGGCAGCGGCATTGCCCAGGTACTCGGCAAACAGCGACAGGCCACGCAGCCCGCGCACCATCAACTGACCCGAGCCACCGCGCCCCACCGGGTTGGCATCCACCAGCGGCACGCTGTCGTCATCGACGATGGCAATGCCGTACTCCGGTGCCGGCCGGCCGATGCTGAGGGGCGCGCTGGGCCAGTGTTTGTCACTGACGATGCCGTGGCTGATGGTCTCGGTCATGCCCCACCAGCCCAGGGTTTGCACCCGGAAGTGCGGGTCAGTGGGCAGGTCACACGCGGCCGCGCCCCACAGCCGGTACTGGTGGGCGGCGGGCACCGCATGCGCCATCAGCGCCTTGATGCAGAACGGAATCATCGACACCCAGGTGCAGCCATGCTTGAGCGACAGCGGCCAGAACCGGCTGGCCGAAAACCGCGGCAGCACCACCGCCGTGCCACCGGTCCACAAGGTGGCCAGCACCGAGTAGGCTTGCGCGTTGGTGTGGAACAGCGGCAGATGCACCATGTGCACATCGCCGGGCTGCAGGTCTTCATGTGCGGCATTGATGCGGGCGCCCCACAGCGCGTTGGCATGGGTCCACAACACCGCCTTGGGCCGTGATGTGGTGCCTGAGGTGTACTGCACGCTGCACGGTGCTAACGGGTCAGGTGTGCGGCGCGGTGGTGGGTCAGCGTCCAGCGTGGCAAAGCGCTGGCCGGCTTCCACCGGCTGGGCTGGCGCTGCGCCGTTGTCGGTGGCGGTCACTACCAACCAGCGCAGGTGCGGGCAGCTTTGTGCCAACAGCGCCGCAAATTTGGGCTGGGTGATGGCCGCCACCGCGCCGCAATGCTCAGCGTAATACGTCAGCTCGTCGGCCACTGCGCGGGCATTGGTGGTGACGGCCACCGCACCCAGCTGGGCACAGGCATACCAGGCCAGCAGGGATTCAGGGCAGTTGTCGAGGTGGATCAACACGCTGTCCCCCGCCACCACACCACGCCGCGCCAGGCCACCGGCAATGCGGCCCACCTGGTGCGCAAAGCGGGCGTAAGTCCAGGTCTCGGGTTGGCTGCCGGATTGGCCGTCAGACTGGCCATCAAACGGCTCCCAGGCGATGAACACATGGTCGGGCCGGCACGCCGCCCGGTGCGCCAGCAGGCTGGGCACGTCCAGGCCGGTGAAGGGGTGGGGGTGGTTGGGGTGGAGCAGGGCCGGCATGGGTGGCATTCACGGTGCTGTGCCAACAATGGCGTGGCTGCCATCCTGCCCGCCGGCGCCGCCTGCCGCCATGCGGGCCAACGTGGAGGCTGGCGATAATCCGGCCCATGCTCACCTCCACCTTCGCCAAGCCGCCCGCGCTGATTGCCACCATGCGCCAAGCCGCTGCCATCGCCATCGGCACGGTGGAGATGATCGGCCCCGAGGTGCGGCCAGGCGTGACCACCGCCGAGCTGGATGCCTTGTGCCAGCGCTACATCGAGTCCCGCGGCGGGGTGGCGTCCTGCATCGGCTACGAGGGTTATGCACACGCCACCTGCATCTCGGTCAACCAGGTGGTGTGCCACGGTGTGCCCGGCCCCAAGCTGCTGAAAGACGGTGACCTGCTCAACATCGACCTGGTGGTGGCTGTGGACGGGGTGCATGCCGATACCAGCGCCACGTTTTTTGCCGGCAAACCCGGCATCGCCGCCGCCCGGCTGGCGCGCGTGACGCAAGAGGCGCTGTACCTGGGCATCTTGCAGGTGCGGCCGGGCGGCACGCTGGGCGATATTGGCGCGGCGATCACGCAGCACGCGTCAGCGCACGGTTATTCGGTGGTGCGTGATTTTTGCGGCCACGGCATTGGCCTGGCCATGCATGAAGAACCCGAGGTGCGCCACTTTGGCAAACGTGGCAGCGGCCACATGTTGGTGCCAGGCATGACCTTCACCATCGAGCCCATGCTCAACGCCGGCCGGCCTGAGGTCAAAGTGCAGCCCGACAACTGGACGGTGGTGACCAAAGACCGCTCGTTGTCAGCCCAGTGGGAGCACACCGTGCTGGTCACCGAGACCGGCGTGGAGGTGCTCACGCTGCGTCCGGGGGAGCAGGCGGCGTTGGACCGGTTGGCGCTGGGCCGTGTAGCGCTGGGTGCTTGACCGCGTTTTTTATCAACTTGCGGGCGACTGCGGCTTGCACGTCCACACCGGTGTGGTCAGCAAGCTGCAGCAGGTAAAGCAACACGTCGGCCATCTCGTCCGCCGCCCGGTCTTGCAGCACCGCATCGCCACGCACCGCCAGTGATTGCTCGGGTGTCAGCCACTGGAAGATCTCCAGCAGCTCGGCCGCCTCCACCATCAGTGCCATGGCCAGGTTCTTGGGGGTGTGGAAAGGCTGCCAATCGCGCTCAGCGGCAAATTGGCGCAGGCTGGCTTGCAGGGCGGTCAAGTCCAAGGGGTTGTGCTCCGGGTTGGGTGGGTTGCAAGGTGACGGCTACAGTGTTGGTCGGATGTTGCGGCCGCTGCACCGCGCCGCCGCTGCGCTGCCATTGTTGCCAGCCAGATTCCCAAGGGATGCCTCACCATGCGCCGTCGCGCCATCGTCCAAATTCCACTGTTGCCGCTGTGCTTCTCAAGCGCGCTGCTGTCCACCCCAGCCCAGGCCCAGACCCCAGCAACAGCCTATCCGCAGCGCCCGCTGCGCATCCTGGTGGTCTACAGCCCGGGCGGCGCGGTGGACACCATTGCCCGTGCGCTGGCGCAGCCGCTGCAGGCCGCGCTGAGCCAGCCGGTGATTGTGGACAACAAGCCTGGCGCCGGCACCAACCTGGCCATGCGCGTGCTGATCGACAGCCCACCCGATGGCCACACCCTGATGCTGGTGGCCAACGCCGCAGCGGCCAACCCCACGCTGTACCAGCCGCCGCCGTTTGATGTGGCGCGTGACTTGACCTCCATCGCCCTTGTGGGCCGGGTGCCGGTGGTGATCGCAACCGGCGAGCAGGGCGATCTCAGCTCCATCGCGGCGCTGATGGCGCAAACCCGGGCCAAACCGGGCGTGGTGAATGTGGGCACACCGGGCAATGGCTCCACCCCGCACTTGGCGGTGGAGTTGTTTGCCCATGCCGCCGGCATCACCCTCACGCATGTGCCCTACAAAGGTGGTGCCCAGGCCATCACCGACACACTGGCCGGCCACATCCAGACCGTGGCGGTCAACGCGCTGGAAGTGTTGCCGCACGTCAAGAGCGGCAAGCTGCGGGTGCTGGCGGTGCTCAACCCGCAGCGCGCAGCCATCCTGCCCGATGTGCCGACCATTGCCGAATCGGGTTATCCGGGTTTTGAGGCCTCGGTCTGGTACGGCCTGGTGGGCCCGGCCGGCCTGCCACCGGCAGTGGTGGCGCGCCTGCATGCCGAGGTACAAAAAGCCCTGGACGGTGCTGATCTACAGGGCCGCCTGGTCGGCGCCGGTGGTGAGGCACTGCCCGGCACTGTGGCCCGCTTCAGCAGCTTGCTGGCCAGCGAGCAAGTGCGTTACGGCAAGCTGATCCGCGAAGCGCGTATCCAGCCGGATTGAGGCAACCACCATGCACACCACCCCTGACCACGCCACCGACCCCACCACCATCCGCGCCACCTGTCTCGCCCTGGACCAGCAAGACCCACTGGCCCCGCTGCGTGAGCGCTTCGAGCTGCCAGCAGGCGTGATTTACCTGGACGGTAACTCGCTGGGCGCCATGCCCAAGGCCGTGCCGCAGCGTTTGGCCATCGCCCTGCAGCAGGAGTGGGCGCAAGGCCTGATCCGCAGCTGGAACGATGCCGATTGGTACCAGGCGCCGCAGCGTGTGGGTGCCCGCATCGCCACGCTGATTGGCGCTGCGGCCGACGAGGTGATCGTGGCCGATTCGGTCTCGGTCAACCTGTTCAAGCTGCTGGTGGCGGGCTTGCGGCTGCGGCCCGGGCGGCGGCGCATCTTGGGGGAGCAGGGCAACTTCCCCACTGATGTTTACATCGCCAACGGTGTGGCTGGCCTCACCGGTGCCGAGCTGGTGACGGTGGACCCCAGCGCGCTGCTGGAGGCCATTGACGACAGCGTGGCCATCGTCTCGCTCACCCACGTCAACTACCGCAGCGGCCAGGTTTACGACATGGCCGCCATCACCCGCCGGGCGCACGCCGTGGGCGCGCTGGTGCTGTGGGATTTGGCCCACACCACCGGTGCGCTGCCCTGTGATTTGACCGCCGTGCAGGCCGACTTTGCGGTGGGCTGCGGCTACAAATACCTGAACGGCGGGCCGGGCGCGCCGGCCTTTGCCTTTGTCGCACAGCGCCACCAGGCCGTGCTGCAACAGCCCATCACCGGCTGGCACGGCCATGCGCGGCCCTTCACGTTTGAGCATGGTTTTGAGCCAGCGCCCGGCATGGCCCGCCTGCTGGTGGGCACCGCGCCGCAGCTCAGCCTGATTGCGCTGGAGGCTGCACTCACCGCATTTGATGGTGTGGACATGGCCGCCCTGCGCCACAAAAGCCTGGCCCTGACCACGCTGTTCATTCAGCTGGTGGACGCGCAGCTTGGGTGTGATGCGTTCGGCCTGGCCAGCCCGCGGGATGGCGCCCAACGTGGCAGCCAGGTGGCCCTGACCCACCCACAAGGTTATGCCGTGATGCAGGCGCTGATTGCCCGGGGTGTGATCGGCGACTTCCGTGCGCCCGACATCTTGCGCTTCGGCTTTGCCCCGCTGTACCTGCGGTTTGTGGATGTGTGGGACGCAGTGGCCACGCTGCAAGACGTGATGACCACCCGCGCCTGGGATGCGCCTGAGTACCTGCAGCGCAAGGCGGTGACTTGAGGCCAGGTGCTGCAAACGCCGCGTGGCGCTGGCAGGTCGCTGGCAGGCTGCCCAAGCTCAGGTCTTCTTTGCGGCCGGCTTCTTTGCCACCGCCCTATTTGCCGCTGGTTTGCGCGCTGCCGGCTTGCCCAGGCTGGCCCCGGTTTCCCAGCTATCGCTGGTGCTGATGCCGCCGGCGGTCCACAGCCATTCGATCTTGCTGTAGGTGAACGACAACTCCTCTGATGCGGCCAGTTTGGCCAGCGCCGGGTCGCGGTTGTCTGCCATCACAAACTGGATGTCGGACAGCTTGGCATCCGTCAGCCGCACCGTGTAGTGCTGCACCTCGGTGCCTGCGCCGGCGGTGGCCCTGAGCTGCGGTGCCCAGCACTGCAGCTCCCATTCGGGGATGTTTTCGTTGTTGACCAACAGTGCGTACAGCAGCGGTGATGACGCATCCAGCTCTTTGGTCAGCATGAAAGCACGGTGCTGGCGGCGGCCGGTGGGCAGGCCGCTGGCGGCATCGCGTGGGCTGATCACACCGTGGCGGGCGGCCACCACCGCAATCTTGCCTTCACGCCCTTTTTGCGTCACTGAGCCTTTGATGTCACCTTGTTTCTGGCCTTTGAGCTTGAGGTAGGCAGTCAGTGCCATTGAGGGTCTCCGCGTGGGTGTGTGGCGCTGATTCTGCTGCCATGCCGGCGGCAATCGGGTGGCAATCTGGGCTGTCGCGCGTCAGCCCCCCAGTTCAACAATCAACCGGGCCTGGCCTCAGGTGATGGCCATCAAGCCGCCGCCGGCAGGTGCTGCAGTTGGCCGGGCAGGGCGTCCAGCAGCGTGGCGCGGCGGCGGTACATGGCCCGCCGTTTGGCCGGCACGTCAGCCAGGTCACGCGCCGGGCGCTGCGCCGGCAGGCCCCAAAAACCATCGGCCAGCCGCAGGCCACCCAGCCCGGCCCAAAAACCGCAATAGTCAAACGACACCTGCAACACCTGCTGGTGCCAGCGCCGTTTGACATGGTGTTGCGGGTCCACGCCCTGCAGCGCCAGGCCACCGCGCTGGCACAGGATGCGCAGCAGCTCGACCAGCAGGTGCGGTGGGCGCAGGCCTGCAGCGGCGTGGGTGGCGTCACGCACACATTGCATGGCTTGTGCGTCGTGGGCCGGTGCGCCCTGCACTGACCCGATGGTCAGTCGGTCACCCCGCAGCACCGAAAAGCTGATTTGGCACAGCCGCAGGCCGGCATCGGTCCACAGGCCCAAGCTCCACAAGCCCTCACGGCGGCACACGCTGTTGACCTCCAGACACACCGGGCCCACACCGGCCAGGTGCCACAGCGCCACCCGCTCACCGTTGGCGATGCGGGCGCAAGTGGCTGCGCCAAAGGCTTGGGTGGCGCTGGCCAGATCATGTTGCAGGTGGGCAAAACGCTGGGCGGTGCTGTAGCGCCTGTCGATAAACGATTGCAGCAGCGGCTCAAAGCTGCGCGGCTGCTGGCTGAACAGGGCCAACCAGTGCGGGTGGGCCTGCAGCACCTGGTTGAACTGGGCCCGGTACGGCAGTGCGCTCAGCAGCGCCCAGGCCAGTTTGAACTGCCGGCCCAGGTTGCTGCGCCGGGTGTGGGTGGCGCTGCGCATTTGCGCCAGGTTGGGCCACCACGGGCTGGCCGGCACCCCTGCCGCTGCTGTGGGCCGCCCAACGCTGGACGCAAAAAAGTGGTGTTGCAGCAAGGCCATGACAAGGGAGGGCAGAGGCTGCCCGGTGCGTACCCCGGCGGTGGCAACGGGGGCAGTCAGGACAGTGGGTTGTGAACGGTTGCAAACGGTTGCGAATGTTAAGCGTTTGTAAACTTGTCACGCACCGGGCAGGCCCCGCACTGCGGGGGAGGGTCTTCACCGGTTTGTTGCTGGGGCGTGTACAAAATGCCCAAAACGTCACACTGCGGTGTGCTGCAAGTCACCGCCTTGAAGCACGTCCCCAACCCGCCTTCCACCACCACCAAGAAAGCACCGCCATGCGCTTGCCCACCCCGACACCACGCACCCGCCGGCCCTGGCTGCTGCTGCCCATCACCTTGTTGGGCGCCACGCTGGTGGCCTGCGGCGGCAGTGACAGCGAGACGCCCACGCCCACACCCCCTGTCACGCCGGCCGATGTGTCTTGCACCCAGACCACCAGCAGCGGCGCGGTGGTGGTGGGGTCGGGCCTGCCCGGTGACCCGGCCATCCCTGAGCCAGCCTCGGGCTACAAGCTGGGCGCCAAGCCGGTGGTGGGCAAAAACTACATGGTGGTCACCGCCAATCCACTGGCCAGCCAGGCCGGTTGCGACATCCTGAAAAAAGGCGGTAGCGCGGTCGACGCCGCGGTGGCGGTGCAAGCCGTGTTGGGCCTGGTGGAGCCCCAAAGCTCGGGTCTGGGCGGTGGCGCTTTCATGCTGCACTTCAACGCCAAGACCGGCGTGGTGCAGGCCTACGACGGGCGCGAGCAAGCGCCGGCCGCCGCCACCCCAGACTATTTGCGCACCATCAGCCCCACCAACACCGCCTACCCGCTGCCCACCGCCGCCACGGTGACCACCGACGGCGCCGCCTTTGGTGGTGTGCGCGCCAGCGGCCGGTCGGTGGGCACACCGGGCGCGGTGCGCATGCTGGAGCTGGCCTACCAGGACAACGGCAAGCTGCCGTGGAACAGCCTGTTTGCCGCCGGCATCCAACTGGCCAGCAACGGCTTCAAGATCAGCGGCCGCATGGCGGACGCCATTGTGGCCAACAAGGCCAGCTTGCTGGTAGATGCTGAAGCCACCGCCTACTTTTACGGCCCGGCGCCTGACTACACCGCCAAGCCGCTGGGCAGCTTGCTCAAGAACCCGGCCTATGCCGACACCTTGACCGCGCTGGCCGCAGGCGGCGCCAACGCGCTGTACACCGGGCCGATCGCCCAGGCCATCGTGGACAAAATCGGCGCCACTGTGGGCAGCGGCCCCACGGCCATCGCCCTGACACCCGGCCTGACCACGCTGGCCGACCTGGCCGCCTACCGGCCGGTCAAGCGCACGGCGGTCTGCACCACCTACCGCAGCTGGTGGGTGTGCGGCATGCCGCCACCGTCATCGGGCGGCATTGCGGTGGCGCAGGCGCTGGGCATGTTGGAGAACTACAGCCTGGCGGCCTTCAGCCCCACCAGCATGGACAGCGAGGGCGGCAAGCCGTCGGTGCTGGGCGTGCATCTGGTCAGCGAGGCTGAACGCCTGGCCTACGCCGACCGCAACAAATACGTGGCCGACACCGACTTTGTGCCACTGCCCGGCGGCAGCACCGACGCACTGCTGGACAAAACCTATTTGCGCAGCCGCGCCAACCTGATCCGCTTTGACAAGAGCATGGGCGTGGCCACCGCCGGTGTGTTTGCCGGCTTCACGCCGCAAGGCATCAGCGCAGCGGAAGGCCGTGGCACCACCCACATGACCATCGTGGATGCGGCTGGCAACGTGGTGGTGATGACCACCACGGTAGAAAGTTCGATGGGCTCGTTCCGCATGGCCAAGGGCTTTTTGCTGAACAACCAGCTCACCGACTTCTCGTTTGCGCCGTCCGATGCTGCCGGCCCCATCGCCAACCGGGTTGGGCCGCTCAAGCGGCCCCGCAGCTCAATGGCGCCCACGCTGGTGTTTGCCAAAGCAGCGGACGGCAGCCGGGGTGACTTTGTGATGGGCACCGGCTCGCCCGGCGGCGCCAGCATCATCCAGTTCGTGACCAAGACGGTGGTGGGCGTGCTGGACTGGGGCATGGACGCGCAGCAGGCCACCTCGATGGTCAACTTTGGCGCCAGCAACAGCGCCACCACCGGCGTGGGCGGTGAGCACCCCAATGTGCTGGTGGCCAACAACGGCGCCGGTGACAGCCTGGTGACCGGCCTGCGCGCACTGGGCCACACGGTGAGCGTGGTAGCGCAAAGCAGCGGCACTGGCACGGTCATCAAAACCCAACGCAACGGCGCAGCGGCATTGGTGGGTGGGGCTGACCCACGGCGTGAGGGCCTGGCGCTGGGCGATGGGGTGGTGCAGTAGTGGGGTGATGCGGTGATGGGGTGATCAGGACGCTGCCGCCGCCCGCACGGCGGTGATCACTGTGTGCTGCCGTTGATGGGGTGTGCTGCCGGCCCGGCCGGCAGGCAAACCACCGGTGCGCCCACCCGCAGCCAGCCACCGCGCAGCACCCGTGCCGTGACACCGCCGTGGCCCCGCATCGCGTTGTAGCCACCCGGCCCCAGTGCCGCTTCCATTTTCGAGCAGGGCTCACACGGCCCGGTGATCTCCAACAGCACTGCTGCCGGGTCATCGGCGGCGCCCAAGCGCAGCAGCAGCGGTGTGTCTTTGAACAAGCTGCGTGCAGCCAGCAGGTTGAAGCCAGCCACCACCAGATTGCGGCGCAGCAGCGTGGCGGGCAGGGCTTTCAAACCGCACAGCGCCTGGATCACCGGCAGGTGCTCGGCCTGCAGCAGGGTGATCTGGCGTTTGCCGCCGACGCCCGCACTTGCGCCGCCAACACCCGCGCGGCCGGCGGGCTTGTCGCCCGATCTGTCCCCCACCAAGCCCCGGCTTGCCACGGCTTGGGCACGGTCCACCGCCTGCATCGTCGCCGCCCGCGCGGGCCGCAGCAGGATCTGGCTGATGCGGCCCGCCTGCGCAAATTGCTGCGTCAGGTGGCGCAAATCTTGGGGTGTGGTGGCTGGAAACAGCGGCATGCCGGGCTCGTCTTGTGCGGGATGAAAACCCCGGATTCAAGCATGGCGATGCCCGGCCCGCCGTGCGGCGGGGATACTGACTGGCCCTTACTTTGAGCCGCGCCGCGTTGGCCCAAACCCCCACCCGATGCCCACAGCCCCCACCCCTGCCATCCCACCCCGCGCCATCCTCTTGCTGGCCTTGCTGACATTGGTGTGGGGCACCAACTGGGGCTTGTTTCCGTACGCGGTGCGTGAGGTGTCGGTGTGGACCTTCCGCGCTGTATCGGTGTTAGGCGCCGGCCTGGCGCTGTTGGCGGTGGCGCGGGCGCGTGGGCTGTCGCTGGTCATCCCGCGCCGCCACTGGCGCACGGTGGTGGTGGCCACGCTGTTTTATCTGGTGCTGTGGAACATCGCCAGCACCTATGCCGCGTTGATGATCCCGTCGGGCCAGGCGGCGGTGCTGGGCTTCACCATGCCGCTGTGGGCCGCGCTGATCGGCTGGGCCACCGGCGCGCAACGCTTGAGCCCCCGCCTGCTGCTGGCGCTTGCGCTGGGCGCCGTGGCGGTGGGGCTGCTGATGTGGCGCAGCATCGGCGTGTATGCCCAGGCGCCGCTGGGTGTGGCGCTGGGCTTGGCCGGCGGCATCGGCTGGGCGGTGGGCACCATGATCTTGAAGCGTGCCGGTGCCTCACTGTCGGGCACCGTGCCGGCGCTGGTGCTCACCGGCTGGCAGTTGTTGATCACCGCCGTGCCGATTGGCACCGGTGCGCTGCTGCTGGGCGATGGCCACTGGTTTGTGCCGTCGTGGCAAACCCTGCTGGTGATCGGCTACATCACCCTGGTGCCCATGGCCATTGGCAACGCCGCCTGGTTCACCGTGGTGGGGCTGCTGCCCACCACGGTGGCGGGGCTGTCCGCCATCCTGGTGCCGGTGGTGGCCATGGTGTCGGGGGCCATCTTCCATGCTGAGCCACTGGGCCCGGTGCAGTGGGCCGCAATGGCCTGCTGCGCGCTGGCGCTGCGGCTGGCGTTGGTGCCAGGCAAGGTGGCGGGCTGAACCGGCCACAGCTTGGGCGCACACTGCAGGCCAATCCACGGCCAAGGCCAACATGACCGCAGCAAGCCAGCCCAATACCAGCGGCACCCAAGCCCGGCCAGCCGGCGCCCCAGCGGCCTTGTTGCCGGACGAGCGAGCGCAGTTGCAAACCTTGCGTGCCCACCGCCGTGCCCACCGCCTGCGCCGGCCGCCCGGCGTGCTGACAGGCCCAGCACCAGCATCAGGATCAGCGCCGGCAGGCCATGCCAGCCTGGCACCCCCCACCCGCGGCCAGCGCCTGGCCGACGCGGTGGCGGCCACCATCGGCTCGTGGCGCTTCATCATGGTTCAAAGCACGGCCATCGTGTTGTGGATCAGCGGCAATGTGCTGGTGGGCAACGGCGCGTGGGATCCCTACCCCTTCATCCTGCTCAACCTGTTGTTGTCATTCCAGGCCGCCTACACCGCGCCGGCCATCATGATGAGCCAGAACCGCCAGTCCGAGCAGGACAGGCACCACGCCGAGAACGACTACGAGGTCAACGTCAAGGCCGAGCTGGAGATCGAGCTGCTGCACGAGAAAGTGGACTTGCTGAAAGCGCGCGAGCTGTTGGCCTTGACCGAGGCCGTGCGCCTGTTGGCGCAGCGCATCGAGGGTTTGCAGGCGCAACTGGTTCAGCCGCGGGCGTAGTCCCAGGGCGCGTTGTCCAGCGCGGGCAGGGCATCAAACACCGCTTGCGCGCTGGCCAGCAGGTCGGGCAGCCAGGGTGGCGGCGCACTGCACAGCGGCCCGTACCACTGCAGGTAGCGGCCGATCTGGCGCCGTGTGCTGAGCAGCTCAAACGCATCACCCGGCAGGCTGCTGACCAGCCGGTGCGCCAGGGCGCTGGCTTGTGCCGGCCAGTCGCCGCGCCGCGCTGCCAGGCCGGGCAGGGCGGGTGCCAGCAGGCACAGCTCAATCAAGGTGCCCACGGCCCAGACCTGCTCTTGCGCGCTGGCGTTGTGCAGGTCGTGTTGGGCTTGCACTTCCGCCAGGTGCCACAGTTGTTCGGGTGCCCTGCCGGGCTGGGCATCCCCGGCGGGCAGCTTGCCACCCAGTTGCAGCGCCACGCCCAGCGACAGGTACTGGGTGGTGAAGTAGGCCGAGCGCTGCTGCTGCCAGCAGCCGAAATACAAGCGCCTGGCCCGGTCCAAGGCAGCCCACATCGCCGCCAGGTGCTGCGCTTGCAGCATGGTGTCGCCGGCTTGCAGCGCACGGCCGGCTTGCAGGTGGCTAAGGCCGGCCTCGCGTTTTTCAGTGCTGGCCAGCAGTTTCAGCACCCGCAGCGGGGCGGTGTTGCCGGGTGGCGCCAAGCCGGCCAGCCTGGCTTTGGCGCGCTGCATCTGCTGCACGGCGCTGTGGATGCTTTCACTGCTGGCGGCTGGGGGTGGGATGGCAGCCTGGCTGGCCGTGGCCGTGGCCACCGCGCCAGCGTCTGCTGCTGACGGCAGCACCGGCAGTGGCAACACCGGCATCGGCAACACAGCGGCCTCCACCGCCACCATCGCCACGTTGATGGCCGTCATCGCCCGCTGCACCTGGGCGTTACCCAGTTGGGCTTCAAAGTCAGCCGGCAGGGCGGTGTAGGCGGTGATGCTGGCCCAGTCGCCGGTGTCGGGGAACTGGGTGTGCAGTTGGCGGCGCAGCGCCACCAGCAGGGTGCGCGGGTCGTCGCCCCACAGCAGGCCGTCATACAGCGTTTCCACCATCCGCACTGAGCCACCAAACGACAACGGAAACTGGCTGGCAATCACCACCGGGATGCCGGCCTGGTGCAGCGCGTGGGCGATGCTGGCGCCTATGCCCATCACCCCGCCCACCGCGCCGCTGTTGCAACTGGCCAGGGTGACCACGGATGGGCTGGACGCGCTGCCATCCATGCCACCACCAAGCCCGCCGACGCCAGCGCGCCGCACGGTGCGCAGCGCGCTGGCCAGCCGCTCACCGCTCACCACGTCGGCGGGGCCTTGCGGGTCACCGGCGGTGTGCAGCAGCAGGCCAAAGCGGGTGTCGTAGCCGTCCGTGCGCTCACCGCCGTGGGCCAGGATGTGGACATGGGTGAAGGCTTGCTCGGCGCAGGCGCGCTCCACCGCGTCCAGCGTGGCGTCGGTGATGACCGTCAGGTGTTGGGCCACGCTGGCGGGGCTGCCGGCCCAGGCCGCCAGGCAGCCGCGCAGCGCCACCAGATGGGCCAGGTCAGGCACCGGTGGCAGGCCGGCCGGGCTGGCCAACACCAGCAGCACGCGGGTCTCTTGTGGCCAGGCCAGGGTGTGCTGGGCCACACGGCGGGTTTCGCGGGTGATGCAGATGGGCGTTTGCTGCTGCAGCAGCACCGGCTGGCCAGCGCCTGGCCAGGCGCTGGGGGCCAGGGCCAGCTCAAACGGCAGCAAGGCCAGCTCGCTGGCGGACAAGACCAGGCGCAGGTGCAGGGGGGTGGCGGCGGCGTCGGGCCCACACCCCTGGCCACGCTGCAGCTCTGCGCTCAAGCCGGGGATGCTGGCCAGCAGGCCGGCCAGCCAGCGGGCGGTGTCCTGCAGCTGGAACTGGCGTGCCTCCTCGCCCAGCCGGTAGCTGAGCGCGCGCAGCCGGTGCAGCAGCTGGCTGTGCTCCAGCGTCACTTGCACGGTCACGGCTTCATGGTTTTCACACAGCGCCAGGTAGGGCGTCAGCGGCGACAGCAACTGGTTGTGCGCCGGGCCGTGGCGCAGCAGTTCAAGGGTGATGGTGCGCATGGTGGCTTTCAAAAACGCTGGGCGGCTGTGACGCCTGTTGTTGTTGGCGAGCGCGTCAGCTGCGCAGGCCTGCGGTGTGCCGGCTGCCGGGCACGCTGCTGGCCAGGTAGCCACCGGGCGCGGTGGCGTCAGCCGCCACATGGCGCAGCTCGGCCTGGGTGGCGCCAGCGGCATCGCGCCACAGGCTGACCACGGTATTGCGCTGCAGCACCAGCGTGGGTTCGGCCGCAGCCAGTGCGGCCACCGGGCTGCCGTCCAGCAGCGCAAACAGGCGGGCAAAACGGGCCGGGTCTTGCCGCACCTGGGGGCTGATGCACATGAGCTTGGCCCAGGTGCCACTGTTGAAATAGTGGCCAAAGCCGCGCTGGCGGCGCAGGCTGCGCTCCAGGTGGGTGTGGCCGGTCAGCACGATGTCGATGCCGGGCGCCACCAGCGCGTCAATGCTGTTGAAGGTGTCGTCGGGTGCGGCGGCGTCAAAGCTGCGGTCTTTGTCCAAAAACTCCAGCGCTTCACGCAGCACCTCGGCGCGCGGTTTGCCAGTCAACCAGTCCCAGGTGGCGCCCCACACGCCAAGCTGCTCACCGGCGTCACCCCGCACCAGGGTGATGGGCTGCACGCCGTGCTGCCAGGCGGTCTCGGCCCGGGCCAGCAGGGCGGCGGCACCTTGGCCAGGTGGGCCGGCGGCCGGCACAGACCAGGACAGCGGCGCTGCGCCGGCGGAGTCAGCAGTGGCCGCAGTGTCAGCATCCAGAAAGCCGGTGCGCAAACGCGCCGCGTCCACCGCCCGGCGGCGGGCGATGCCGGTCAAATCCTGCAGCTTGCGCAGCAGTTGCGGGTTGAGCGCGGCGAGTATCGGCACCACACCCTCGGTCTCGGGCTTGAGCAGGTCGACAAACGGGTAACGCGCCTTGACCTGGTTCATCACCTCCACCACCAGTTGCGAGCCGGCGTTGGGTGTCCACGGCGTGTCGGGCAGGCCGTAGTGCAAATCACGGCCGATGCGGCGCAGGCGCTCAAAGTCGGTCACGTTCCAGCTGTCCACCTCGTTGCCATGCAGACACAGCACCTGGGCTGTGCCCACCTGGCAGGCAAAACCGGTGCCGTCATTCACCAGCAGCAGGCGGGCGCGGGCGGCGTCGTCGGGTGCCAGGCAGCGCTGCAGGTGGCGGCGCACGGTGGGCAGGGCCAGCTCCAGGTCGTGGTTGCCCAGGTTGATGACCAGCAGCCGGTTGGGTGTGGCCAGCAAGGCTTTGAAGGCATCAAACACGGGCACAAACGCGGGGTCGGCCAGTACCCGGTTCAGCTTGGTGATGGCGCCGCTGGCATCAAACGCCAGTGCCGGTTCTTCCGCCAAGAAGTCAATGAAGTCCCCGTTGACCACCAGCGCAGCCAGGCCGATGCCGGGGCGCGCGGCCACTTGGCGGGCCAGCCAGGCCAGCTCATTGGCGGCGGCGAAAATCTGGAAGCCTGGCCGCCCGCCCAGGTGCAGGTCAGACACCACCTGCAGGGTATCGAAAGTCAAGCCGTCGGGCATGGGGTGGTCCTGTTGGGGTGAGGTGCTGGCGGGTGTGGGGCGGCACTGACTTTGCATCATTTGCCCTAGCACAGGTGGCAACAACCCCCTGTCTGACGCCAGTCGCGCCCCTCTGATAGCGTGCCGACCTGATCAAAACGAGAGGAGACGCCTGGTGACAGCACTGCACGACCGTTTGCGTGCCCTGCCGCTGGAGCGCTTGCGCGCCATCCGCCGCGGGATCGAGAAAGAAAGCCTGCGCGCTTTGCCCGGCGGCGGCCTGGCCTTGACACCGCACCCGGCCGGCCTGGGATCGGCACTCACCCACCCACACATCACCACCGACTACAGCGAATCGCAGCTGGAGCTGATCACCGGTGTGCATGCCGATACCGAG
Source organism: Betaproteobacteria bacterium (assembly GCA_043759535.1). Classification (GTDB taxonomy): domain Bacteria; phylum Pseudomonadota; class Gammaproteobacteria; order Burkholderiales; family Burkholderiaceae_C; genus Pseudaquabacterium. The sequence continues at coordinate 24,307 of JAYVLI010000020.1, read as the reverse complement.
GCTTGCCTGGCCGAGTTGACCGAAACCCACCAGGCCGTCTACCAGACGCTGGGCGCCGGGCCGGACGCCGAGATGTTGTGGGTGGGCAGCATGCCGTGCGGCCTGCCCACGGACGAGACCATCCCGCTGGGGCGTTATGGCAGCAGCAATGTGGGCCGCGCCAAGAGTGTCTACCGCATGGGCCTGGGCCACCGTTATGGCCGCCGCATGCAGACCATCTCGGGCATCCACTACAACTGGTCCATGCCGGGGCTGGGCAATGACGAACACTTTGCGCTGATCCGCAACTTCCGCCGCCACGCCTTTGTGCTGCTGTATCTGTTTGGCGCCTCACCGGCGGTGTGTGGTGATTTTGTGGCCGGCCGCCAGCATGAGCTGCAGCCGATTCCCGGTGTGCAAAGCGGCACCCTGCACATGCCGCACGGCACCTCACTGCGCATGGGCAGGCTGGGTTACCAGAGTGACGCACAGGCCTCGTTGGCGGTCAGCTACAACAGCCTGGAAAGCTACGCCGGCAGCCTGTATGACGCGCTGACCAAGCCCTATCCGGCCTATGACACGGTGGGCGTGCGCAACCCGGGTGGTGACTACAACCAGTTGGCCACCACGCTGCTGCAGATTGAAAACGAGTTCTACGGCCTGATCCGGCCCAAGCGGGTGATCTACCCCGGTGAGCGGCCGCTGCATGCGCTGCGCGAGCGCGGGGTGGAATACATCGAAGTGCGCTGCATGGACCTGGACCCGTTTGAGCCGGTAGGCATCAACGCCGGCACCACCCGCTTCATCGACATCTTTTTGCTGCACTGCCTGCTGGCCGACAGCCCACCCGACACGCCCGAAGAAATTGCCGCGCTGGGCCGCAACCAGCACCGCACTGCGGCGCGTGGCCGTGAGCCCGGTTTGCTGTTGGAACAGGGCGACCACACCATCACCCTGACCGACTGGGCCGCTCTGCTGCTGGACGACTGCGCGCCAATTGCCGACGCGATGGACGCGGCCCACGGCGGTGCGCTGTACCGCGACGCGCTGCAGGCCGCACGGGCCGCGCTGGCCGCACCGGACAGCCTGCCGTCGGCCCGGGTGCTGGCGCGCATGGTGGACGGTTTTGAGGGTTCGTATCCGCGCTTCATCCGTGATGCGTCGGCCCGCACCCAGGCTGCGCTGCTGGCACTGCCGTGGACCGAGGCACAAGCCCAGCGTTACGCCGCAATGGCTGAAAGCTCGGTGGCCGAGCAGCGCCGCATCGAGGCGGCCGATTCGATGTTGTTTGAGCAGTACCGGCAGGCGTATTTGTCACCGGACCGTCTGCGTGCGTGAATCGCGTTTGATCGGCGTTTGATCGGCGCTTGATCCCGGGCATCGGCGGCCTGTGCCCCCGCCACGGCCGACTGTCGCAAGCCGCTGGGCGTGGCGGTTGGGGCAGGCAAGATGGGGTGATGTTCCGTCCACCGCGCTCGCTGCGTCCTGTTTGCATGACACCCTTTGCCCACCCGCGCAGCGTGCTGCCCGCCACCCTGCTGGCCCTGGCCAGCCTCAGCACATCGGCCAGCGCCCAGCTGTTCAGTGAGCCGGCTTTGCAGGCGCTGTACGCCGCAGAGCGTTTGCCTGAGTTGGAGGCCACTGCGCAGAGGCGTTTAGCCGCACGGGCCGACGATGGCCAGGCCGTGTTGGCCCTGGCCATGGTGGGCCTGGCCAGCAACGACAGTGCCAAACGTGAGGCTGCCATCCACCAAGCCCAGGCCTGCGTGCAGCAAGCGCCCCAGGCCGCTGAATGCCAGTACGCGCTGGGCACGGTGCTGGGCATCCACGCCATGGCCCAGGGCATCACCAAGATGGCGGCCAGTGTGGGCACGGTCAAAACGGCGCTGTTGGAGGCCTTGCGCCTGCAGCCCGCCTGGTACCCGGCACGCAGCGCGGTGGTGGAGTTTTATCTGGTGGCGCCCGGCCTGCTGGGCGGCAGCCACAGCAAGGCGCAAGACACCGCGCGCGGGGCTGCCAAGCCCGAACAAGTGCAGGCGTTGCAGGCCCGGGTGGCGCTGGAAGACGAGCGTTTTGACGCCGCGCTGGCCGCGTTGTACGCGGTGCCCACCGGCGCCGGCAGTGACCCCGCGCTGACCGAGGACGTGCAGCAGTGGACGCAATCGGCCGGCTTTGCACTGCTGGCCAAAGACCAGCCCGCCAAGGCGCTGCCCGTTTTTGAGCGCCTGCAGCGGGACCGCCCAGGCCATGCGGTGGGCTGGTATGGCGCTGCCCGGGCACAGCAAGCCCTGGGCGCCATGCCAGACGCGGTGCGGCTGTATGAACAGGGCGCCAAACTCAAAGGTGCAGCGGCATTTGGTTTTGATTACCGGCTGGGCCTGGCGCTGCAAGCCGCCGGCCAGGCTGAGGCCGCGCGCGCCGCTTTGAAGCGTTTTGTGGCAGCCGGCAAAGGCCCGGTCAAAGCGCTGGACGATGCCCGCAAGCGGCTGCAGCAACTGGGCGCGGGCGGGGCGTCTTAGGCTGCCGCCGCTGGCTGCGGCGGCCGCACCACCAGCGCCTCCTTGATCGGTAGATGGATCAGCGCCGCGCCCACGGCCAGCACCACATCGGCGTACCACATCCAGTCAAAGTTGCCAGTGGCCTCAAACACCTTGCCCCCCAGCCAGGCGCCCAAAAAGCCGCCCACCTGGTGGGTCAGCATCACCACGCCAAACAGCGTGGCCATGTTGCCAACGCCAAAAAACTTGGCCACCAGGCCAGCGGTGGGTGGCACGGTGGACAAAAACGTCAGCCCCATCACGGCAGCAAACACCAGCATGACCGGCCCGGTTTTGGGTGCCAGCAAAAACGCGACAACCGCCACCGCCCGCGCCGTGTAGACCAGCGACAGCAGCGACTTCATGCGCCAGCGGCCCACCGCCCAGCCCATGCCCAAGCTGCCAACGATGTTGAACAAGCCCAGCATGGCCAGCGACCAGGCGCCGTACTGCACCGGCAGCCCGCAAGCCGCGATGACACCCGGCAGGTGGGTGGCCAAAAACGCGACGTGGAAGCCGCAGACAAAAAAGCCTGTTGCCAGCAGCAAAAAGCTGTGGTTGCGCAGCGCGGCGCGCACGGCCGCACCCGCCGGCAGCGGTTTGGCGGCCAGCGGCGCGTTCTGACCCACACCCGCACCCACAACCGCCGGTGCCGCAGCGCCAGTGCCGCGCAGCACCCAGGCTGCCGGCAAGGCCAGCAACACCAGCACGGCCATCACCTGCATGGCACTCACCCAGCCCAGGCCCACCAGCAGCGCGCCGGCAATCGGCGCCATCACAAACTGGCCCACGGAGCCCCCGGCGTTGACGATGCCGGTGGCCAGGCCACGCCGCTCGGGTGGGATCAAGCGCGCGGTGGTGGCCATCAACACCGCCGGCCCGGCCATGCCGGCACCACCGGCCGACAACACGCCAATGGCAAAAATCAGCCCGGCAGTGCTGGTCATCAGCGGCGTGATGAAGGTGCCCAGTGCCACCAGCAACACCCCCACCAGCAGCACCCGGCCGGCGCCCAGTTTGTCGGCCATCGCGCCGGCAAACGGCTGGGTCAGGCCCCACCACAACTGGCCAAACGCAAACGCCAGGCTGATGCTGCCCAGCCCCAGATGGGTGGCACTGTTGAGCGCGCTGAGAAACAAGCCCATGCTTTGCCGTGTACCCATGGTCAGCGCAAAACAGCAGGCGGCGGCCAGCAGCACGGCCCAGACGCCAAAGCTGCGCTTGGGCTGGGGCAGGGTGGGTGAAGCGCTTGTTGTGGCGTCAGTCATCGGAGGCGTCCACTGTGGCTGGGGCAATTTCTGCTGTTGAGTGGCCCGCCGGCTGGCCGTCCAGCAACGGCAGGCTGTCGTCGATCAGCGCATGCAGGGCCAGCACCCGGTCCACCCCCAGGCGCTCATTCAGCGCCAGTTGGGCAGCCAGCCAGTGGGCACGTGCCTCGGCCCGCTTGGCGCTGCCGGCTGCAGTGATGGCCACCTGCCGGCTGCGGCCGTCAGCACCCGCACCCAGCACCAGCCAGCCCGCCTTGACCAGCGGCTGCAGGTTGCGGGTGAGGGTGGACGCATCCATCGTCATGGCCCGGGCCAGCACACCGGGCTGCAGCGGCCCCAGTTTTTGCACATGCGACAGCAGCGAATACTGGGTGGTCTTGAGCCCCGCCCGGGCCAGCGCCAGGTCGTAATGCTGGCCCACCCGGCGCAGCAATTGGCGCAGCTTGAAATTGGTGCAGCCTTGCGGCGTGGTGGCGCTCGCGGTGCTGGCCGTGGTGGCGTTAGGCGTGCTTGACGTGCGCATGTTGCCGAGTGTACCTACAATTGTTGTAGTTGCAACTATTTAACGCTGACATGGACACAACACTGCACGCCCCCACAGGCATCCCCACAAACACCAGCAACTGGGACGCCGAACTGGCCGCCGTGCGCCAGCGCATGCTGGCCGGTGGGGGTGTGCCCGGCCTGGCACTGCCACACCAGGTGTCCGGCAAAACCGGGCTGGAGATCATGCAAGCCATGTTGGACGGTGTGCTGCCCTATCCGCACATCGCCGAGACGCTGGATTTCGCCTTGTTGTCGATCGGCCCGGGCATGGCGGTGTTTCAGGGCACACCGCAGCTCAAGCACTACAACCCGCTGGGCAGCGTGCATGGCGGCTGGTTTGCCACCTTGTTGGATTCAGCGCTGGGCTGCGCGGTACACACCAGCCTGGCGGTTGGTTATGGCTACACCACCGCCGAGCTGGGTGTCAACATTGTGCGTGCCGCCAGCAGCCGCAGCGGCCCGCTGCGCGCCATTGGCCAGGTGCTGCACAGCGGCCGCCAGTTGGCCACCGCTGAGGCCCGCATCGTGGACGCATCCGGCAAGCTGTACGCCCACGCCACCACCACCTGCCTGGTGTTTGCACAAAAGCCGGGTTGAGCTGGGCCGCTGGGCCAGCCACTGCGCCAGGCAGGGCATGCGATAACCCGGCCATGACCACGCGATCCAACCGTCCCTCCGCCAGCACCGCCAGCACCGCCAGCACCCGCCCCGAACGCTGGCTGCTGGACGCCGGTGATGCCGCCCAAGCCGTGCTGACCATCCCGGCCGACCCGCTGCGCACACGCCGCTTCGAGATTGCCTGTGCGATGACCGTGCGCTGCGGCCACAACCTGGACGGCGCCTGGCACGAGATGACCGTGCTGGCCAACGGCTCCCAGCAATGGCGGCGCCGCATCCCCAGCAGCAACCCAGGCGCTTTTGACGGGCTGGACTACCGCTTTGCCCGCACCCTGGCGCCCGGTGAATCCCTGCGCCTGGTGCTGCGTTTGGCGGTGCGTGGTGTGCAGCGCCACCGGCTCGTGGTGGAGGCGGATGAGGTGTGAAGGCCGCAGGTTTTTGACCGTTGCGCGCGACCGGGATGCCGGCCCAGGCCTCGCTGCACACGCTGAAGGCCATCCTCACCCTGCCGCCAAAGCCCAACACGCGCTGAAGCCGTAGCGCCCCACCGCTGCGCCAGCTTGGTGCCGTGGCCCGCGCCACAGCCGCGTCTGCCCCGCGTATTCGCACGTTACCGGTGCAACCAACCCTGCATTTCCTGCCCGCTCTGGCCCACACCGCCTGGCCCGCCATTTGCTTGTATACCGGTATGGATATCAGCCGGCGCACCAGCCGGCACCACCCGGCCGGGTTTGGCCTTTGCGCAGGAGCATGCAGCGATGACACAAGCACTCTGGACCCGCCGTACCTGGATCAAGAGCGCCGGTGCGCTTGGCGCAGCGGGGGCCGCGCCGCTGGTGTTGGCGCAAAAGCCGCTCAGCGTGGGCTTTATTTATGTTGGCCCTCGCGACGACTACGGCTACAACCAAGCGCATGCTGAAAACGTGGCGCTGGTCAAAAAAATGTCTGGCATCAAGGTGGTGGAAGAAGAAAACGTGCCCGAGACGAATGCAGTGCAAAAAACCATGCAGGGCATGATTGCGCAAGACGCTGCCATGCTGCTGTTCCCCACCTCGTACGGCTATTTCGATCCGCACCTGCTGGCGGTGGCCGGCAAGAACCCTGCAGTGCGTTTTGCCCACTGCGGCGGCATGTGGACCAAGGGCAAACACCCCGACAACACCGGCAGTTTTTTTGGCTACATCGACGAAGGCCAATACCTGAACGGCGTGGTTGCCGGCCACGCCAGCAAAAGCAAAAAGCTGGGCTTTGTGGCGGCCAAGCCGATCCCGCAGGTGCTGCGCAACATCAACGCGTTCACGATGGGTGCGCGGTCGGTTGACCCGTCCATCACCACCACGGTGATTTTTACCGGTGACTGGAGCATGCCCGTCAAAGAGGCCGAGGCCACCAACAGCCTGGCCGACCAGGGCATCGATGTGTTCACCATGCATGTGGATGGGCCCAAGGTCATCGTCGAGACAGCCGCCAAGCGCGGCAAGCTGGTGTGTGGTTACCACGCATCCCAAGCCAAGCTGGCGCCTAACGCTTATTTGACGGGGGCGGAGTGGAACTGGCTGACCGCCTACAAACAGATCATCGACGCGGCACAAACCGGCAAGCCGCATCCCAATTTTGTGCGCGGCGGCTTGAAAGACGGCTTTGTCAAAAGCTCACCCTACGGCGCGATGGTCAGTGATGGCGCGCGCAAAAGCGCCGATGCGGTGCGGGCCAAGATGATGGCCGGCAGCTTTGACATCTTTGCCGGCGAGCTGAAGGACAACACCGGCAAGGTGGTGATCCCCAAAGGCAAGGTCTTCAAGCAAACCGACCTGGAGCTGGAAAGCATGAACTACCTGGTGGAGGGCGTGGTGGGCAAGGTCTGATCCCACCCTGCCCAGGCCGCCCAGCGCCCAACCTCCACCGGAGCCTGCCATGGACCACAGCGCCTACATCCAGGCCACCGCAGCGTTGTTGGGCCTCAAGATCCCGGCCGAAGCCCGCCCCGGCGTGGCGCTGTATTTCGAGCTAGCGGCCAGCATGGCCACACTGCTGCAAGGCCTGCCGCTCACGGCCGCTGATGAATCGGGCTGCGTTTTCACCCCGGTGCTGCCGCAGGGGAATGACGCATGACGGCCGCCAGCCGAACCGCTGTGGGTGAGGCGGCCAGCGTGTTTGCCGCGCCGTCCGCCACCACCATCGCCGACGCCGTGCGCAACGGCCGCAGCAGCGCCCGAAGCGCCGTGCAGGCCAGCCTGGACCGCATCCACGCCACCGAGCCGCAGATCAACGCTTGCACCGCCGTGCTGGCCGAGCGTGCGCTCAAGCGGGCCGACCTGGTGGACAGCAGCCCACGCCGCGCCCGCATGCGCTTGGCCGGTGTGCCCATCGCCGTCAAGAACCTGTTTGACGTGGCTGGCCTGGCCACCCTGGCCGGGTCCAAGATCGAGCGCGATGCCGCCCCGGCGCGGCGCGACGCGGTGTTGGTGCGCCGGCTGGAGGCCGAGGGCGCGGTGCTGGTGGCCACCCACAACATGGACGAATACGCCTACGGCTTCAGCACCGAAAACAGCCATGCCGGCGCCACCCACAACCCGCACGACACCAGCCGTGTGGCGGGTGGCTCGTCGGGCGGATCGGCGGCGGCGGTGGCGGCCGGGCAGGTGCCGCTGTCGCTGGGCTCGGACACGAATGGCTCGATCCGGGTGCCGGCGTCGCTGTGTGGCATCTACGGTCTCAAGCCCACCTTTGGCCGGCTGCCGCGCACCGGCAGTTATCCGTTTGTCGCCAGCCTGGACCACCTGGGCCCGTTTGCCCGCAGCGTGGCCGATCTGGCGCTGGTCTATGACCTGCTGCAAGGCCCGGACAGTGATGACGCGGCCTGCGCCCAGCGTGACATCGAGCCCGTATCCGGCCGCCTGAGCCTGGGCGCCGGTGGCCTGCGGGTGGCGGTGTTGGGCGGCTGGTTCCGTGAGCAAGCGCTGCCCGAGGCGCTGGCTGCGGTAGACGCCGTGGCGCAAGCCTTGGGCACCAGCCGGCTGGTGGAGTTGCCCGAGGTGGCCCGCGCCCGCGCTGCAGCGTTTTTGATCACCTGCACCGAGGGTGGCGCACTGCATCTGGACGACTTGCGCCGCCGGCCCATGGACTTTGACCCGATGACCCGCGACCGCTTTTTGGCCAACGCACTGGTGCCTGCGGCCTGGGGCCAGCGCGCACAACGCGTGCGGCACTGGTTTGCCCGCCGGGTGGCGCGGGCGTTCGAGACGGTGGATGTGTTGATCGCCCCGGCCACGCCTTGCACGGCTGTGCCCATCGGCACCGACTGGCTGGATTTGAACGGCCAGCGCCTGCCGGCCCGCGCCAGCATGGGCTTGCTGACTCAACCCATCTCCTGCATCGGCCTGCCGGTGGTCAGTGTGCCGCTGTGGGGCCAAAACCCGGCCGCACCGCACCTGCCGATTGGCGTGCAACTGATTGCCGCACCCTGGCGTGAAGACCTGTGCCTGCGGGTGGCCGCCACGCTGGAGTCGCTGGGCGTGTGCAGCGCGCCGGTGGCAGCCTTGCCATCACCAACAAGCCGGCCACGCGGCGCCTGACGCCCATGGACATCAACCTGCCCGACGTGCTGGCCGAGGTGCAAGCGGTGTTTGCCACTTACGAAGACGCGCTGGTCAACAACCGCATCGACGTGCTGGACGCGTTGTTCTGGCCCAGCCCGCACACCGTGCGCTACGGCGTGGCCGAGAACCTGCACGGCATCGAAGCCATCCGCGCCTTCCGTGCGGCGCGGCCCGCGCACGGCCTGGCGCGCCGCCTGGCCAACACCGTGATCACCACTTACGGCCGCGACCTTGCCACCGCCATGACCACCTTCCAGCGTGACGGCACGCCAAAGATCGGCCGCCAAAGCCAGACCTGGGCGCGCCTGCCGCAGGGTTGGCAGGTGGTGGCCGCGCATGTCAGCCTGATCGACCCGCCCACACCACCAGCCGCCGCCGAGGTGCCACGATGAGCCGCGCCGCCCGCAACTGGCACGGCCCCGCCGAGGCCTTGTTGCTGCCCGCCGGCGCGCTGGCAGCCGCGCTGCTGCTGTTTGGCCTGTTTGTCTGGTTTGGTGGTGTCAGCCCGGTGGACACCTGGGTGCTGCTGTTCAGAGGCGCGTTTGGTGATGCGTTTTCTTGGCAAAACTCGCTGCAGCGCGCCGCCCCTTTGATGTTGACCGCGCTGGCCGTGGCCTTGCCGGCACGCGCCGGGCTCACCGTGATCGGCGGTGAGGGCGCACTGGTGCTGGGCGCCCTGGGCTGCGCCGTGTTGCCTTACATCCTGCCCGGCCTGGCCGGCACGGCTGGCAGCGTGATGGTGCTGGCCGCCGGTGCGCTGCTGGGTGCCGCCTGGGTGGCGTTGGCGGGCGCGCTGCGGCAGTGGCGTGGTGTCAACGAGACCATCAGCAGCCTGCTGCTGGGCTACATCGCCATCGCGCTGTTCAAGCATTTTGTCGAGGGCCCGCTGCGCGACCCGGCCAGCCTCAACAAGCCCAGCACCCTGCCGCTCACTGAATCCCTGCGCATCGGCCCCATCATGGGTGGTGCGGCTGGCGACAGCCTGCTGGGTGATGTGCACTGGGGTTTGGTTCTCGGCCTGCTGTTGTGTGTTGCGGCCGGGCTGTGGCTCAGTTTCACCGCGTCGGGTTTTGCCCTGCGGGTGGTGGGCGGCAATGCCCGCGCCGCCAGGCTGGTGGGCCTGCCCACCAACCGGCTGGTGGTGCTGGCCTGCGCACTGGGCGGGGGCTGTGCTGGCCTGGCCGGTGCGCTGGAGGTGGCGGCGGTGCACACGGCGGCCAACGCATCCGTCATTGCCGGGCTGGGCTACACCGGCATCCTGGTGTCGTTTGTGGCGCGCCACAACCCCTGGGCCATCCCGCCGGTGGCCTTGCTGTTTGGTGGTTTTGCAGCGGCTGGCAGCTTGTTGCAGCGCCGGCTGGGCCTGCCCGATGCGTCGGTGCTGGTGCTGCAGGGCTTTGCGTTTGTCTTCATCCTGGCGGCTGAGGCGCTGCGCGGCCGCTTGTTCCAGCTGCAACTGCCGGCGCTGGCACGGCCGCGCCTGGTGGCCAACGGAGCCACAGCATGACTGGCGACGGGATCATGGATCTCTTGCTGGCCATCATCGGCGGCGCGGTGCGGGTAGGCACGCCGTTTTTGTTTGTCAGCCTGGGCGAATGCCTGACCGAGAAATCCGGCCGCATCAACCTGGGGCTGGAGGGCGTGCTGGTGTTCAGCGCCATGGCCGGTTTTGGGGGCGCTTACCTCAGTGGTTCACCCTGGCTGGGGGTGCTGCTGGCGGGTTGCAGCGGCGCCGCGCTGGCCTTGCTGCACGGCTTGTTGTGCTCGCTCAACCGGGTGTCGGACATTGCCACCGGCATTGCGCTGATGCTGCTGGGCGCCGGCCTGGCGTTTTACCTGGGCAAACCGCTGATCCAGCCGCAGGCGCCGCAGATTCCGTCGCTCGGCCTGGGCGCCTGGAGTGCATCGCCCGGGGTGCAAAGCGCGCTGGCCATCAACGCCTTGTTCCCCATCGGCGTGGCGTTGGCGGGATTGCTGGCGTGGGGCCTGGCCAATACCCGCTGGGGCCTGGTGGTGCGCATGGCCGGGGACAGCAGTGACGCGGCCAAAGCGCTGGGCTATTCGGTCAACGCGGTGCGCATTGCGGCCACCACGGCGGGCGGTTTTATCGCCGGGCTGGGTGGAGCATCGTTGAGCCTGTATTACCCCGGCAGCTGGAATGAAGGTTTGTCCAGCGGCCAGGGCCTGATTGCGGTGGCGCTGGTGATTTTTGCGCGCTGGAGCCCCTGGCGCTGCCTGGGCGCAGCGCTGCTGTTTGGCGGTGCCGGGGCCATCGGGCCGGCACTGCAATCGGTGGGCATCAGCGGTGGTTATTACCTGTTCAACGCCATGCCGTATGCGCTGACGCTGGCCATCCTGATTGCCACCTGCTCGCCCAAACAAACCATCAAAGGTGCGCCAATGGAATTGGGGATGTCGAAATGAGTGGCTTGGGTGGCCTCAACAAATCGGCCAATGGCCTGGTCGTCGGCCTGGTGCAGTTGCAACTGCCGGTAGTGGACACACCCGCACAACTGGCGGCGCAAACCCAGCGTATTTGTGACCTGGTGGGCAAGGCGCGGCGCAACCTGGGCACCATGGATTTGGTGGTGTTCCCCGAGTACGCACTGCAGGGCTTGAGCATGGCCACCACGCCCGAGCTGATGGTGTCGCTGGACGGCCCCGAGGTGGCGGCCTTCAAGGCCGCGTGTGTGTTGCACCGCATCTGGGGCTGCTTCTCGATCATGGAGAACAACCCCGAGGGTCCAAACACCCGCAACCCCTACAACAGCGGCTTGATCATTGACGACCAGGGCACCATCCAGCTCTATTACCGCAAGCTGCACCCCTGGGTGCCGGTGGAGCCGTGGGAGCCGGGCAACCTGGGTGTGCCGGTGTGTACCGGGCCGCGTGGTGTCAAGCTGGCCTTGATCATCTGCCATGACGGCATGTTCCCCGAGATGGCGCGTGAAGCCGCCTACAAAGGCGCTGAGGTCATCCTGCGCATAGCAGGCTACACGGCGCCCATCCGCCATGCCTGGCAGATCACCAACCAGGCGAATGCTTTCCAGAACCTGGCCATCACCGCCAGCGTCTGCCTGTGCGGGTCAGACGGCAGCTTCGACTCGATGGGCGAGGCCATGTTCTGCAACTTTGACGGCACGGTCATTGCGCAGGGCGGTGGCCGGCCCGACGAGATCATCAGCGCCGAGTTGCGGCCCGACCTGGTGCGCGAAGCCCGCGCCGGCTGGGGTGTGGAGAACAACCCCTACCAGCTCTGGCACCGCGGTTATGTGGCAGTGGCCGGCGGCGCGATGGACTGCCCCTACACCTTCATGCAGGACATGGTGGCTGGCAACTTCCGCTGGCCGTGGGAGGCCACGGTGCAGGTGACGGACGGCACACCCTGCGGCTTTGCGCCACCCCAGCGGGCTTACGGCGGTGCCGCGCCCAACCCGCTGATGCCGGCGGCCGGCACCAAGCCGCTGCCACTGCCCGCTGGTGCCACCCGCAAGGCCGCCTGACATGCCCACCCTGTCCACGTCCACACCCTATGCCTGGCCGTTTGACGGGGATTTGCGCGCCGCCAACACCGCCCTGCTGGTCATCGACATGCAGACCGACTTTTGCGGCATTGGCGGTTATGTGGACAAGATGGGTTACGACCTGTCCATGACCCGTGCGCCTATCGCGCCGTTGCAGCGGCTGCTGGTGGTGGCGCGCCAGGTGGGCCTGCTGGTGATCCACACCCGCGAGGGCCACCGCCCCGACCTGGCTGACCTGCCGGCCAACAAGCGCTGGCGCTCACGCCAGATTGGCACGGGCGGGGTGGGCATTGGCGACATGGGGCCGTGCGGACGCATCCTGGTGCGCGGTGAGCCGGGCTGGCAGCTCATCCCCGAGCTGGCCCCGCTGGCCGGTGAGCCGATCATCGACAAGCCCGGCAAAGGCAGCTTTTACGCCACCGATCTGGAGCTGATCCTGCACACCCGGGGCATTCGCAACCTGGTGCTCACCGGCATCACCACCGACGTGTGTGTCCACACCACCATGCGTGACGCCAACGACCGCGGTTTTGAGTGCCTGCTGCTGAGCGACTGCACCGGCGCCACCGACGCCGGCAACCACGCTGCCGCGCTCAAGATGATTGAAATGCAGGGCGGTGTGTTTGGCGCGGTGGCCACATCGGCCGTGCTGATGGATGTGTTGTGCAATGCGCTGGAACACTGACATGACCCGCCACGCGCTCACGCTGGAAACCTACCAGCTCACCAAACGCTTTGGCCCCTTCACCGCGCTGGACGGTGTGTCGCTCAACGTGTGGCCTGGCACCGTGCATGCCCTGCTGGGTGAAAACGGTGCCGGCAAATCCACCTTTGTGAAATGTGTGGTGGGCTATTACCGGCCTGACGATGGCGCGGTGCTGGTGGACGGCCGTGAGCAAGACATCCACTCGCCGGTGGTGGCGCGTGATCTGGGCATTGGCATGGTCTACCAGCACTTCACCGTGGTGCCGGGCATGACGGTGGCTGAAAACCTGCTGCTGGCGCGTGGCCACATCCCGGCGGTGATCGACTGGAAAGCCGCGCGTGCCGAGCTGACCGCGTTTTTGCAGACCACCCCCTTCAAGCTGGACCTGGACGCCACACCGCTGGATTTGTCCGCCGGTGAGAAGCAGAAGCTCGAAATCCTGAAGCAGTTGTTCCTCAAGCCCCGGCTGCTGATCCTGGATGAGCCCACCTCGGTGCTGACACCCCAAGAAGCCGACGAGGTGCTGGGCGCGCTGCGCGAGCGGGCGCATGCCGGCGATTGCTCGGTGATCTTGATCACCCACAAGTTCCGCGAGGTCACCGCGTTTGCCGACGATGTCAGCGTGCTGCGCCGGGGTGCGCTGGTGGCCAGCATGGCGGTGGCCAGCACCACACCCCAAGCCCTGGCCCAGGCCATGGTGGGGGAGGGAAAAGCGGTCTCGCTGCCGCTGACACGCGAGGCCCGCAGCCCCGGTGCAGTGCAATTGACGATAACCGGCCTGCAGGTGATGGGTGACCGGGGTGAGCTGGCTGTGCAAGGCCTGAACCTGCAAGTGCAGCAGGGTGAGATCGTGGGCGTGGCCGGTGTGTCGGGCAACGGCCAGCGGGAGCTGATGCAGTCACTCACCGGCCAGCGCGCGCGCCAGGCCGGCCAGGTGCAGGTGGGCGGCCAACACTTCACGGCCACCCGGCGCCAGAACCGCGCGCTCAAGGTGCGCGCCTTGCCAGAGGAGCCGTTGCAAAACGCCTGCGTCGGTGAGTTGAGCGTGGCCCACAACATGGGCCTGCGCCAGTTTGATGAGGCGCCTTACGCCACCCCGGCGGTCACCGGTGGCTGGATGCGCTGGGGCCGGCTGCGCGCGCTGGCCCGCGCCTGGATTGCCGAATACGGCGTCAAGACCCAGGGTGAGCGGGCCGCCATCCGCAGTCTCTCCGGTGGCAATGTGCAACGCGCCGTGTTGGCGCGTGAGCTGGCCGGTGAGGCCGCGCTGCTGCTGGTCAGCAACCCGGTGTTCGGGCTGGACTTTGCGGCGGTGGCCGAGATCCACGGCCGCTTGATGGCCGCGCGCAACCGGGGCTGCGCGGTGCTGTTGGTCAGCGAGGATCTGGACGAGTTGCTGCTGCTGGCCGACCGCATTGTGGTGATGAGCGAAGGCCGCATCGTGTTTGAGGTGCCAGCCCACCAGGCCGACCGGCATGAGCTGGGCGCCTTCATGGGTGGCAAGGGGCATGGCGCGCTGGTGACTGCGGAGGCTGCATGACCGGCGTCACCACGCCCACCGTGGCCCTGCCGGCGCAACCCTTTGCTTTTGAGCTTGACTTTGCCCATTGCGCGCTGCTGATCATCGACATGCAGCGTGATTTTGTGGAACCGGGTGGTTTTGGCGCCTCGCTGGGCAATGACGTGACCCTGCTGCAAGCCATCGTGCCCACCTGTGCGGCGGTGCTGGCGGCCTGGCGGGCAGCAGGCGGCTGGGTAATGCACACCCGCGAGGGCCACGCACCTGATTTGAGCGATTGCCCACCCGCAAAATTACACCGTGGCAAGCCCGGCCTGCGCATCGGTGATGTCGGCCCAATGGGCCGGGTGCTGGTGGTGGGTGAGCCCGGCCAGCAAATCGTGCCGGCACTGGCGCCGTTGGCCGGTGAGCTGGTGATCGACAAACCCGGCAAGGGCGCGTTTTACAACACCCCGCTGCAGGCCGCGCTGCAGCAGCGTGGCATCACCCAGCTCGTGATCATGGGTGTCACCACCGAGGTCTGTGTGCAAACCACCATGCGTGAGGCCAACGACCGAGGCTACGACTGCCTGCTGGTGGCTGACGGCACCGAGAGCTACTTTCCGCAGTTCAAGGCCGCCACGCTGGCCATGATCACGGCCCAGGGCGGCATCGTCGGCTGGGTGGCGCCGGCTGCGGCCGTGCTGGCGGCGTTGCCGGCCTGACCTTGACCAACGTGATCTTGCCCAAGGTGACACCAATGCCGCCTCTGACCCTGGCCGACTGGCGCGCCGCCTATGCCGCCGGCGCCCGCCCGGTGGATGTGCTGCTGCCGCTGCTGGCCAGCCTGCCGGCGGATGACCCGGCCTGGATCCACCGCTGCAGCGCGGCGTTTGTCAGCGCCCAGCTCGACACCCTGGCCGGGCTTGATCCAAGCACTCTGCCGCTGTACGGCGTGCCGTTTGCCGTCAAAGACAACATCGACGTGGCCGGCCTGCCCACCACCGCCGCCTGCCCGGCCTTTGCCCACACCGCCAGCCACACCGCCACGGTGGTGCAGCGGCTGATGGCGGCTGGCGCGGTGCTGCTGGGCAAGACCAATCTGGACCAATTTGCCACCGGCCTGGTGGGCACCCGCTCACCGTATGGCGAGGTACCCAACAGCTTTGATGCGGCCTATGCAAGTGGTGGCAGCAGCTCGGGCTCGGCGTCGGTGGTGGCGCGGGGGCTGGTGCCGTTTGCGCTGGGCACGGACACGGCCGGCTCAGGCCGGGTGCCGGCGGGTTTCAACAACCTGGTGGGCCTCAAACCCACGCCCGGCAGTGTGCCGATGGCCGGTGTGCTGCCGGCTTGCCGCACGCTGGACGTGGTGTCGGTGTTTGCGCTGACGGTGGCCGACGCCGCCCGGGTGATGGCGCTGATGGAGGGCGCCGGTGACGAGCCGGTCTTCCACAGCGCCACGCCGCAGCCGCCCTGGCTGGGCCGCACCGGTGCGCCGCTGCGGGTGGGTGTGCCGGCCACACCGGGCTGTGATGCAGCGCTGGGTTATGACCTGGCGTTTGACGCCGCAGTCGCTCAACTTCACCGTTGGGGTGCCACGGTGGTGCCGGTGGACATGGCGCCGCTGCACGCCGTGGCCAAGCTGCTGTACGACGGCCCCTGGGTGGCCGAGCGTTATGCCGTGGTGCAAGCCTTGGTGGATGCCAGCCCCGAGCAACTGGATGCCACCGTGCTGCAAGTCATCCAGCGCGCGACGGGGATTGCGGCGGTGGACGCCTTTCGCGCCCGCTACATGCTGGAGGCGCTGCGCCAGCAGGTGGCGCCGCTGTGGCAGCAGATCGATGTGCTGATGGTGCCCACCGCGCCCACCTGCCCAACGCGGGCTGCGGTGGCGGCCGAGCCAGTGCAACGCAACAGCGAGCTGGGCCGTTACACCAACTTTGTCAACCTGCTGGGCCAGGCGGCGCTGGCGGTGCCGAGTGGCATGGCGCATGGCATGGCCGGCGGCAGCAAGCTGCCGCCCGTGCTTCCATTCGGTGTCACCTTCATCGCCCCCGGTGGTTGTGATGCCGCGCTGGTGGACCTGGGTTTGCGCTGGGAGGCCGCCCGCGCTCAGCCGCTGGGTTGCCACTTGCGCACCGCGCTGCCGGCCGACACCACCCCTGTGCCGCTGCCGTCTGGCGCACCCGCGCTGCCGGCCGCTGCGCCCACGCTGGCGCTGGCGGTGGTGGGCGCGCACCTGGCCGGCATGCCGCTGCACAGCCAACTGGTGGCGCGTGGCTGCCGCCTGCGTGCCAGCACCCACACCGCGCCGCAGTACCGGTTGTTTGCACTGCCCGCCACCAGCCCGCCCAAACCGGGTTTGGCGCGGGTGGCGGCCGGTGCAGCCCAGCCCGGTGTGGCCATCGTGGTGGAGGTCTACGACATGCCGCTGGCCGAGCTGGGGTCATTCCTGGCGCTGATCCCACCACCGCTGGGCCTGGGCTCGGTGCAATTGGCCGATGGGTCTTGGGTCAAAGGTTTCATCTGCGAGGGCGCCGGCCTGGTGGGCGCCCAGGACATCAGCGCCCACGGCGGCTGGCGCGCCTGGCTGGCGGCAGGCTAGGCCGGCGCGCCGCGCTGCAGCCCCGTGCAAGGCCAGGCCCGGCCACCACGCCACCCGACTGCGTAGCATCCGGCCTGCCATGTCATCTGCCCCTGCCTTGCCCATGCTCCCGGCCAGTGCCTCCGCCCTGCCCACCACCCTGGCCGACCAGGCCCATGCCCGGATCAAACAACTGATCTTCGACTTTGCGCTGATGCCCGGTGAGCGCTGCAGCGAGAGCGAGCTGGCGCAGCGCCTGCAAGTCAGCCGCACACCGCTGCGCCAGGCCCTGCAGCAACTGGAGCGCGAGGGTTTTTTGCAGGTCATCCCGCGCATCGGCTGGCAGGTGGCGCCGCTGGACTTTGATGTGTTTGATGAGCTGTACGACCTGCGTGTGCTGATCGAATGCCATGCCGCCCACGGCTTGGCCAGCACCACCGAGCGGCCGGCCCTGCAGGCATTGGCAGATGTGTGGCTGGCGCCGCCACCCGAGCGGCTGCAAGACAGCGCCGCTGTGGGCCGGCTGGATGAGCAATTTCACAGCCTGCTGGTGCAGGGCAGTGGCAACCGCGAGATGGCGCGGGTCCACCGCGAGATCACCGAGCGCATCCGCATCATCCGGCGGCTTGATTTCACCCAACCCGCCCGCATCGAAGCCACTTACGACGAGCATGCCCGCATCCTGCGCGCCATCACCCGCCGCCGGGGTGACGAGGCCCAGCGCCTGCTGCGTGCCCACATCGCGCAAAGCAAAACCGAAGTGCGGCACATCACGCTGGACATGTTGTACCGGGCGCGCCGGCAGGCTTGATCGGCCGGGTTGGCCCTGCGCCAGTGGCGTGGTGGCTCAGAAGGTGCCGGTCGCCCCCGCTGTCAGCAGCAGGGCAAAACACAGCGCCAGCACACCCGTCAGCAGGGTCAGCAGCAGGGGCACAACAGTCTGGCGCGGCTGCGCCCATTCGGCCTCCAGCGCGGCGGCCAGCACGGCTTCAACGGCGTCGTTCAAGGCGGCATCGCTGGCGCCTGAGGTGGTGGCTTGGGGGCTGGTGTGCATGGGTGGCTCCGGCGGGGCGGTGGTGGTGGTGCTGCGGTGGTGCTGCAGGCTGGCCGCCAGTGTCGGCACGCCACGCCGCCCTGCGCTGTGACCAGTACCCGCTGCGCTTGTGACGCCTGCACCATCGCCGCACAGCCGCAGGCCAGCGCCGCAGCCGCCCGCATTGCCCGTCAACGCGGTGCCAGCACGCCCTCACCCGCCTGCACCTGCTGGCGCACCATCTGGATGTGGCTGCGCAGCGCGTACAGCTCGTCGGTATAGCTCAGCGGCACGCTGATCTGGCCCACGTGGGCCTCGATCTCGTCCAACTCGGCCAACAGCGCGGCGGGCGCCTGCCGCTCGGGGTTGGTCTCCACCGCGCGCAGCCGTGCATACCAGCGGAACACGCGTGAGCGGATGCGGAACTCATACAGCGGCGGCAGCACCCGGCCCAGCGGGATCAGCACCGCCACGATGCCCAGCAGGGCCAGCCACATGCGGTCGGCCAGGTTGGCCAGCCAGAACGGCAAGTAGCGCTGCAGCCAGGGCACACCATTGCGGTAAAAACGCTGCGCCTCGGGCGCCAGCGGTCGCTCGGTATTGCCGGCGTTGGGGAAATCACCTTTGCGCTGAAACCAACCCGCGCCGCCATGCACCTGCTGCGCCGCCTGCACAAACAACTGCACCAGCGCTGGGTGCAGGCTGTCACGCGCCAGCAGGGTGGCGGTGGGGGCCACCAAATGCACGTCGGCGGCCGGTTGGTCGCGTGCCAGGTCCACCACGCCGCGCGGCAGCCGCACTGCGCTGATGAAGGGGAAGCGGCGCGAATAGGCCTCGGCCTGGGCAAAGTCAAACAGTGCGATGCCGGGGGTTTGCAGCAGCATTTGCACCATCAACGCCTCGGGGGCTGAGGCCAGCGCAATGGCGTCAATGCTGCCGCCCAGCAAGTCCACCACCGCCGGTGTGGTGGGTTGCTGCAGCAGTTGCACCGTGCTGGCCTGGATGTGGTTGGCCGCCAGCAGGCGCTGCAGCAACGGCGGCGCACCACTGCCCGGAGCACCGATGTTGAGCTTGGCACCCGCCAGTTGGGCCAGGCTGGTGAGCGTGGGCTGGCCCGCCAGGCGCTGCGCGCTGTCTTGGCGGTAAAACAGCCACACGGGCTCAAAAAACACGCTGCCCAGGGACACCAGGCCGGCGTCCAGCGTGGCGGCTTGCTCGGTGTCGGGGCTGCTGATGCTGGCCGTTCCGTCGTCCGCACCGCCCTGCACAAACGCCAGGTCCACACCCGACGCCGGGTCACGCAGCAGGGCCAGGTTGTCGGCCGCACCCTGGGTGCTGCGCAGCGTCACGGTGATGCCGTGTTTTTTCAGCTGCTCGGCATAACGCTTGCCAAACTCGGCATAGGCGCCCTGGTCCACCCCGGTGGCCAGCACCACATGTTTGGGCGGGTTGGGCTGCAACGCCACATAAGCCAGCAGCAGCAGGCCACCGGCTAGCAGCAAAAACGGGCCTGCGGTCAGCAGCAGATGGCGCATTGTCAGCAGGGATGTGTGCAGGGCTTTTTGCATGGTTGCAGGTCAGGGGCGGGCGGTGGGCGTTGTGGTGGGTGTTGCTGTGGTGGTGGCGCTGGACAGCGGCTTGGCGGCCGGTGCCACCATCGCCGCGCACGGGTCGCTGCGCGGCTGGGCGGCGGTGAACACCACCACATCAAACGCTGCGGCTGACGCGTCACCCGCCTCCAGATAACCCACCGCCTGGCTGCGTGCCTGCAGGCCGGCGGGCAGCCAGCGTGGCGCGCCCACATCCTTGCGCACATGGCCGTTGCCGGCCAGCAGCAGCACGCCACGGTCGGCATGGGCGCTGATGCTGCGCGCCATGAACTGGTCACGCGCCACCTGGGCCCAGGCCATGCGGCCGGCCAGCGCCGCGTCCACCTGGCCGCAGTGGCTTTGCACGATGGCCTCGGCCTGCGCGTTTTGGATGTCGGCCGGCACATCGGCGTTGAAGCCGCGTGCTGCCAGGCCTTGCTGCATCACCAGCCGGGCGTCCGTGCGTGACACATTGGCCGCCACCACCGGCAGCCGGTACTGCAGCGCCAAGTGCAGGTAGGGCCGGTACAGCGGCCAGTCCCAGCCGGCGCCGGCCTGTCGGCCCAATTCACCGAGCCGCACCAGGGCGTCCACCGGGGCGTCACGCTCGGCACCACCGGTGTCCATCGCCGGCACGGCTTGCAGCAGGCGGTTGATATCGGCCTGGTGCTCGCGGTCAAACTGCTCCATCAGCAGTGCCGGCCGGGCGCCGCTGTCCAGTAGGCGCTGCACGGCCTGCAGCCGCAGCGCATGCTGGGCCGCGTTGTCATGCACCTCGCCCAGCAGCAACAGGGTGGGGCCTGGCGCTGTGCTGGCGCAGCCGGGCAACAGCAGCGCGGTACACAGCAAGGCCAGGGCGGCGGGGCTGCGGGGGATATGGCATGGCAGGTTGTGCATGCGGGCATTCTGCGGGGTGTGTTGCGGCGTGTTCGGTGGGGTGTGCGCCGGCCACCTGCCGCCCTACCATCGCGCAACACCCGCCAGCCCGTGGAGCCCACCGCATGGACCAGCCGCGCCGCTTCAGAAATGATGTTTTTGTCAGTGCCAGCACGCTGGATGCGCAACCGCTGGTTGATGGTGGTATTGGCTGGGCGCCACAACTGGTGCAAATGCTCGAAACCATGCTGATGCAGCGCCTGGGCCGCAAGACGCGGGTCTGGTACGACAGGCGCTTGTCCGGCGATGCCCCCGCAGCGGAGGAACATGCGCAGGCGCTGGCCGACAGCGCGGTGATGGTGGCGCTGGTCTCGCCCGCTTACCTGGCCTCGGGCTGGTGCCGGCGTGAGCTGGAGCTGTTTGCGCGCCAGGCCCCACCGGTTGACGGCGGCCGGCTCAGCCGGATTTTCCCGGTCCTGCTCCAGCCGGTGGAGCGCAGCCAAATGCCGGCACAACTGGTGGATGTCTTGGGCTATCCGGCCCACCGGCCCGACAGCGACAGGCCTTGGCTGGCCAGCGCGCCACTGGACGACGCAGGGAAACGCCACTTGATGCAGATGGTGGCCCAACTGGCTGCGCAGATTGGCCAACTGCTCAAGCAGCTCGAAACCCAGCCCGTCGACGCCGGTGCCGCCCTGCCGGCCTTCACAGCGGCCGCGCTGACCCCAGCCGATGCCGCGCCAAACAAGCCGCCATCTGCAACCCCGCCTGCAACCGCACCCACCGCCACCCGCAAGCGCATCTTCATCAGCTACCGCCGCGAGGACAGCGAACACGCCGTGGGCCGGCTGGCTGACGACCTGCGGCAGCGCTTCAGCGCCGACAACCAGGTGTTTCTGGACCACGCCAGCATCGTGCCAGGCAGCGACTTTGCTGATTCGCTACAGCAGGCGCTGGCCGAATGTGCGGCGGTGCTGGTGGTGATCGGCCCGGGCTGGCTGGGCGCCACCGACAAGCGCCAGCGCCGCCGGCTGGATCTGGACGACGACTGGGTGCGCAACGAGGTGGCGGCCTGCCTGCGCGACGCTGCGGTGCGGGTGTTCCCCATCTTGGTGGGTGGTGCCGAGATGCCGCTGGCTGAAGAACTGCCCACGCCGCTGCAAACACTGGCGCGGCGCCAGGCCCAGCCACTGACCGCCCGCCATTGGCACCCCGATGTGGCGGCGCTGGTGCGGCTGCTGCAGCAAGTGCCCGGGCTGCGCACCTGATGCCTGACCTGGCATGTGTCTGCATTTCTTTACATTGCCCGCTCAACCAAACTGGCCAATGCGGCGTTCAATCGGATTCGACCGCTGTGGTTGCGGCTACCTCTGGAGACAGCACATGGCAAGCAGATTGACACAACAAGCCCTCGCCGCCGCCCTGGCCTTGGCCGCCGCCAGCAGTGCCTGGGCGGTGGAATACGGCACGGTGGTGTCCGTCACCTCGGTGCAGGCCGCCACGCCGGTGTTCCAGCGCCTGTGCAACGACGAACCCGTGGCCGTGCAGGCCCCCGGCAACGGCGCCGGCGCGGTGCTGGGCGCCATTGCCGGGGCGGTGATCGGCTACCAGTTTGGTGGCGGTGCTGGCCAGGCCGTGGCCACCGGGCTGGGCATGGTGGCTGGCGCGGCAGTGGGTGACCAGGTGCAGGCCAACAACAACCCGCCAGTCAATGCGGTGGCCCAGCGCTGCCGCAATGTCACCCAGTACGACAACCGTGTTGTGGGCTATGACGTGGTCTATGACTACCAGGGTGTGCGCCGCAGCACCCGCATGGCGCAAGACCCGGGCAACCGCATTGCGCTGGACATCAGCGTGGCCGCCACCGGCAGCATGGCGCCCGCCGCGCCGCTGCGCAGTGGCAGCACGTATCTGGCGCCGTCGGCCACATGGCAGCAAGCGGCCTCGCCGGTGCTGGGCGACAGCACCGTTGTTTATGACGAGGTGGCCCCCCGGGTGGTGTACGCCGCGCCGCGTTATGTGGTGGCACCAACTGTGGTGGCGCCGGGCTACTACGCCGCGCCTGGCGCTTATTACGGCCCGTCGGTCTACATCAACCCCTGGCCGGCGGTGGTGCTGCGTGGTGGTGGCTGGTACGGCGGCCGGCATCACCGCTGAGCGCCTGCGCCGCTGTTGTCAGTTGACGGTTGTCAGTTGACGGTTGAGGCCAGGGCCTTGGGTTTTGGCCAATTGGCGCCATTTACTGCGCACTCGTTTTCACAGGATTCCAGATGCGCAACCCACCCCGCTTCGCTGTCTGTTCTGCCGCTCGTTTTGCGCCTGCTGTGGCCGCTGGCATGTTGGCCGCCACCTGCTGGCTGGCCAGCCCGGCCTGGGCCTTGCCCACGGTGGACGCGGTGCAGGCCGAGATCACCCGCGGCAACCATGCCCAGGCTGAAACCATGATGGCCGAGGTGGTCAGTGCCAAGCCCGGCAGTGCCAGGGCGCATTACCTCTACGCTGAAATCTTGGCGCACAACCAGCGTTTTGATCCGGCTGCGGCTGAGCTGGCACGCGCCAAGGCCATTGACCCGGCCATCAAGTTCACTGTGCCTGAGAAGTTCCACGCCTTTGAGAACATGCTGGAGCGTGAGCGGGCCGCCGCCCGGCGGTCGCGCAGCAGCCCACCGGCTGCCACCAGCGCCGCGCCTGCCCAGCAGCGTTCGGAGATCAGCAGCCCCAGTACACGCGCCGAGGCGATGCCTGCGCCCGGCCCAGCCGTGCCCGGTTGGGCCTGGGCGCTGGGTGGTGGCGCGGCGGCCTGGCTGGCTTGGCGGCTGATCGCGGCGCGGCGCACAGCAGCCCAGCCGGTGGGCAACAGCCCTGCCGGTCAATTCACCAATGCAGCCGCAACGATGGCCACCGCAGCGCCCGCTGGCAACGGTTTTGGTGGCCTGGCGGTGTCTGCCCAGCAAGCGGGCTACGGCGCGCCACAAGCGCCTGGTGGCTGGGCCGCACCAGCGCGTAGCGGCATGCCGGGGGGCATGCTGGGCACCGGCATGGCGGTGGCCGGTGGCGTGGCTGCCGGCATGCTGGCCGAGCGCTTGTTTGAGGGCCACCGCAGCAGCAACCCGTCGCCGTTGGCGCCCCCCGGCAATGCGGCTGACGGTGGGCTGGGCAGCGGCCTCTACCCTGACAACGCCGGCGCCAACACCGCTGCCCGTGACCTGCAACAGCGCGACATCGACGTGGGCACCGGTGACGGCTGGGGCGGCGCCGATGCGGGGTCGGACGGCGGGTCTGACGGCGGGTCCGATGGTGGCTCAGACGGCGGCGGCTGGTAAACCGGCAAGGCGCGCCGTGGTGGCGGCGTACCCTGTGCGCTCAACCACCGGCGCCATGGCGCGCACGCCCCAGGAGACCCGCCATGCAAAGAACCAACGTCCACTACGGCTGGGTGCCTGACCTGCCCGACCAGCGTGACCACATGTTTGCGGCGGTCGCGTCGGTGCAGGCCAAGATGCCGGCCAAGGTGGATTTGCGGCCCAAGTGCCCACCGGTGGTAGACCAAGGCCAGCTGGGCAGTTGCACTGCCAATGCCATCGGCAATGCGCACCGCTTCAACCAGATGAAGCAGGGCGCGGCCAAGACCTTCATGCCGTCGCGCTTGTTCATCTACTACAACGAGCGGGTGATGGAGGGCACAGTGGGCGTTGATTCGGGCGCCATGATCCGCGACGGCGTCAAGAGCATTGCCCAGCTGGGGGTGTGTGACGAGCTGGCCTGGCCTTACGACATCGCCAAGTTCAAGAACAAGCCCACGGCGGCCTGCTACAAAAAAGCGCTGGCCCACCAGGCGCTGACCTACCGCCGCCTGATACAAAGCCCGGCGCAGATGAAAAGCTGCCTGGCCTCGGGTTACCCGTTTGTGTTTGGTTTCTCGGTCTACGAGAGTTTTGAGTCGCAAGCCG